>JANQIA010000089.1 GCA_028282405.1 Rhodovibrionaceae bacterium
CAACATGGACGGCTCCCTTTGTTTGAGTTGTCGATGAACTCACTCTGGCACAGTCGATGCCGTCGGGGGCCGTCCACTCCAACATTCTTCAGCCAGCGCCAGACGTCCGACTTTCGCACCCGGTCCAACCATGGATCCCGGCTCGCGATCTTCGCTTGCGCGAAGCTCTTGGCCGGGATGACAGCCGGCGATAACGGCCCGCGCCGCGCGTGAGTCCCTAAGACGCACTTTCCTTCATCTGCGCCTTGAGCTGCAGCGCCGCGCGGGCGTAGCCGCCCTCGGCGCCGTCGAGGAAGTGCATGTGATCGTGGGTCAGGGGCGAGGGGACGATGCAGGTCATCAGCGCCGCCGACTGCTCCCATAGGCCGTAGGCCAGGACGCCGCGCTGATGCGCCTCTTCCAGCAAGTCCTTGGCCTTGGCCAGCACGTCGGGCCCGCAGTCCACGGTCATGCGCAGCATGTCGTCGAACTTGCGGAAGTCGGTGTTGGCCGCCGTGTTGGTGCGGTAGGCCAGGGGGTCGAAGCCGGCGACTTTCCACTTGGTCTTGTCGAGCACCCAGGCGATCAGGGTGATCAGCCAGATCTTGCGCTTCTGCTTGCCGAGCGGCGTGGCGCCGCCGCGGCTGGCGCGGGCTTCCAGCTCCAGGCCGGCCGGCGGCCAGGTGAAGCCGGGGCCGATCGGCGGCACCGGGTGGCCACCCCGCTCGTAGCGGCCGATCAGCGCGACGAGCTGCCGGGTCACCGCGACGAAGCCCGGATCTTCGGCCGAGCCCAGGGGCGCCACCAACAGGGAGAGGATGCAGCCGCGCGTCTCCTTGATCGGCGTCCAGCGGCAGGACAGTCCGGTCAGGTCCGGCCGCGCCCCGGGCGGTGCCATGGGGACGGCGTAGGCATCGCGCTTCATTTGCTCTTCGGCCCAGGCCAGGCCGTGGCCCGCGAACATGGCGTAGCAGACATTGTCGGAGGCGGCGAAGCGCGCCATCAGCACCTCGTGCCCGGCGGCGCGAGCCTCGTCGACCGGCACCATCGCCGTGCGCAGCGCGAGCCCCAGCTCCTCCTCGACCCAGCGGGCGGTGCGCGCCAAGGCCTCGCGGGTGGCCTCGGCATCCTCCGGCTGCACCGCCAGGCTGGCGCCGTCGCCGCCGAAGACGAAGGGGAAGTTACGGTGGCCGACGGCGTTCATCACGGCGGAGATCGCCGTGGCCCCCGCCATGTTGACCCGCTTGTAGTGCCCGGCCCCGATCGCCTTGGTCGAGCCGACCACGTCGGTCAGCCCGAGCCACCAGCCGGCCGGCAAAGGCCGGTAGACTTTGGCATCGACCACCTGGGCAAAATCTGAAAAGGGCGCCGTCCCGAGATAGAAGCCCTCGGACTCCCTGCCGTCCGTCCCGTCCATGGCCCGCTCCCGTCCTCCCCGACGTTTTGAGGGTTATACGGTCCTCAACTGCTATTTGGGGGCTGGGCTTCGCAGGTTGTGTGATCAGGCTCGCAATCGCGGCACCGTTGCGCCGCCGCAGCGACCGTCGTTGAGCGCAACGCCGGCTTTATTGCCGGTACTTCTCCGGCATCTGCGGGTTGTTGGCGGGGTTGGTGTCGTGCTTGGCGAGGCGCAGTATCCGCTCGCCGTCGACCAGCGGCGCGAGCTCCGCTTCCAGCGCCTCGGCCTTGTCCCGGTCGTAGACCTCGTCGCCGCCGACGTAGAGCGTGAAGGCTTTGAGGTACTTCGCCTTCTTCGCCGGGTCCTCGATGGTCGCCTTGGTCCAGGCGTAGAGCGGATAGTTCTCGCGCCCTTCGCGTTCCGCCGCGCTGACGTAGTCGGCGAAGGCGTCGTACTGGCACTTCAGCGCCGCCTGGTGCCTGCCCAGCACTTCCGAAAGGGGCGCCAAGGCCGGGTCGTCGCCCACGCCGCGCGCCGCAGCCGACAGGGCGTCATCCAGATAGAGCCTTAGCTGATACTGCCATTCCTCGGCCATGCGCGTTCCCCTTGGGCAATCCTGATCCGTTCGTGCCTGTGCTACGCGACCTATTCCTAAGGGCGCGCAGGTCCAGGCCCGCCCTGCCTAGCCCCGCAGCACGCCGCCGCAGTGCTTCTCGACCTGAGCGACGATCTTGGCCGAGACGGCCTCCAGCGCCTCTTCGGTCAGGGTTGCCTCGCGCGGCTGCAGGGTGACGGCGAGCGCCAACGACTTCTTGCCGTCGCCGAGGGCGGCGCCGCGGAAGACGTCGAAGAGATCGACCTGGGCGATCAGCGCCTTGTCGGCCCCCTTGGCGGCGCGCAGCACCTTCTCAGCCGGCACGGTCTCGTCGACCACGAAGGCGAAGTCGCGCTCGACCGGCTGGAAGGGCGCCAGCTCGGCGGCGGCCTTCAGCTTGCCGGCCTTCTTGGGCGGCGGCACCTGCTCCAGGAAGACCTCGCAGGCGACCAGCGGCCCCTTGAGGTCGAGGCGGTTGAGGATGCGCGGATGCATCTCGCCGAAGGCGGCCAGCACCTTGGGGCCGAGGCGGAGCTGGCCGCTACGGCCCGGGTGATACCAGTGGGGCGCATCGGTCGAGACCTGCAGGTTCTCCACCGGGGCGCCGACGGCCTCCAGCACGGCGAGGGCGTCGGCCTTGGCGTCGAAGGCGTCGAGCGGGCGGGGCGGCGCGTTCCAGTGGCGCGGCCCGCTTTGGCCGGCGCGCACCACCGCCGCCGTCCAGTCCTGGCCCTCGGGCGCATCGCCCTTGTAGAGCGGCCCGATCTCGAACAGGCCCAGGTCGCCATGGCCGCGGTCTGCGTTGCGCTGGGCGGCCTGCAACAGGGTGGTCAGCACCGAGGGGCGCATGACCGAGAGATCGGTGGAGATGGGATTGTCGAGCTTGATCGCCGCGTCTTCCCAGCCGAAGAGCTGGGCCGTCGGCTCGTCGATGAAGGAGTAGGTGACGCACTCGTTGAGGCCGGCCCAGCAGAGCGCGTTGCGCGCCGCCGAAGCGCGGCGCTGCCGCTCGGTCAGGGCCGGACGGGGCAGCGCGGTTTCCCGTGGAAGCGGCGTCACCGGGATGTCCTCGTAGCCCTGGATGCGCAGCACCTCTTCCACCAGGTCCGCCTCGCCGACGATGTCCGGGCGCCAGCTCGGCACGCTGCAGGTGAGGGTGCGGTCCTTGCGGCTCGTCACCGGGAAGCCCAGGTGCTCCAGGATGGCGACCTGGCGCTCGGCCGGGACGGCGACGCCGCCCAGGCTCTCGCAGCGGTTCTCGCGCAGCGTGACGCTGCGGCTGGT
The DNA here is from genome assembly GCA_028282405.1 of Rhodovibrionaceae bacterium. Taxonomy (GTDB): domain Bacteria; phylum Pseudomonadota; class Alphaproteobacteria; order Kiloniellales; family DSM-21159; genus JANQMX01. The sequence goes on from JANQIA010000089.1 coordinate 3,258, forward strand.
ATCGGGGATCGTGCCGGCGGAGACGACTTCGCTCGCCTCGCCACCGCAGAGCTCCAGCACCAAGCGCGCGGCGACCTCCGGACCCCAGTTGGCGCTGTCCGGGTCCAGCCCGCGCTCGAAGCGGTAGCGCGCGTCCGAGATGATGCCGAGCTTGCGGCCGCTGGCAGCGGTGCGCACGGGGTCGAACAGCGCGACCTCAAGGAAGACGTTGGTGGTCTCCTCGGTGCAGCCGGAGAGCTCGCCGCCCATGATGCCGCCGATGCCCTCGATGCCGTTCTCGTCGGCGATCACCGTCATGCTCGGGTCGAGCGTGTAGGTGCGGCCGTCCAGCGCCAGCACCTCCTCGCCCTCGCGCGCCATGCGCATGGTCGGATTGCCCTTCACCTTGTCGGCGTCGAAGACGTGCAGCGGCCGTCCGAGGTCGAAGGTCACGTAGTTGGTGATGTCGACCAGGGCGGAGATGGGCCGCAGGCCGATGGCCTTGAGGCGTTTCTGCATCCAGGCCGGGGAGGGGCCGTTCTTGACGCCCCGGAAGCTGCGCCCGGCGACGTAGGGGCAAGCCTCCTGCAGGTCGGCCGGCAGGTCGCGCACCCATTTGAGCGGGCTTTCGAAGGTGCCTTCGATCTTGGGCGCGTTGAGCGGCTTCAGCCTGCCGAGGCCGGCGGCGGCCAGGTCGCGCGCCACGCCGCGCACGCCCAGGCAATCGCTGCGGTTCGGCGTGATGGCGATGTCGATGACCGGATCGTCGAGTCCGAGGATGGGCGCGATGGGCTGGCCGGGCTTGAGGTCTCCCGCCTCGCCGTCGGGCGCCAGATCGATGATGCCCTCGTGCTCGTCGGAGAGTCCCAGCTCGCGCTCGCTGAGCAGCATTCCGTTGGAATCGACGCCGCGGATCTGCCCGGACTTGAGCAGCAGGTCGGTGCCGGGAACGTAGCTGCCCGCGGCCGCGAAGACGCCGTACATGCCGGTCCGCGCGTTGGGCGCGCCGCAGACCACCTGCACCTCGCCGCTGCCGGTCTCGACCCGGCAAACCCTAAGACGATCGGCATTGGGATGCTGGCTCGCCTCGATGACGTAGCCGACCACGAAGGGCGCCAGCTTCTCGGCCGGGTTCTCCACGCCTTCCAGCTCGAGCCCGAGCATGGAGAGCTTCTCGGCGATCTCCTCAAGCGAGGCCTCGGTCTCGAGATGGTCCTTCAGCCAACTGAATGTGAACTTCATGGCCTATAACCCCCGCACCATCGACGGCGTCTCCAGCGGCACGAAGCCGTAGTGGCGTAGCCAGCGGATGTCGCTGTCGTAGAAGGGCCGGAGGTCCGGCATGCCGTACTTCAGCATGGCGATGCGCTCGATGCCCATGCCGAAGGCGAAGCCCTGGTACTTGCTGCTGTCGATGCCGCAGTTCTCAAGCACCTTCGGGTTGACCATGCCGCAGCCCAGGATCTCCAGCCAGTCGTCGCCGGCACCGATCACCAGCTGCCCGCCCTTCTTGCTGCAGCCGATATCGACTTCCGCCGAAGGCTCGGTGAAGGGGAAGTAGCTCGGGCGGAAGCGCACCGGCAGGTCGTCTACGCCGAAGTAGGCGCGGCAGAACTCGATCAAGGTGCCCTTCAGGTGCCCCATGTGGGTCGTCTCGTCGATCACCAGCCCCTCGACCTGATGGAACATGGGGCTGTGGGTCGCGTCATGGTCGGCGCGGAAGGTGCGGCCCGGCGCGATCACCCGGATGGGCGGCTTGGTCGCCTGCATGGTGCGCACCTGCACCGGGCTGGTGTGGGTGCGCAGCACCATGCGCGAGCCGTCGGTCTTCTCCGGGAAATAGAAGGTGTCCATCTCCTGGCGCGCCGGGTGCTCGGGCGGAATGTTGAGGGCGTCGAAGTTGTGGAAGTCGTCCTCGATGTGTGGCCCTTCGGCGACGGTGAAGCCCATCTCGCCGAAGATCGCCACCAGCTCTTCCATGGTCTGGCTGATCGGGTGGACCAGGCCCACCTCGCGCGGCCGGGCCGGTAGCGAGACGTCGAGGCTCTCCTCCGCCAGGCGGCGCTCCAGCTCCACCTCTTCCAGCTCAGCCTTACGCGCCTCGATGGCGCTTTGCAGGGCGTCCTTGACCAGGTTGAGCGCCTGACCCTGGGCCTTGCGGGCCTCGGGGTCGAGCCCGCCGAGGCCTTTCATCAGCTGGGTGATGCGCCCCTTCTTGCCCAAACCGGAAACGCGCAGCGCCTCCAGCGCCGCGAGATCGGGGGCAGCCTGCGCCGCCGTCAGCAGCTCGCTCTTGAGGCTGTCGAGATCCGTCATGTTCTGCCTGAAGCCGCCTCGCATGGCTCCGCGGCGGGAACAGAGCTGAACGAGGAAGAGGTCGCTTTCGGCCCGCCGTCTCTCGCCTCTCCCCTGGAGAGACGAGAGTAAAGCCTTAGCCCTGCCGGGCTGCCGCCGCTTGGTCGACCAAGGCCTTGAAGGCCTCCGGCTCGCGCACGGCGAGGTCGGCCAGCATCTTGCGGTCCACTTCGATGCCGGCCTTGTGGATCCCGTCCATAAACTGGGAGTAGGTCATGCCGTGCTCGCGGGTCGCCGCGTTGATGCGCTGGATCCAGAGGCCCCGGAAGAAGCGCTTGCGGGTGCGGCGGTCGCGGTAGGCGTACTGCCAGCCTTTCTCGACCGCCTGGACGGCGACTCGAAAGACGTTCTTGCGCCGGCCGTAGTAGCCGTCGGCCGCCTTGACGACCTTCTTGTGCTTGGCATGGGCGGTGGTGCCGCGCTTGATACGTGCCATCGTCGCGCTCCTCTGCCTTAGCCGTTAGGGAGATAGTTTTTCTTCACGATCTTGGCGTCCGCGTCCGCCAGGATCATGGTGCCGCGCGCCTTGCGCTTCATCTTCTGCGGGCGCTTGCGCATGCCGTGGTTCAGGTAGGCGGAGCCGACCTTGACCCGGCCGCTCGCCGTGAGCTTGAAGCGCTTCTTGGCGCCGCTCTTGGTCTTCATCTTAGGCATTTCGTTTCCTTCTCTCTGAATCGGCGCGAAAAACGCCGTATGTAAAGGCGGCTGGGCATGCCTATGGCCGTGCCGCCAAAATTCTCCGAATTTCGGAAAGCCGCTCTTATATAGGGACGGCCTGGGCCACGCAAGTATCAGCGCGCGCTCTCGGGGTTTTCCCGAAGATAGAAAACCAGGTCCAGGGCCGGCGGCTCGACGCCGGCCTCCTTGACCAGGGCGTGGGCCCAGCGGTTGTAGCGGGCCACATCCTGGAAATAGCCGGGCGTCATGGGGCGCTCCTAGATTATGGGGCCTGGATTGCGGCGCCTGGATTAGGCGGGCGTGCCGTTCTCTGAGGCGCCTTCGGCGTTGCGGAGCTTCTCGATAGCGTCCTGCGCCAGGATGCGGTGGACGTCGGTGATGTGGTTGGAGACCAGGCGGTAGGCCCCGAACAGCACCGCGGCATCATCGGAATAGCCAAGGAGCGCGATCCAGTCGGGCAGCAGGTCGGTCGGCACCACGAAATAGGCCAGGGCCGCCATCAGCGCCGCCCTGACCTGCAGCGGGGTCTGCTTGTCGATGGCGCAGTAGTAGACCGAGACCAGCTCGACGGCGAAGGGCAGCTTGGTGAAGTTGCGCTTCAGCTTGCCCCAGAAGTCGCGCGCGACCCGGGCGCTGTCGCGGGCATAGCTCCCCGCGTCGAACTCCTGATCGCCGGGAGGCATGTCCTTGCTCGCATTCATAGGATGAATCTGGGGGCCGCCGGGCCGTTTGGCAATCGCCTTCTGCGCCGAGACGGCGCCGACTACTCGGCGGCGCAGACCGCCTCGGCCAGGCCATAGTCCACGTCGCCGAGCTGGCGGATTCTCGGGTTTTCCCCGCAGAGCGGGCAGTCCGGGTCGGCGCTCACCTTGACCGTGCGGAAGCTGCTTTCCAGAGCGTCATAGAGCATGAGCCGCCCGCTCATGGAGCGGCCGATGCCAAGCAGCTCCTTGACCACCTCGATGGCCTGCAGGCTGCCTATGGCGCCGGCCAGCGCCCCCAGCACGCCGACGTCGGCGCAGGACTGCTTGGGGTCGCCCGGCGGTTGCTCGCCGAAGAGGCAGCGGTAGCAGGGGTTGGCCTTGCCGTCCTCGCCATGACCTTGGTGCGCGCGGAAGACGCTGAGCTGCCCGTCGAAACGCATGATGGCGGCGGAGACCAGGGGGCGGCCGGCCAGGTAGCTGGCGTCGTTGACCAGGTAGCGGGTGGCGAAGTTGTCCGAGCCGTCGGCCACCAGGTCGTAGTCGCCGATGAGGTCCAGGGCGTTGGCCGGCGTGAGCCGGGTATGGTGCGGCTCCAGCACCACCTCCGGATTGACCTCCTTAAGGCGGGCGCGGGCGCTCTCGACCTTCGGGCTGCCGACCCGGGTCGTGTCGTGCACGACCTGGCGCTGCAGGTTGGAGAGATCGACCACGTCGTCGTCCACCACGCCGATGTGGCCGACGCCGGCCGCGGCGAGATAGAGCAGCAGGGGCGAGCCGAGCCCGCCGGCCCCGATCACCAGCACCCGGGAGCCGAGCAGCTTGAGCTGCCCCTCCTCGTCGATCTCCGGCAGGACGACGTGGCGCGCATAGCGCTCCAGTTGGCTGTCGTCGAGTTCCATCATATCAAAGACTAGGGGGCACTGACGGGCAAAGGCAATGGCCCACCGTAGTGTATAGTGGTAAGCAGACGTGCCGATGTGTTTGTATCGGCCGACCGGCGCACCTAAAGTAGCGCTGCTGGCAAGGGCTCACGAAGGAGGCTAACCCCGTGTTTCAGATGTTTTATCGTCCCTCCCTCATTCCCGTCTTTTTCCTCGCTGCGCTTCTGCTCGCGGGCGCGCAGATCGTCGCTTCAGGTCCCGCCATGGCGGCCTCTGACGATGACAAAAAGACATTGATGGACGCTGCGGCCGAAGAGCGGGACAAGGCGGTCCAGGCCGGCGAACGGCTGTTGGCCAATATCGACAGCAAGCTGCAAGAGGTCGAGCAGGAGATTGAGAAGGCCTCGGCGGACGCCAAGACGCGCTGGCAGGAAGAGCGTCAGCGCCTGTCGGCCATGCGTGAGGACGCCGACCAGCGCTTGAACGGATTGCGCGAAAGCACCGACAACGCCTGGGATAACTTCAAGCAGAGCTTCTCAGAGTCCTACGGCGAACTCGAGCAGGCCGTCCAGAAAGCGCAAGAAAAGTACATCGGGCAGTAAGCCGCCTGCCGGCCCGCGACGCTACAGACCCTCGAAGAGCTGGGTCGAGAGATAGCGCTCGGAGGACGAGGGCAGAATCACCAGGATACGCTTGCCGTGGTTGGCCGGCCGCTCGGCCAGCTCCAGAGCCGCGGCAAGCGCAGCGCCTGAAGAAATGCCGATCGGCAGGCCTTCCAGCCTGGCTGCCTCGCGCGCCTGGCGGAAGGCCGTATCGTTGCTGATCGGCAGAACCTCGTCGATCAGCTTGGTGTTCAGATTGGCCGGCACGAAGCCCGGCCCAATACCCTGGATCTTGTGCGGCCCCGGCGGGCTGCCGGACAAGACGGCGCTGTCTTCGGGCTCGACCGCGACGAGCTGGAGCTGCGGCAGGCGCTCCTTCAACACGCCGCCGGCGCCGGTCAGGGTACCTCCGGTTCCGCTGCCGGCAACCAGGATGTCGAGCTCACCCTGGGTGTCACGCCAGATCTCCTCGCCGGTGGTGCGCCTGTGGATGTCCGGATTGGCAGGGTTGGAGAACTGTTGCGGGATGACCGCATCGCCGAGTTCTGCAACGATCGCTTCGGCCTTGGCGACGGCACCGGCCATGCCTTTGCTGCCGTCGCTCAACACCAGTTCGGCACCCAGCAGCTTGAGCATCTTGCGACGCTCCTCCGACATGGTCTCCGGCATGGTGAGGACGAGGCGATAGCCTTTCGCCGCACAGATGAAGGCCAGGGCGATGCCGGTGTTGCCGCTGGTCGGTTCGACGATCGTGGTCTCGGGCCCGATTTGCCCGGCTTCCTCCATGGCATCGATCATGGCCGCGCCGATCCGGTCCTTGACCGAGGAGAGCGGGTTCATGAACTCGCACTTGCCGAGCAGCTCGCAGTCGAGCCCATGGGCCTCGGCAAGCCGCGATAGGCGGACAAGCGGTGTATTCCCGATGGTCTGGGTCAAGTCGTCGTAGATCCGGCCCGCTTGGTCGGCGACTGCAAGCCCGTGCGGTTCGGCCAGGCCAAGCGGCTGAGCGGGCTCGTCTTTCGGTTTGACGCTGCGAGCGGTCGTCGTCATGGCAATCCGTTCGTTCGCTGTTGGGTGGCGGAGCCGGCACACGCCCAAGACGGTCCCGGCGAGACCGTCAGATGGCGAAGTCGCCCGCCGGCTCCGTCGCGTGGTCGGCGGTGATGCCCTTCTGCTTGGCGCGGCGGCAAAGCTCCTCGATGGTCAAGGCATCGAAGCGCCCCATCATCTCGCTCTGCATGTCGCTCCAAATGGGGCGGATGACCTTGATGCCGATTTCCGAGCCGACGGTTTCCTGCACCGGGTCCGGCATGCCTTCGAGCTGCCGTACGATGCGGATGATCTCGCCCACCGTGACCCGTCTTCGTTCCCGCGCCAGGCGATAGCCGCCGCGCGGGCCGCGCTGTCCGGCCAGCACCTGGTGATGCACCAGCTGCTGGAGCACCTGTTCAAGATAGCGCCGCGGAATGCCCTGACGGCGGGAGATATCGGTCGAGCGCACCGGCCCCGAGGCCGAGTGATAGGCAATGTCGACCACAGCTTCGATGGCAAAAAGTAGCTTTTTTGAAAGTCTCAACATGCTCCGTGTTCACCTCAAGCGGACGTCGAGCTGCCGCGGAGCGACCGTACGCCGGTCGACCCGAAACCGCCTTCGCCTCGTTCAGTTGCTTCCAAGGTGTCCTGTTCTTGCCAGGCCACCCGCAGGTAGGATGCGATGATCATCTGCGCGATACGCATGCCGCGCAGGACCGTGAAGTCCTCTTCGCCGAGATTGGCCAGCAGCACCTTGATCTCACCCCGATAGTCGGCGTCGACGGTGCCCGGCGCATTGAGGACGGTAATGCCATGGTTCAGGGCAAGCCCGGACCGTGGCCTGATTTGCGCTTCCGTTCCCGGCGGCAGCGCGATCGTGAGGCCTGTTGGGACCAGCGCGCGGTCGCGCGGCGTGATGATCAGCGTGTCTTCGACCGCCGCCAGCAGGTCGAGGCCGGCCGAATGCTCCGTGGCATAGGCCGGCAGATCCAGTCCCTCTCCATGGGGCAAGCGGCAAACCGGCAGCCGCAGCGGCTGCCTGGGCGGCTCAGAGTCGCTCATGCGCGCCGGCTTTCGAAATGGGTGGCGACGCGCTCCGCCAGGCAGGCGGCGACCTGCCGCTTGCTCATGCGCGGCCAGCTCTCGCCGGCGTCGGCGGAAATCAGATGAATGCTGTTGTCGTCGCCGCCGAAGGTGCCGCTGTCGGCGCTGACGTCGTTGGCGAGGATCCAGTCGCAGCCCTTGCGCTGCCGCTTGGCGGTGGCGTGCTCGATCACCTTCTCCGTCTCGGCGGCGAAGCCGATCACCAGGGGCGGCCGCTTGGACCCGTCCTCGGCCAAGGTCGCCAGGATGTCCGGATTGGCGGTCAAGCTCAGGCTCGGGGGGCCGGTCTCGCCCTTCTTGAGCTTCTGGTTGGCGGCCGCGGCGACCTTCCAGTCGGCCACGGCGGCGGCGCAGACGGCAACGTCGCTCGGCAGGCTGTCGAGGCAGGCGGCCAGCATCTCCTCGGCCGAGCGTACGTGCTTCACCCGTACGCGCTCCGGGTCCGGCAGGTTGGTCGGGCCGGAGACCAGCGTGGTCTCGGCGCCCAAATCCGCCAGGGCCTGGGCGATGGCGTGGCCCTGCTTGCCGGACGAGCGGTTGGCGATATAGCGCACCGGGTCGATCGCCTCGTGCGTCGGGCCGCTGGTGACCAGCGCCCGCAAGCCCTCGAGGCGGCTGCCCGACTGAAAGAAACGCTCCACCGCGGCGACGATCTCGTCGGGCTCCGCCAGGCGTCCGGGACCGTACTCGCCGCAGGCCATGTCGCCTTCGTTCGGGCCCACGAACAGCGTGCCGCGCGCCTTCAGGCTCGCCAGATTGGCCTGCGTCGCCGGATGGCTCCACATGCGTACGTTCATGGAAGGCGCCACCATCACCGGCTTGTCGGTGGCCAAAAGCGCGGTGGTCGCCAGGTCGCCCGCCAGGCCTTGGGCCATGCGGGCCAGAATGTCGGCGGTTGCCGGCGCGACCAGCAGCAGGTCGGCGTCGCGGCTTAGCTGTATATGCCCCATCTCGGCTTCGTCGGTCAGCGAGAAGAGCTCGCCGTAGACCTTGTCGCCGCTGATGGCGGAGAGCGACAGCGGCGTCACGAACTGCGCGCCGCCGGTGGTCAAGATGCAGCGCACCGCAATGCCCCGCTCGCGCAGGCGGCGAATGACCTCGAGGCTCTTGTAAGCCGCGATACCGCCCGAAACGATCAGGAGGACGCGCTTTGCGGTAGACATCTGATCAAGCTGTATATTTTCGCGTGGCTTGTGTTGAAATATGTATGACGCCTCTGCGGACTGACAAGAGTCGATTTACCATGCATTTGGTAGTTTAAAGCTATATGGCGAAATCAGAACGGCCATGACTGAATTGCGAATCGATCCAGAGCGCCTCTGGGACAGCCTCATGAAGATGGCGGAGATCGGCGCCACCGAGAAGGGTGGCTGCTGTCGTCTGGCCTTGAGCGATGAGGACAAGGCGGGCCGCGACCTCTTCGTCGCCTGGGCCCGGGAGGCCGGCTGCGACGTCAGCATCGATGCCATGGGCAACATCTTCGCCCGCCGGCCCGGGCGCAAGAAATCGGCTCTTCCGGTCGCCACCGGCAGCCACCTGGATACCCAGCCCACGGGCGGGCGCTTCGACGGCGCTTACGGCGTCCTCGCGGGCCTCGAGGTGGTGCGCGCCCTGAACGACGCCGAGATCGAGACCAAGGCGCCCCTGGAAGTGGTCGTCTGGACCAACGAGGAAGGGACCCGCTTTCCCTTCGGCGGCAGCAGCGTCTTCGCCGGTCAGGCGTCGCTGACGGCGGCCTATGCGGCGCAGGACGTCGATGGCCTGAACTTCGCCGAGGAGCTCGACCGCATCGGCTACCGCGGCCAGCTCCCCTGCGGCGGCCGGCCGCTCGACGCCTACTTCGAGGCCCACATCGAGCAGGGGCCGGTGCTGGAAGCCACCGGCGAGACCATCGGTGTGGTCACCGGCGCCCGCGGTCAGGCGCGTTTCGATGTTACCGTGACGGGCACGGAGGCCCACGCCGGCACCACGCCCATGCCGGCCCGCAAGGATGCGCTGGTCTCCGCCGCCGAGCTCATCCGCGCCTTCAACCACCTCGGCCTCGCGCATGCGCCGTCGGGCGTCTGCACCGTGGGGCGCATCGCCTGTTCCCCCAATGCGCGCAACACCATTCCCGGCCGGGTCGACTTCACGGTCGATCTGCGCCATCCCGAGCGGCGTGAGCTCGACGAGATGATCCTGGAGATTCGGGCGCTCTGCCGGGCGGAGACCGAGCGCACCGGTGTGATCGTCGAGCTCAGGCGGGTCGACTACGAAGAGCCGGTGGAGTTCGACCCCAAGTGCATCGCCACCGTCCGCGATGCGGCCGAGGCGGCCGGCCACGGCTCCCAGGAGATCTTCTCCGGTGCCGGCCACGATGCTTGCTATCTCGCCCGGCTCATGCCCGTCGGCATGCTCTTCATCCCCTGCAAGGACGGCCTGAGCCACAACGAGCTGGAAAGCGCGACCCTGGAAGATTGCGCCGCCGGCACCGAGGTGCTGCTGCGCAGCCTGCTCAAGCAGGCGAAACGCGCCTAGTCGACAATCACCATTAAGGCGAGCAGGGCGATCGCCAGCCACATCAGGCCCTGGCCCCAAGCGAGCCCGCCACGGCGGCGGCCGCTGGGGTCTGCAAGGGTGCGGGCAAGCTCCTCTTCCGCCATCTCGCCGAGGCGCTCCAGGCGCCGCAGGTTGTAGGGCATGCGCTCCAGGATCTCGCCCAGGTCATGACTCGCCTCGCGCAAACGGGCCTGGGGTCCGCGGTGCTGCGCCACCCACTCGACGATCAGCGGCTCGGCCAGCATCCAGATGTTGAGGCTGTCGTCGAGCTTCCGGCTGACCCCTTCGGCCATCAGCATGTTCTTCTGCATCAGCAAGAGTTGCGGCTGCACCGGCATCTGGAAGGAGGCGGTGATCTGCAGGATCTGCCCCAAAAGGCGGGCGAAGGAGATCTCGCCCAGCGGCCGGCCGAAGATCGGCTCGCAGACGGCGCGCAGCGCTTGGGCGAAGAGCTCCTCCGGTTGGCCGGCCGGCAGGAAGCCCGCCTCGACGTGAACTCGGGCGAGGCGGCGGTAGTCGCGCGCCAGGGTGGCCAGCAGCATGTCGGCCAGGAAATAGCGCATCTTGCGGTCCAGCCGGCCCATGATGCCGAAGTCGACTACCACGATGCGGCCTTCTTCGTCGACCCACATGTTGCCGGGATGCTGGTCGCCGTGGAAGAAGCCGTCGCGGAAGACCTGCTTGAAGAAGATCTCGGCCGCGTTCTCCAGAATCATCCGCAGGTCGTGGCCTGCTTCCAAGAGAGCCGCCCGGTCGTCAAGCCGGATGCCGGAGACGCGCTCCATGGTCAGGACGCGTTGCGCGGTGTAGTCCCACTCGATCCGGGGGATGCGATAGCCGGGGTCGTCGGCGAAGTTGTCCGCCAGCTCGCTGGCCGCCGCCGCCTCCAGCCTCAGGTCCATCTCGACTTCCGAGAGCCGCCGGAAGAGGGCAACCGACTCGACCGGTCGAAAGCGCCGGGACAGCGGCACGAGCCGCTCCAGGACCGCAGCGCCCCAGGCCATGAGGTCGATGTCCATCAGGAACTCGCGCTCGATGCCCGGGCGCAGGATCTTCACGGCGACCTTAACGACCTCGCTCTCGTCCGCTTCCTCCACCTCGATCAGTTCGACATCTTCGTCGGCGCTGTCTCGCTCGCGCACGGCAACCATGGCGCGCCGCCGTTCGATGGTGGCGAAGTGAACCTGCGCCAGGGAGGCGGCGGAGACCGGCTGCGCCTCGAAGCTGACGAAGAGCTCCGAGATCGGCTGGCCCAGGCTGCGCTCCACCACGCGCTGGGCTTCTTCGCTGGCGAAGGGCGGCAGTCGGTCCTGCAGGCTGGAGAGATCCTCCGAGAGGGTGTTGCCGATCAGGTCGGCGCGGGTCGCCAGGAACTGCCCGAACTTGACGAAGGCGGGGCCGAGCAGACTCAGCGCGCGGGCCAGGCGCTCGCCCGGCCGCCCGCTGCAGTCGCGCGCCGCCAGGCGGCGGACCAGGCGCAGCAGGCGCTGGTTGACCAGGGTGTCCTCGAACACCGCAAAGGCGTCGCACCGCGCCAGGGTCCAAAGAATGCCGAGCACGCGGAAGGACAGGATGGCGGCTTTGATCATCGCTGCGGCCGGTGGGGTCAGCTCGTTTCCGGGTCGCTACAGGCGCCAGCCGGAGTGCAGGGCGGCGACGCCACCCATCAGGTTGCGGTACTGGACGCGCTCGAAGCCTGCGGCGGCCATGCGATGCGCCAGACCCTCCTGATCCGGAAAGCGCCGAATGGATTCGACGAGATACTGATAGGACTCGCGGTCGCGGGCGATCACCTCGCCCAGCCGCGGAATGATGCGAAAGGAATAGAGGTCGTAGGCATCGCGTAGCAGCGGCAGCGCGACCCGGCTGAACTCCAGGCAGAGAAAGCGTCCGCCCGGCTTGAGCACGCGCCTGGCTTCGGCCAGCGCTTGCTCCAGATGGGTCACGTTGCGCAGGCCGAAGGAGATCGTATAGGCCTCGACGCTGCGATCCTTGAGCGGCAGGGCTTCGGCGTCGGCGCAGAGCCAGTCCAGCCCCGTGAGGATGCCGCGGTCGACGGCCCGGTCGCGCCCGACGTTGAGCATCTCTTCGGTCAGGTCGCAGACCAGGATATCGCTGTCGGGGCAGCGCGCATGGATGCGAAAGGCGATGTCGCCAGTGCCGCCGGCCACGTCGAGGACGCGCAGGCCGGGGCGGGGCGCCAGCCAGTCGACCAGCGCGGCCTTCCACAGCCTGTGCGTGCCTGCCGACATGACGTCGTTCATCAGATCGTAGCGCGAGGCCACGTTGCGGAAGACGCTTTGCACCATGGAGGGCTTGTCGGCTGCCGAGACCTTGCGGTAGCCGAAAGAGACCGGCGCGTCGCCGGTCGTACGCTCTGGGTCGCTTGACGATTCGCCTGTCATGCGCGGCAAGATAGCTTGCGGCCGGCAACCGCACCAGGGGTGCGTCCCAGGGGTGCGTCCCAGGGGCGCACCACTGCGGCTCGGTCGCGCTCGTCCTTCGCTGTCCGTCTCTCAACGAGGAACGCCCCTTTGCCCGAACTGCCCGAGGTCGAAACCGTCTGCCGCGGCCTGCGTCCGGTCCTGGAAGGGCGGCGTTTGAGCCGGGTGGAGCAGCGCCGGCCCGACCTGCGCTTTCCCTTTCCGCCGAACCTCCCGAAGCGGCTGGAGGGCCGCCGCATCGCCCGCATCGCCCGGCGGGCCAAGTACATCCTGATGCATCTCGAGCCGGCCGGCACGAAGGGAGACGCCGAGGAGGAGGTGCTGCTCTGCCATCTCGGCATGTCGGGCCGCATGACCCTCTGTTCGCCTCCCTTCGAGCCCTTCGAAAAGCACGATCATCTGGTGCTCGAGACGGAGGAGGGCGGCCAGGTCCGCTTCAACGACGCGCGGCGCTTCGGCTTCGTCGATCTCTTTCCGGCGGCGACGCTGGACGAGCACCCGATGCTGAAGGCGCTCGGCCCCGAGCCGCTGGGCAATGCCTTCAACGGCCCGGCGCTGGCGGCGGCGCTGCAGGGCAAGCGGACGCCGATCAAGGCGGCTCTGCTCGATCAGCGTGTGGTGGCCGGCCTTGGCAATATCTATGTCTGCGAAGCGCTCTTCGATGCCCGGCTCTCGCCGCGCCGCCAGGCCTATACGGTGCAGGGCGACCGCGCCGACCGGCTGGCGGCTGCCGTGCGCGCCGTGCTGCTGCGCGCCATCGAGGCCGGCGGCTCCTCCTTGCGGGACTATGTGCAGGCCTCCGGCGAGCTTGGTTACTTCCAGCACCAGTGGTCCGTCTACGGCAAGGAAGGCGAGCCTTGTCCGCGTTGTGAGCGGGACCCCGCGGCAAAGACGCCTTGCAGGATCGCGCGGATCGTTCAGAGTGGTCGCTCGACCTTCTTTTGCGGACGAACCCAGCGATGAGCCTGAAGCTCGTTCCCCTGCGTTTCGCGGTCTTGCTGCTCGCCGTCGTGCTGCTCGCCCCCGGGCAGGCGGCGGCCGAAGCGCGCTTCGCCGAGGCCATCCCCGACCTGCCGCTGATGGCCGGGCTGGTCGAGCAGCCCGGGGCGGTGGTCTTCGACAAGCCCAGCGGCCGGATCGTCGAGATGGAGGCCGAGGGGCCGCTCTCGCAGCCCGAGGTCGAGGCCTTCTATCTTCGCACCTTGCCGTCGCTCGGGTGGGAGCCGGCGGGCGGCGGGCTCTACCAGCGAGCAGAAGAGCAGCTCCGCCTGGCCTTCCAGCCGGCCGCGCAGCGCCTGACGGTTCGCTTCATTCTCTCGCCGCGCGAGTGACGGGAGAGGGGGGATCGGCGCTGGGTTAGGGCGCCGCGCGTTGACCGCTCAGGGGGCAGCAGGTAAGTCCCGGCCCGACTCAAGTCCCTCCCAGCGACCACAACGCACAGGCAAGCGACATCCCATGAGCTACGAGAACCTCCTCGTCGAGAAACGTGGCGCCGTCGGCGTCATCACCCTGAACCGGCCGCAGGCGCTCAACGCGCTCTGCGCCGCCCTGATCGATGAGCTCGGCCAAGCCCTGCGCGACTTCGATGCCGACCCCGAGGTGGGCTGCATCGTCGTGACCGGCTCCGAGAAGGCCTTTGCCGCCGGCGCCGACATCAAGGAGATGAAGGACAAGACCTTCCAGGAGGTCTCGGACCAGGACTTCATCACCGACGACTGGGAGGTGGTGACCACGATCCGCAAGCCGGTGATCGCGGCGGTGGCCGGGTTTGCGCTGGGCGGCGGCTGCGAGATGGCGATGATGTGCGACATCATCATCGCGGCCGACACGGCGAAGTTCGGCCAGCCCGAGATCAAGATCGGCACCATCCCCGGGTCCGGCGGCACACAGCGCCTCACCCGGGCGGTCGGCAAGTCGCTGTCCATGTACATGTGCCTGACCGGCGACATGATCACGGCGGAGGAAGCGCTGCGCGCCGGCCTGGTGGCCAAGGTGGTGCCCGCCGACGAGCTGATGACGGTGACCATGAAGACCGCGGACAGCATTGCCGGCCTGTCGCAGCCGATCGTTCGGATGTGCAAGGAAGCCGTTAATCGGTCCTTCGAATCGAGCTTGCAGGAAGGCGTGCTGTTCGAACGGCGGCTCTTCCACAACACCTTCGCCCTTGAAGACCAGAAAGAAGGCATGGCGGCCTTCGCCGAAAAGCGTAAGCCGGACTTCAAGCACCGCTAAGCGCGGGCGCATCGGCTGCGAAAAACGTGAACCAGGGCGCTTGACGCTTGGCCGCCGTCTGACTTATAGACCGCGGCTTGTTCTAGCGCGAAGCTCAAAGGTCAACATGGCAAACCACAAGTCAGCCGAAAAGCGCAACCGACGGAATGCGCGTAAGGCCGTCGTCAACGGCGCCCGGCGCAGCCGCATCCGGACCTACGTCAAGCGGGTCGAGGCGGCGATCGCTGCAGGCGATGGCGACACGGCGGCGGCCGCCCTCAAGGCGGCGCAGCCCGAAATGCAGCGCGGCGTGTCCCGCGGCGTGATGCATCGCAATACCGTGTCGCGGAAGATCTCCCGCCTCTCCGCCCGCATCAAGGCGCTGGCCTCGGCAACCTAAGCGGTTGCGGCTGCGGCCTGTTTCGCCGGCATCGGCCCCATCGGCCGCTGCCGGCTTTTTGTGTTTCGCAAAGCCGTCATCAATGTGTCATCTCACAGTAAAGGAATTAGGTCCTTGGTTAAGGCGCCGGCCTTCGGGCGGTGTTTTTTTTGCCTTATTTCCCCGCCGGGAATCGTCGGGATTCCACAGACTTGACCTTCGTTGCTGAGAGGCGAACGTCGGCGGGTCCCGGCGTTCTCTTTATGGCCTCTTGCCTCCGTTCGGAATGACAGCTAGGTTACGAGTATCGGTCGCCAAGCGGCACAATCATAGCTGCGAGCGGTCCAGATAAACGGTGCTCAACCATTAATAAAAAACAGGCGCACCGTCCCAACGGGAGGTACAAACCACAAATATAGGCACATAGATCGTCATAAATATTAGACGATGCGGTGGCTTGTGGGAAATGTACCCAAACTATAGTGTGTGTCGGTACGGGACGTGAGGTTTTTACACGTCCTATGGGGAGTATAACTAGTCTAGGGGGAAGAAGCATAGTAGAGCGGATCGCAACGGTAGCGAGTAGACCTCTCACGGGTTTGCTGCCGGAGCGGACTCCACAGACGCAAACATATTTAGAGACGGACGGTCGGGGCATTGCACAAGATGAACGCAGATGCGGAAGGACTAGGAAGTTATTCAGGAAATGCTCGTTCCCTCGAACAAACATGGGCCGCAATCAGGGGCCGCTTAAGGCAGGAAGCCGGAGAAGCTGCCTATCGTAGCTGGCTGCGCGAGCTGGCCCTCGGCTCGGTGCGCGGCCCGAAGGTGCGGCTGACGGTTCCCTCACGTTTCATGCGCGACTGGATCGCCGGCAACTACGGCGAAGCGCTGCTGCGGATCTGGCAGGATGAGCTGCCGGAGGTCGAAGCGGTCGACGTGGTGGTGACGCCGCGTGCGCCGACAGCACCCATGGCCGGTGCGGGACAGGTGCCGCATACACCCATCGTACGGGACGACTTCAACTATCCGCCGCCGGACGCCAAGGAGGCCGACAGCCTCGACGGCGTGAACGGAAAGGCGGCCGCCGACAAGGTGGCGAAGGAGAACGGCCTCTCCGCCACGCCGGGGCAGAACGAGCTGCGGGCCATCGAGGCCTACGGCGGCCCGCTCGACCCGCGCTTCACCTTCGACGCCTTCGTCGTAGGCAAGTCGAACGAGCTGGCCTATGCCGCGGCCCGACGGGTCGGAGAAGCCGGCCAGCCGCCGTTCAATCCGCTGTTCCTCTACGGCGGGGTTGGCCTCGGCAAGACCCACCTGATGCATGCCATCGCCTGGCAGATTCAGCGTGCGCATCCGAGCAAGCGGGTCATCTATCTCTCGGCCGAGCAGTTCATGTACCAGTTCGTGCGTGCTGTACGCACGAAGGACACCATGGCCTTCAAGGAGATGTTCCGCTCGGTCGACGTGCTGATGATCGACGACGTACAGTTCATCGGTGGGCGCGAGGCGACGCAGGAAGAGTTCTTCCACACCTTCAACGCCTTGGTCGATCAGAACCGGCAGGTGGTGATCTCCGCCGACAAGAGCCCGAGCGATCTGGAAGGCGTCGAGGAGCGTATGCGCTCACGCCTCGGCTGGGGCCTGGTCGCGGACATCCACCCGACGACCTATGAGCTGCGCCTCAGCATCCTGCAGGCCAAGGTCGAACGCTCCGGCGTCGAGGTGCCCCCCAAGGTCATCGAGTTCCTGGCGCACAAGATCACCTCGAACGTGCGCGAGCTGGAAGGGGCGCTGACCCGCATCATCGCGCACGCCTCGCTGGTCGGTCGGCCTATCACCCTGGAAGCGGCCCAGGAGCTGCTGCTCGACCTGCTGCGCGCCTGCGACCGGCGGGTGACGATCGAGGAAATCCAGAAGAAGGTGGCGGAGCACTTCAACATCCGCGTGGCCGACATGCATTCGGCCCGCCGTGCCCGCGCCGTGGCCCGTCCGCGGCAGGTCGCCATGTACCTCTCGAAGCAGCTCACCGCCCGCTCTTTGCCCGAGATTGGCCGGCGCTTCGGCGGACGCGACCACACCACGGTGATGCATGCCGTCCGCAAGGTAGAAGAGCTGATCGCGCTCGACAGCGGCTTCGCCGAGGACGTCGAGCTCTTGCGGCGCATGCTGGAAACCTAACGGCGTTTCGGTGGGGAGTCCCCGGTCTCGGGGGCTCCCGCCGCACCCCATCGATTGCCACAGTTCGGCCCCACGTGGAGCCGGCCAAAGGCCTTTGCGCATCGGGGTGCTATGCTATAGTAGGCGTTCCCGATTCGCGGGGCTTTGGCGGCTGCGGCAACTGGATGCCGGGCCGGCCGTGGAAGAGCCGATTCGAACCATTCTCTGATTTCTTGGAACGCCATGAAGCTTGTCATAGAACGCGCCGTCCTGCTGCGATCCCTTAGTCATGCTCAGTCCGTCGTCGAGCGGCGCAACACCATTCCGATTCTCTCGAATATTCTGCTCGGCGCCGAGGACAACAGCCTGGCGCTGACCGCCACCGACATGGACCTGACCATCGTCGAGCAGGTCGACGCCCGGGTCGAGCAGAGCGGCGCGACCACCGCGCCCGCCCATACGCTCTACGACATTGTCCGCAAGCTGCCCGACGGCTCCGAAGTCGAGCTGTCGCTCGATGCCGACGGCGGGCAGCTTTCGATCCGCAGCGGGCGCTCGAACTTCTCCCTCGCCACCCTGCCGAAGGAGGACTTCCCCTCGCCGGGCGGCGGCGACCTGCCGCATAACTTCCGGCTGCAGGCGGCCGAGGCCATGAACCTGGTCGACCGCACGCGCTTCGCCATCTCGACGGAAGAGACGCGCTATTACCTCAACGGCATCTACCTCCACGCCGGCACCAACGAAGGGCTCGACGTGCTGCGCGCGGTGGCGACCGACGGGCACCGCTTGGCCCGCTTCGAGATGCCCCTGCCGGAAGGCGCCCAGGGCATCCCCGGCGTCATCGTCCCGCGCAAGACGGTGGGTGAGCTGCGCAAGCTGATCGAGGACAGCGAGGACAGCGTCGACATCGGCCTGTCGGAGACGCGCATCCGCTTCAACTTCGGCCGCAGCGAGCTGACCTCCAAGCTGATCGACGGCACCTTCCCCGATTACGAGCGGGTCATCCCGACCGGCAACGATAAGCTCATGGAAGTCGATTGCCGCAGCTTCCGCGAGGCGGTCGACCGGGTCTCCACCATCTCCACCGAGAAGAGCCGCGCCATCAAGCTGAGCATGAACGACGGCGCGCTGACCCTCTCCGCCAACAGCCCCGATGCGGGCAGCGCGCAGGAGGACATACCGGTCAGCTATGACGGGCCGAAACTCGAAATCGGCTTCAATTCGCGCTATCTATTGGACATCGCCCAGCAGATCGAAGGTGAAGCGGCCCAGTTCGTTTTGGCCGACCCGGCGTCGCCGACCCTGGTGCGCGATACCACCGATGTCAGCGCGCTCTACGTCATCATGCCGATGCGCGTCTAGCGGCAGGTTTGGAGGCGACTTGAAGGCAAGCGCGGCGGTTCAATCGCGGTTCGCAACCAATGCTGAACAGCAGCCTTGGTCCGCGCCGCAGCTTTGGGTTTCGCAGCTTCGCCTCTCGGCGTTCCGCAATTTTCGCTCGGCGGAGCTGGAGGCGGCGCCCGGCCCGGTGCTGCTGACCGGCCCGAACGGCGGCGGCAAGACCAACGTCTTGGAGGCCTTGTCCCTGCTCGTACCGGGACGCGGCCTCAGGCGCGCCAGGCTGTCGGAACTGTCGAGCCGCCTGCCGGCCAACCAGGCCGAGGCGGCGGACGGGCTCTGGGCGGTCTCGGCCGTGGTGGAAACGCCCCAGGGGCAGCGCCGTGTTGGCACCGGCTTGGACCCGAAGCCGCGCGGCGAGACACAGCGGGAACGCCGTGCGGTCCGTGTCGACGGCGAGGACGGCGGCAGCCAACAGGCGCTGGGCGAGATCCTGGCCGCGGTCTGGCTGACGCCGGAGACCTGCTGGATCTTCCAGGAGGGGCCGGGCGCGCGGCGGCGCTTTCTCGACCGCCTGGTGGCCGCTTTCCAGTCGGCCCACAGCGGGCGCTGGACGGCCTATGAGCAGGCGATGCGGGACCGCAGCCGGCTGCTCAAGCAGGGCCCGGCCGATGCGAGCTGGCTCGCGGCCCTGGAGCGGACGATGGCCGAGCGCAGCGTCGCTCTGGCGGCGGCCCGGCGCGAGCTGCTGCGGCGGCTCTCCGCCGCCACGACCCAGGACGAGAGCGGCTTTCCTCAGCCGCGTCTGGGTCTGTCGGGCGAGGCGGAGGCTTGGCTGGAGGCCGAGGCCGCAGTCGATGTGGAGGAGCGTTTGGCCGAGGCCTTGGCGGCCTCGCGCCGCCAGGACGCGGAAAGCGGCGGGGCCGCCGTCGGGGCCCACCGCTGCGATCTCCTGGTTTCGCGCAAGGAGGTGGCGGGCCAGCCGGAGCTGGCGGCCGCGCTCTGCTCGACGGGCGAGCAGAAGGCGCTTCTGGTGGCGCTGGTGTTGGCGCATGCGCGCCTGGTCGCGGCGGAGCGTGGGGCGGCGCCCCTGCTGCTGTTGGATGAGATCGCGACGCATCTGGATGCGCCGCGGCGCGCCGCTCTTTTCGCGGCCCTTGCGGGTTTGGGCGCCCAGGTCTGGATGACCGGCAACGAGTTGGCGCCTTATCGCGAGATCGCCGGCGCGGCGCGGGTGGTCACCTTCGAGGGCGGCGTGCCGCGCATATCCTGAGGTGCCGCGTGCAAAGAACTGACAAAAAAATGGACGAGCAGTTGAACGAACAGATCGAAGGTGCGGACTACGGGGCGGAGTCCATCAAGGTGCTGCGCGGGCTGGAAGCCGTGCGCAAGCGTCCCGGCATGTACATCGGCGACACCGATGACGGCAGCGGCCTGCACCACATGGTTTACGAGGTGGTGGACAACGCCATCGACGAGGCGCTGGCCGGTTACTGCGACCGCGTCGAGGTGGTGCTGAACGGCGACGGCTCGGTCACCGTGCGCGACAACGGTCGCGGCATCCCTGTCGACATCCACGAGGAGGAGGGCGTGTCCGCCGCCGAGGTCATCATGACCCAGCTTCATGCCGGCGGAAAGTTCGACCAGAACTCCTACAAGGTCTCCGGCGGCCTGCACGGCGTCGGCGTCTCGGTGGTCAACGCGCTCTC
>JANQIA010000091.1 GCA_028282405.1 Rhodovibrionaceae bacterium
GCGCCCGCCCCCAGGCTCCGGGTCGCTTTGATGCCGCTCAAGAAGACCGCGGCGGCGCCGGGCTCCGTGCTAGGGCATGGCGAAAGACCAGATCCTTGCGAGTGCATAGATAACCGGATAAAAGCTTTTTAACGGTTATGCAAGACGAGAGAACCCTCTACGGCCGATGGCGCGAAACCCGCCTCGTCGGCGGCCACCCTGCCCTCGACTTCACAAACAGTGTGTCGGACCGCGTTGCCTGCGCAGAGGCCGTGGACCGCTTGGGCAGCCTCGCCGATCTTGCCGATTGGGCACGCTCTGCCGGACTGACCGTTCCGCCCTCACTGACGAACGACCTGAGCAGAGTTGGCGACGCCGCCGGTAACGCCGTCATCCGGGCAAGGACTCTGCGCGAGGAGGCCTATGCCGCGCTCTCTGCACGCGCCCAGGGCGAAGCGCTGCCACCCGACTCCCTGGCGCAGGTCTCGGCCATCGCTGCCGAGGGAATGGCGAACGGGAGTCTCCGCTGGCCTGAACCCAACGACCTCTCGTCTCTCAGACTGGAAAGGCCGGACCCGGTTGGACTACTCGGCCTCATTGCCTGGCAGATCCTCGATGCGCTGGTCCGCCTGCCCGGTGAACGCCTGCGGGTTTGCCCACGCTGCGGCTGGCTCTTTTTCGACAGCACCCGCGGCGGCAAGCGGCGCTGGTGCCAGATGCGGACCTGCGGCAATCGGGAGAAGGCGCAGCGACACCGTCAGGCAAAGAGTGCCGCCGCCTGAGCTTACACTAAGGGCACGTAGTCGTAGTCGCCGACGCCTTGCAGCACCAGGAAGCGAGCCTCGCCTTGGCCGCCATTCGTGACCAAGTGCGGCCGGCCAACCTCGACCATGAAGCTGTCTCCGGGATTGAGGGCGACGCTTTCCTTGGGGGCTTGCAGGTAGAGGGTCACCTCCCCCGCCAGCACCAGGAAGGTGTCCCGAACATGGGTGTGATAGTGCCAAGGGACCGTCTGCTCCGAGGTCAGCGTGATCTCCTGAATGCGAATGTCGTCGCGTTTCAAATGGGTGGTCCGCTCCGCCACCGGATAGAGGTGACTGGCGTCCTTCACCGCCGGCATGGCTTTTGGCATGGCCGTTTCTCCTACTCTCGCTTCGCGCATTTCCTCGGAAGGTTACGCCCTCGCGCTAGCTGCCTCTAGTGCCCAGGATGCAAAGCTGCTTCATCGGTGCCGCGTCTTGGCGGAAGGTAGGGTCGACCGCAACGGCGCCAGACTGCTAAAAGTCTAGGTTGGGCTTGGCGCAATCAGCCAAACCGGGTTGGGAGATGGAGCAATGGCCTCACGCGTGCCGATCCTAGGTCCGCTTGCGAACCCGCTTGGACTGCTCCTCGCCTGCCTGTTCTTCGCCGCGTTCCTCTCCGTCGCCGGCGCCCAATCCCTCGCACCTGTGCCTCAGACAAGCACGGCAGACTCCATGGAGCAGCAAGCGACGGAGCTCGGCGAGCTGTCCCCTGAGGAGCGCGACGCCCTGCTCTCCCGTCTCTCCGACGAACAGGTGCGCCTGCTGCTGCTCGACTATCTCGCGCTGCGCGGGACGGCGCCGAGCGAGGGCGACGCGGTCATCGCCGACCTACAAGAGGGCCTGCACGAGTTCCGCAGCGGCCTAGGCGCCCAGGCCGCCGAGTTTCACAACCTGCCCGCCATTCCCGGCTTCATCTACGCCAGGCTGACCCAAGGCGCGGGCCCCTATCAGCCGCTTATCGTGCTGGCCGTCTTTGCGGCGATCTCCGCCATCGCCTATGGCGTGGAGCGCGGTTACCGCCATCTCGCACGCCGCCAGTACGCCGCCTTGTCGCAGCCGCGCGACAGCGACGCGCTCGACCGCTTGGGCTATCTCTCGGTGCGGCTCGGCCTCGACCTCGTCGGTCTCGCGATCTTCGCCGCCACCATCCTCGGCCTCTTCTTCCTGCTCTACCAGGGCCACGAGCCCTCCAGGCTGCTGATCATGACCTTGTTGAGCGGCGTCCTGGTGGTGCGGGCGACCTCGATCGTCTCGCGCTTCATCTTCGCGCCCTATGCCAGCCATCTGCGCATTGCCCCCTTCGACGATGCCGTGGCCTTGCGCATTCATCGCTGGATCTTGCTCGCGACCACGGTTGGCACCTTCGCCTTGCTGCTCTGCATGCTGATGCTTCAGCTTGGCCTGCCCATCGTGCAGCACGACCTGGTCACCAATCTGGTCGGGGTCCTGCTGGTCGCCATCATCATCACGGCCACGCTGGACGTTCGGCGCCCGGTCGCCGCCGCCTTGCAGGGGCAGGTCGAGGGTGACGGAGCCTGGTCGCGCTTCCTGCGCGCCCTCGCCTCGCTCTGGGCGGTACCCTTCATCGTCTATGTCCTCTTCCTTTTCGTGCTGGCGGTCTACTCAGCCCTGGACGGTCGGCTGCAAGGCGGCTTCCCCGGCATTCAAAGCCTCCTGATCGTGCTGGCCGTGCCCCTTGCCGACTTCATTCTGCGTGCCTTGCTCGATCACCGTTTCGGTGACGACGAGGCAACGGAGACGGTCCGCCCAGGCAGTGCCATTCCGGTGTTCAAACGGGCCGCCCGCGTCCTGCTGATCATCCTCGCCGTCTTCCTGATCGGACGGGTCTGGGGCGTGAACTTCTTCGACCTCGGCCGGCAGGGCATCGGCGAGGAGCTGATGCGCGCGATCATCGACATCGCGCTGATCATTCTGGTGGCCTATGTGGTCTGGGGCGTGATCAAGGCCGCCGTCGCCCGCTATGTGCCGGACGAGACCGAGGGCGAGGAAGCGGGACCCGCCGACGAGGGCGGCGCGGGCAATGCCTCACGGGTGGCCACCATCCTGCCGCTGATCATGCGCTTCGTGCAGATCACCCTGGTGGTCATCGTGGTGCTGATCCTGCTGTCCTCCCTGGGGGTCGACATCGGCCCGCTGCTCGCCGGTGCCGGCGTGGTCGGGCTTGCCATCGGCTTCGGGGCGCAGGCCCTGGTGCGGGACATCGTCTCCGGCATCTTCTTCCTGCTGGACGATGCCTTCCGCAAGGGCGAGTACGTCGACATCGGCAGCGTCAAGGGAACGGTGGAGCAAATCCACATTCGCTCCCTGGTGCTGCGCCACCACCTCGGCGCGCTGCACACCGTGCCCTTCGGCGAGATCCGGCACCTGACCAACTACAGCCGCGACTGGGTCATCATGAAGATGGAGTTCCGGGTGCCGACCGATACGGACGCCAACAAAGTGAAGAAGCTCTTCAAGGTGATCGGCGCGGAGATGCTCGAGCATCCGATACTCGGACCGGACTTCCTGGAACCCTTCAAGAGCCAGGGCGTCAAGTCGATCGAGGATTCGGCGATGATCGTGCGCGGCAAGTTCATGAGCAAACCGGGCAAGCAGTTCATGATCCGCAAGGAACTCTACAACCGGGTGCAGAAGGCCTTTCAGGAGAACGACATTCCCTTCGCCCATCGCAAGGTCACGGTCGAACTGCCAAGCGATATCCAGCTCACCGATGACCAGAAGCAGCACGTCGCCCAGGCGGCCGGCGCTGCCGCCCTGGCCGCCGAAGAGCAGGAGCAGAGCGGCCCCGGCATGGCGCCGGAGCCTGCGCGGGGATAGGGCGCTCTTCCAACCCTGACGATGCGAGCGGGGCTGCGCGTCTTTGGCAGCTACGATCATGTCGGAATCCGGTGGAGCCTGGTCGCTATCCCCTAGACTTCCGGCGGGGCGCTTCGCCAAAATCGCCCTTTCCCGCGCAAGCGAGCCATGAGCAAGAGGCATTGAGGCATGAA
>JANQIA010000096.1 GCA_028282405.1 Rhodovibrionaceae bacterium
TGAAGAACGACAACATCGTCTACATCGGCGATCTGGTGCAGAAGACCGAGGCCGAGATGCTGCGGACCCCGAACTTCGGCCGCAAGTCGCTGAACGAGATCAAGGAAGTGCTGTCCCAGATGGGTCTGCACCTCGGTATGGAAATCCCCAACTGGCCGCCCGAGAACATCGAGGACATGGCCAAGCGGCTCGACGAGCCCTTCTAAGGGATTGCGTTTCATCGGCCGCCCGACAGCAACGGGCGGCCGGCTTTTTCGAGCCACGGTGGCTCTCCCCATCGTACCGGCGCCGAAGCGTCAGGGCGGCGGGCATGTCGGATCGGCTTCGCGCGCGAGGCCCGGATAGTCAGGAGAAACGTCCATGCGTCACGGTAACAGCGGTCGTAAGCTCAATCGCACCGCCTCTCATCGCAAGGCGATGTTCGCCAACATGGCGACCTCATTGCTCAAGCACGAGCAGATCATCACCACGCTGCCGAAGGCGAAGGACCTGCGCCGGGTCGTCGATCGCCTGATCACTCTGGGCAAGCGCGGCGACCTCCATGCCCGGCGCCAGGCGGCCGCCGTGGTGCGGGAAGACAAGGTCGTCGGCAAGCTCTTCGACGAGCTGGCCGAGCGCTACAAGGAGCGCAACGGCGGCTACACCCGGGTGCTCAAGGCCGGCTTCCGCCGCGGCGACATGGCGCCGGTCGCCGTCATCGAGCTGGTCGACCGCGACCCCGATGCCAAGGGCACCGACTCCGGCCCGACTGCCGAGGTCGAGAGCGAGGAGGATGAGGAGAGCTAGGCGCTCTTCTCTGGCATGAAAGACAAGGGCCGTTCCTGTAGCGGCCCTTTTTTTTTGGTTTAGGCACTTCGGAAATGCTCCGAGATGCTCCAGACGCCGATTAGAACAAATCCGATCCCGGCAATGAGCTTCAGGGGAATGGCAGTCAGGTAGCGTTCCGCCGCTGTTCCAAGCGCGACGGCCACTGCTGTGGACGCTATCAAAGCCAAGCTTGCGGCAAGAAACACAAAGACGGGATTGTGTTTGGTGTCCGCTGCGAAAAGCAGCGCCGCGATCTGCGTCTTGTCGCCGAGTTCGGCCAAAAAAACGACCGCGAAGACGGTGAGAAAGGACTGCATTGTGGGCCTCCCAGGGAACCGGCGAGACAACAGCGATCATCGGCCAGCCGGTTCCCAAGTCTGGTCGATGCTCGCCATAGGTCTCGCCAAGCCTCGGTAGGCCGCCTGTGCCATGGCTTACGCCAAGTCTGTTGACACAGGCCTTTCTCGCGGAAAGCGGCTACTCCCCCATGGGGCAGCGGCATGAAACGTGGCTTTCTGTTGAACGTCAAGCGTTCTTAGTGCTCCTGCCGGTGCGGCGTGAAGCGGCCGTTGGCGGTTTCCACGGCGAAGCGCTGAAGCATGCGTGCGGCACGCTCTTCCCCGAAGAGCTCGATCAGCTTGCCGATCAGCAGAGATTGGCAGGTGGCGACCATCACTTCGCCGGCAATGCCGGCCTCTTCGCTTTTCTCCCAGGCGCGGGCGAAGATCGCCAAAGCCTCCACCCGGGGATCCGGGGTGTCTTCCATGACGATGCGCTAGAGTTGGGTCGGGTTCGGCGCGTCGCCGTAGACCTCTTTGGGGTCGAAGGTCTTTTCCTGCTCTTCGAAGGTCAGCTTGACCGGCGCTTCGCCCAGGCTCTCGCCGAGCGGCAAGGAGCGGTAAAAGCAGGAGCGGAAGCCGACATGGCAGCTCGCTTCCTCACCCGGCATCTCGACGCGCAGCCAGACGGCGTCCTGATCGTCGTCAATGCGCATTTCGACGACTTTCTGGACGAAACCGCTGGTGGCGCCCTTGTGCCAGAGGCACTGGCGGCTGCGGCTCCAATAGTGGGCCTCACCGGTCTCCACGGTGCGCTGCAGGGCTTCGGCGTTCATGTAGCCCAGCATCAGCACCTCCCCGGTCTTGGCCGAGGTGGTGACCACCGGCAAAAGGCCGTCGGCATCGAACTTGGGGGCCAGCTCGTCGCCCTCTTCCACCTGCTCGACGGTAACGCGCGGGGCGAAGCCGCGCTCGGTCGCTGTATCCTTGGTGGCGCTCATCGATCGCTCGTGTTCCTGAAATCTCCTATCCGAGTCGATAGTGGCCCAGGGCCAAAGGGTCAAGTCGGGCCGCCGCAGCACTGACCTTCCCAGGCGGGTCTGGACGTCGGCTTGGCGAAGTGCCAAATCCACAGCAATGACCGATCTTAAGGACCTCTACAGCAAGCGGGTGATGGAGCTGGCCTCGGAGATTCCGCGGCAAGAGCGGCTCGCCGCACCCCAGGCGACGGTGTTTCACGACAGCCCGATCTGCGGCAGCCGCATCACGGTGGAACTGGTCGTCCAAGAGGGTCGGATTGCCGAATACGGGCACACGGTGCGGGCCTGCACCCTGGGGCAGGCTTCTTCCTCGATCATGGCGCGCCATGTGGTCGGCCGCAGCACGGAGGAGCTGCGCGACACGGCCAAGGCGCTGAGGGCCATGTTGAAGGAGGGCGCGTCGCCGCCAGCGGGCGAATGGGACGAGCTCAAGGTGCTGGAGCCGGCGCGGGACTATAAGGCGCGCCACGGCTCCATCCTGCTGCCCTTCGAGGCTGTGGTCATGGCGCTCGACGAGATCGAGACGGGCAAGGGCGCAGCCTAGGCGGAGCGCCCCCGTCCTGCTAAAAGGCCTGTCGAAGCAACAACAAGAGCAGCAGGTCGGGCATGACATCGTTGAGCTTTCAAACCACCAAGTCGGCACTTTGCGAGCCGGGCGCCTCGGGCAAGATCGGCGGGCTGCTGCGCGACATGGGCGCCAGCAAGGTCTTGCTGGTCAGCGACCCTGGCGTGATCGGTGCCGGACTGACGGATAGCGCTCGGGCCAGCCTGGACGAAGCCGGTTTGCGCTTCGAGCTCTTTGGCAACGTGGTCGCGGACCCGCCGGAGAGCCTGGTCCTCGATGCCGTGAGCATGGCGCGGGCCCTTGAGGTCGATGCCGTCGTCGGGCTCGGTGGCGGCAGCTCCATGGACACCGCCAAGCTGATCGCCTTCCTCGCCGTCAGCCGCCAGCCGCTTTCGGAGATCTACGGCATCGGGCAGTGCCGCGGGCACCGCTTGCCGCTGGTGCTGCTGCCGACCACCGCCGGAACCGGCTCCGAGGTAACCCCCATCGCCATCGTCACCACCGGCGAAAGCGAGAAAAAGGGCGTGGTCTCGCCGCAGCTCTTGCCCGACTTGGCCATCCTGGATGCCGAGCTGACCCT
Source organism: Rhodovibrionaceae bacterium (assembly GCA_028282405.1). GTDB lineage: Bacteria > Pseudomonadota > Alphaproteobacteria > Kiloniellales > DSM-21159 > JANQMX01. The sequence goes on from JANQIA010000096.1 coordinate 3,271, forward strand.
GGGCCTGCCGCGCCACGTGACGGCAGCGACCGGGGTGGACGCCATGGTCCACGCCATCGAGGCCTATACCAGCAAGATCAAGAAGAACCCCATATCCGATGCCTTGGCGCGGGAAGCGCTGACCCTGCTGGCGGCCAACCTGCGCCGGGTCTGCGAAGAGCCGGGCGACACGGCCGCGCGCAGCGACATGCTGCTCGGCTCCATGCTCGCCGGCATGGCTTTCACCAACGCGCCGGTGGGCGCCGTCCATGCCCTCGCTTATCCGCTGGGCGGGCACTTCCACGTGCCGCACGGCCTCTCCAATTCCCTGGTTCTCACCGAGGTGATGCGCTTCAACGCGCCGGCGGCGGCCGAGCTCTACAGCGAGATCGCACCCCTGATCTTTCCGGAGCTGGCCGATGTGGAGGGTGAGGCGCGCAATGAGGGGCTGATTAGCGGCCTGGAACGCCTGATTGCCGATGTGGGGCTAGAAACGCAGCTCCGGCAGGTCGGCGTCAGCCACAACAATCTGCCCATGCTGGCGGAGGACGCCATGAAGCAGACCCGCCTCCTGGTCAACAACCCGCGCGAGGTGACCTACGAGGACGCCCTGGCCATCTACGAGCGGGCACTCTAGGACCTCGGACATGCAGAACCCGGCCGATGGCGGCTTCTTCATGCCGGCCGAATGGGCGCCCCATGCGCGCTGCTGGATGATCTGGCCCAGCCGCTCCGAGGTTTGGGACGACATGGCAGCGACCAAGAGCGCCTATGCTGCCGTGGCCCGCGCCATCCACCTCTTCGAGCCGGTGACCATGGTCGCCAACGCGGGCGACGTCCGCGAAGCGCAGGATTTCCTGGGCCCGGCGATCAAGGTGATAGCGGCACCCGTCGACGACTCCTGGGCGCGCGATGTCGGTCCCAGTTTCCTGATCGATGGCAAGGGCGGGCTCGCCGGCGCCGACTTCCGCTTCAACGCCTGGGGCGGCAAGTACCAGGGCTATGACAACGACAACCGGCTCGCCGGTCGAATGCTCGAGACTGCCGGGGCGCTGCGTTTCGCCTCCCCGCTGATTGCAGAGGGCGGCGGCATTACGGTGGATGGCGAGGGAACGCTGATCACCACGGAGTCCTGCTTTCCCAACGCCAACCGCAATCCGGACTGGAGCCGCGACGAGATCGAGGCTGAGCTGAAGCGGGCGTTGGGCGTGGCGAAGGTGATCTGGATTCCCGGCGATCCCGACGAGAAGGAAACCGACGGCCACGTGGACGGTATCGCCGCCTTCGTGCGCCCCGGCGTCGTGCTGGTCGAGGTCGTGGAGGACCCGGCCGCGCCGCACTACGCCATCATGCAAGAGAACCTGCGGGCCTTGCGCGGACAGCGCGATGCCAAGGGGCGGGAGCTCGAGCTGATCGTGATCGCCGACGCCTCCGAAGCCGAGTCCGACTGCTGGCGCTTCTGCCGCTCCTACGTCAATTCCTACATCGCCAACGGCGGCGTGGTCATGCCCTGCTATGGCGTGGACGCCGACCGGGTGGCCATGGAAGCCTTCCGCCGCATCTATCCCGAACGTCAGGTGGTGCCGGTTGCCATCGACGACATCGCCATCGGCGGCGGCGGCATCCACTGCATCACCCAGCAGCAGCCGTTGGTCTAGTTGGCCTGGGCCTCGTTTTCTAGCGCACCAAGGCCCATGCGGATCATCTGGCGGCAGCGGAAGATCACCATCTCCTGCCAGTCGGGATAGCGCGGCGAAAAGTGGGTGCGGATGTCCTCTTTGATGCGCCGGGTCTGCTCCGACTCCCAGTCGACGGGGCCGATGTTGTGCAGAGTGTGGTCCTGGCGCAGTACGCGCAGGCCGTTGGTCGGCGGGTAGGTGCCGAACTCCAGCGCGATGCAGGACACGCTGTCGCCCAGCTCTTTCATCCAGCCGTGCTCGGACAAGCCGACCTTGGGCACGGACGAAGATGTCCCCAGGTCCGGTTGCGTCACTGAAGGGCCGTACCATCCCTTGGCCCGCTCGACATTGATGGAGCCTATGGGATGGCCGCAGATCGGCTCGCCGTAGCCGTAGGGGCCGAGCCCGGTGTGGTAGTCCAGCACCGCGACCAACTCGCGGTCGGGCAGGTCGTAGTCGGCGATCAGCGTTTCCAAGGTGCGACGCGACCAGGTCGGCTCCGTGCCGCCGAAGAACATGCCGCCCTTGTGGGTGTACTGTCCGCCCGCGCGTGCCCGCATGAGCTTTTCGCTTCCGTGCTCGGCCTCATAGGCCTTCACGCGTGCGTCGGCTTCCGCCAAGGTCTCCTCGTCGAGCGCATCCGGAACGAAGGCATCGGCCAATTCGGCGTAGCCCGGGTTCTCCGGCAATGGCTGGGAGAAGTCGACGAAGTTCCGATTGAGGTCGACGTTCTCCTCCGTCACCCGCCGCAGCCAGGCGAAGCCATAGGGGTTGATGGCGTGAACGATCAGCACGGCCACGTCCTCCGGCAGATCGCGGCCACCGTTTTCCAGCAACCAGTCGATCTCCGCCGCCGAACCAGGGAAGCCCTCGACGCCGTGGGTGGCGCTGGTCATGACCAGCACGTTGCGCGCGTCCTTGGGGCCGAGCCAAAGCGTGTCCGTGGCGATCTCGCCGCCGTCCGGCCCGCGGTTGGGGTTGAGATAGGGCTTGATGCTGGCGCCGCGCAGCGCCGCCGCGGCGATGAGGCGCGTGCGGGCTTCGGCATAGGTTTCGGCAAAGGCACGTCGCGCCGCCGCGTCCAAGTTCATTCTTGTCCGGTCCTTGTGGTTAGGGGGAGCCGTGGTGGGGCCGAGAGCCAGGCGCTACTGGGCCGCCGCGGGAATGTCGGAGGGCCGCTTGTCGATACTGGCCTGGATGATGGCCTGTATGCGGGCGCGCTCCTCGCCGACCAAGGGCAGGCGCGGCGGGCGGGTCCACTCGCTGCCTTCGCCGGTCATGGCGTTGGCCAGCTTGATGTACTGCACCAGCTTGGTGTGGCAGTCGAGGTGCAGGAGCGGCATGAACCAGCGATAGAGCGCGCGGGCTTCATCCATGCGGCCGGCGGCGGCCAGACGGTAGAGCTGCACCGCTTCCTGCGGGAAGGCGTTGACCAGGCCGGCGACCCAGCCGTGCGCGCCCAGCATCACCGATTCCACGACGATATCGTCGACGCCGCAGAATAGGGTGAAGCGGTCGCCGACCTGATTGATCAGGTCGGTGATGCGGCGCACGTCGTCGGAGGATTCCTTGATGGCGACGATGGTCTTGCACTCGGCCAGTTCCTCGAATTGCTCGGGCTTGAGATCAACGCCGTAGGTCACCGGGTTGTTGTAGACCATGATCGGCAGATCGGTGTTGGCGGCCACGGTCTTGAAGTGGGCGACGTTCTCCCGCGCATCGGCCTGGTAGACCATGCAGGGCAGCACCATCAGGCCGGCGCAGCCGGCCCGCTCGGCCCGCCTGGCGTGCTCGATGGCGAAGGCGCTGGTGTACTCCGCGGTGCCGGACAGGACCGGCACCCGCCCGGCGGCGGTGTCGACCGCCGTCTTCAGCACGGCTTCCTTCTCCTCCGGCGCCAGGGAAGCGTTTTCGCCCAGGGTGCCCAGCATGACGAAGCCGTCGACCCCGGCGTTGAGCATCGACTCCACATGCCGCGCCGTGCCGTCCAGGTCGAGCTGACCGTCCTGCTTGAACTCCGTCATCAGGGCCGGAAAGACGCCCGTCCAATCGCTCGCCATCTGGTCTTCTCCCTCGCTTCTCTCAGTTCTTGACGGTCAGCACCGGCGTGCCGAGCGCCTCTAAATCCGGCGTGATGCCGAGGCCAGGCGCGCTCGATGCCTGCATGGTACCATCTTTGCGCTGCGGCGCCCCCTCGGCGATGTGCTGCGTGACATAGCTGTTGAAGTCGGTCGCCGACAGGCGCAGGGCCTCCGGCGTCGAATGCGCCAGCTGGGCGATCGCCGCGGTGACGATATCGCCGCCCCAGGTGTCCTCGATGGTCATGGCGATGCCCAGCGAGACGCAAAGGTCGCGCAACTGGCGCGCCTTGGTCAGGCCGCCGACCTTGGAGATCTTGAGGTTGATGGCGTCCATGGCGCCGTCCGACCAGGCGCGCAGCAGCATTTCCAGGCCGTCTATGTTCTCGTCGAGCACGAAGGGGTGGCTGGTGCGGCGCCGGATGGAGAGGCATTCCTGATAGCTGGCGCAGGGCTGCTCGATAAAGACGTCCAGGTCGTTGACGGCGCGCACCACGCGGGCGGCGTCCTGCATCAGCCAGCCCGTGTTGGCGTCGGCGACTAGAAGCTCGCCTGGCCGTAGGGCCGCCGCCACGGCACGAATGCGGGCGATATCGACGTCCGCTTCGCCGCCGACCTTGAGCTGGAACTTGGTATATCCTTCGGCGCGGTAGTGATCGACGCGCTCGGCCATCTGCTCCGGGCTCTCCTGGCTGATCGCGCGATAGAGCGCGACCGACTCGCCGAAACGGCCGCCGAGCAAGGTCGTAAGCGGTAGTCCGGCGGCTTTGCCCAGGATATCCCAGCAGGCCACGTCGAGCGGCGACTTGGCGTAGGGGTGCCCCTTCAGGGCCGCGTCCATGGCCAGGTAGACCTTGTCGGTTTCCCGCGGGTCGAGGCCGATCAGATGCGGAGCGATCTCGGCGATGGCGGTTCGAGCCCCGGCGGCGAAGGACGGCAGGTAGACCGGGCCGAGCGGGCAGACTTCGCCATAGCCGGTCAGATCCGCGTCGGTCTCGATGGCGACCACGGTGCTGTCGAAAACCTCGACCGACTTGCCTTGCGCCCAGCTATAGCGGCCCTCGCGCAGGGGCAGGTCGACTTGGTAGACGCGGATTTCGCGAATTTGCATAGGCGCTTCCGAACGTGGCTTTGCGCGGGGAGGGGGCAATGAACTGCTGCGGTGCGCAGTGTCCATCGGTGACGGGAGCGAATCAACTCTCCAAGACGCAGCTCAGGCTTGCGGCCGTCCTTTGCCGAAATCGCGCCAGGCCATCGTTATCCGGGTCGCTGTCGTGATCCAGCAGAGCGTGCCGAAGATCACCGCAAGCCAGACGAAGGCGGAGGGAAAGAGGCAGAAGAGCACGAAGACCGCGATGGTCTCGCTGCCTTCCGTCAGGCCGCCCAGGTAGTAGAGGGATTTGCGGCCCTGCCGCTCCGTGGTGATGCCGCGCTTGGCCGCGATGACGGCGTAGGCGAGGAAGGAGCTGCCGGTGCCGATGAAGCTGAACACCAGGAAGGCGGCGGCCACCGCGTTGCCGGGCTCGGCCAGGGCGAAGCCGAACGCAACGGCGGCATAGAAGATGAAGTCGCAGACGATATCGAGATAGCCGCCCAGGTCGCTGGGC
>JANQIA010000098.1 GCA_028282405.1 Rhodovibrionaceae bacterium
CCAGACGTCCACGTCCATGTCGTCGCAGATCATCGAGAGCTCGTTGGCCAGCGCGATGTTGACGTCGCGGAAGGTGTTTTCCGAGAGCTTGGCCAGCTCCGCCGTGGCGGCCGTGGTCTCCAGCACCTCGCCGGCGACGAACTCGCGATAGAAGTCGGCGGCCTTGGTGGTCGAGGTATCGTCGATCCCGCCGACGATGCGGTCGTTGCCGACCAGCTCGGCCAGGATGCGGCCGGGCAGAACCCGTTCCGGGCAGTGCGCCACATGGACGTCTTCGCCGACCTTGTGGCCCAGCTCCCGCAGGCGGTCGGCCACCAGGCGGTCGGTGGTGCCGACCGGGCTGGTCGACTCGAGGATGACGATGTTGCCGGGCTTGATGTAGGGCGAGATGGCATCGGTCGCCTTGGTCACGGCCGACAGCTCGGGCTCGTTGCTGCCGTTGAGCGGCGTCGGCACGGCGATGATGAAGATGTCGGCCTCGGCAGGCTCCAGCGCCGCCTTGAGGTTGCCCGACTGCACCGCCGACTTGACCAGCACGTCGAGCTCCGGCTCGGTGATGTGGACATCGCCGCGGTTGATCGTGTCGACCACGTTCGGCGAGATATCGACGCCGTGCACCTGGTAACCCTTGGTGCCGAGGAAGGATGCGGTGGGCAGCCCGATATAGCCGAGCCCCATGACACAAACCTTCTTCATCGAAGAACCTCCCTTTCCCGAAAAATCAAAGACCCTCGGCCTAGGCGGCCAGGGAGAAACGCTCGCTGAGAGTGGCGGCGATACGGCCGGCGGCGCGCCCGTCGCCATAGGGATTGATCGCTCTGGCCATGGCGTCATAGGTCGCCTGGTCGAGCAGGACCTTCTCAACGGACGTGGTGATCATCTCCTGCTTGGTTCCGACCAGCAGGACGGTCCCGGCATCCAGCGCCTCGGGCCGTTCGGTCACGTCGCGCATGACCAGGACCGGCTTGCCGAGCGAGGGGCCTTCCTCCTGGATGCCGCCCGAGTCCGTGAGGATGAGATCGCAGCGGTCCATCAGCCAAACGAAGGGCAGATAATCCAGCGGCTCGATAAGCCGCACGTTGGTGAGGCCGGAGAGGATCTCGTTGACCGGCTTCTGAACGTTGGGATTGAGGTGGACCGGATAGACGAACAGCCAATTCGGATGGCGCTCAGCGAGCTGGCGAATGGCCATGCAGAGATCTTGGAAGCCCTGGCCGAAGTTCTCGCGCCGGTGTCCGGTGATCAAGACGAAGCGCTCCGGCCCTTCCCGGACTTGGCCAAGCAGTTCGTCGCCGAGATGCTCCTGCCAGTATGAGTCGGGCTGGTCCGGAAGCATGTCTCGGGCGATCAGCAAGGCATCGATGACCGTGTTGCCCGTAACCCAGATCTGCTCTTCCGGCACCGCTTCGGCGAGGAGATTCTTCCGAGAAAGCTCGGTCGGGGCGAAATGATAGTCGCAGACCCGCGCGACCAGGCTCCGATTGGCCTCTTCCGGGAAGGGCGCCCGCAGGTTTCGCGTACGCAGGCCGGCTTCCACATGGCCGAGCGCGACGTTCTCGTAGAAGGCCGCCAGGCCGGCGGCGAAGCAGGTTGTCGTGTCGCCATGGACCAGCATGACGTCCGGCTTATCGTCGCGCAGCACTTTGCGCATACCAAGCAGGACCCGGCTGGTGACGTCGAAGAGATCCTGGCCCGGGGTCATCACATCGAGGTCGTGATCGGTCTCGATGCCGAAGATGCCCAGCACCTGATCGAGCATGTGGCGGTGCTGTGCGGTTACGCAGACCCGCGTATCGATCCCCGGGCTCTCCCGCAGCTTGCGGACCACAGGTGCCATCTTGATGGCCTCGGGCCGCGTCCCGAACACGCAGAGAACCTTTGCCGTCACGCCTGTCTCCTTCACTTCCGGCCCCTTGGAGTACTTCTCCCGGCCCGAGAAGCCAACAGCTCCACTCAACGCCGCCCCTGGCCTATAAACCCGAGCGGTTACAGCTTACTGACGGCTGCGCCCAGATCGGCCGCAGCCAGCAGCCGAGCAGGCCCCTGCTTAAGCCAGATTTCCTGTATTTTCACCTAAGATTTCCCCTGCATCCCCTGTGCTTGTCTCGGC
>JANQIA010000105.1 GCA_028282405.1 Rhodovibrionaceae bacterium
GAGCCACCGTCAGGCCGGCTTTGTGCAACCGAGCCGAACGCTCGCATATCAGGGCTGGCCGATGGCCCTCGCTCAAAGAGCGAATGTGCGACTCGACAAGGCGATCGTGTTGCATGTCGCGCCACTCGGACAGTGAGTGCCGCAGCGGCGACAGGGCAGGATGAGAGCGATACCAGGGGGCATAGTGTGACTGCGCGCCATAGGCAGCCGCAGCCGTTTCGCCGGCCGGACCGCTTCCCCCCAAATCGCCTCCGCAGACATGGGAAACGTCAAGCCCGAGTTCGCGCCAGCAGCGCACGACGTTGGCGATCTTGTTGCCGAGGCGCGCCGCGCTGAAGTTCCGCCCACCGCAGACGTAGAAGATCTGCGTGCCGGCCACGATCGGCGTGGCTTCAGATGGGACGGGCTGGAGAACCGGCAACCTTGCATCCCTCCGGTACGTCTTTGGTGACGACGGCGCCCGCACCGACTACCGCCGAGGCGCCGATGGTGACGCCGGGCAGCACGATCGCGCCGGCACCTATCCAAGCCCCCGGCCCAATGCTCACCGGAGCCGTATCATGTCCGCGGTTGGCTTGGTCGTCCGACTGCTCCATCCCACCGGTCAGAACCTGGGCGCCGTACGACAGGATTGCACGCTCGCCGATGACGATGCCGGCACCCTTGCAAGACTGCAGAAGGACGCGGTCGTTGATCACCGCGAAGTCGCCGACTTCGATGAACTGCGGGTTGAGGATAAGAACGCCGTCGGCGATCTGGACCTGCTTGCCAAATCGCTTGCAGCGAAGGCCGAAAATCGCGCGCCGCCAGCGGCGGGCCGTGCCGCGACGGATGCGAACCAGTTGTTCCAGCCAAACGGACGTCATTGCGGGCCTAGACGGTTATCCGACGCGCCAGGCGGCCGCTTCAGCCACGTGGCGCAGCGGACGGTAATGTCGGTGCGCAGCGCGGTCATACCATAGTCTCCGCTCTATGCTGCTTCATGACCCAGGCGTTGCCGGATGCAGTCGTCAGGTAGAGCAAGTCCGTTCTCATATTATTAAGAACAGTGAACAAGATTTCCGTCTCGGGGCTGTTGGAAAGGGAGCCGGACTTGCGTTTGCCATCCGCCAACACGCAGAGGCCCCGAACCCACAAGATAAGCACCGGCACCCTGGCGAATTCCCGCTATAGAAGACAGAGACAAACTTAGTTCTGGCAATGTCGCACCCTCTGGCACCCGCCTTTCCTGAACGTGGCTCACGCTGCGGCTTCCGTGCAGCGTTTCTTCGGCGAAGCGAGACCTCCCCCGAGGAAAAACCGGGGGGGTGTCGCTACTCTGCGGTGCGGCCTGAGCGCTCTGCGACACCAGTCTTTTCGACCCCTGTTCGGTTCTTGTTGAGGACACTAGAGGATGGTCATGCAAACCGAGGGCAGCAAACCCGATATTCTGTTCCTGGTGGATTACAGGAACAATTTTTATTCGAGAGTAGGCTCCTCCTATGAGGGCCTGACACTCGATTCGATTGTCGCCACGCTCGCGGAACATGGCTTCAAATCAGAAGTACGCGCTTTTTGCTCCCCTCATTTGCTTGATGAGGACATGGATGGCGTCCGCGTCATATACCAATCGTCGGAAGACATTGGCCTTTTCTACAAGGGTTACATTGAAGACATACTATTAGGCTTACAAAAGCGCGGCGCGATACTGGTCCCTGATTTTGACTGCTTCAGAGCGCACCACAACAAGGTGTTCATGGAGATCCTGCGGCAGACCAGCAACCTGCCTGAGCTCGCTCAGCCGCGCGGCTGGACCTTCGGCACCTACGAGGACTTCCTGAAGCTCCCAGCGGACAGCTTCGATTTCCCGATCGTCGTCAAGCCTTCGGCCGGCACCAAGAGCAGCGGGGTTGCCCTGGCTCAGGACTACGAGGGGCTGAAAAAGCTGGTTCGGCGGGCGTCCTGGAGCCCAAACCTTCTCGACTTGACCCGCCGTGCCTACTTCGCCCTGCGGCGCAAGGACAGAACGCTTTCACTTCACCGCAACAAGTTCGTGCTTCAGAGCTTCGTTCCCGGACTGACGGGAGACTACAAGGTTCTGGTGTACTGGGATCGCGTCTTCGTCTTGCGGCGGGACAACCGCGCAAACGATTTTCGCGCGAGCGGAAGCGGGAAGTTCTCCTACGAGCCCGACGTCCCGCATGGGCTGCTCGATGCCGCCCTTCGCATCCGCCAGCACTTCGATGCGCCCATGATTTCGCTCGACGTGGCTTGGAAGGATGGGACGCCATACGTCTTCGAGTTTCAGTTCGTCATGTTCGGCTCGTTGACGCTGGTCAACTCGCCCTTCCATTTTCGCCACATGGACGGGCAGTGGACGCGCCATGAGGGTACGGCGAACGAGGAAGACGAGCTGTCCCAAGCACTGATCGGCTTTCTGAAGTCACGCGCGGCATGAGCGGAGGACTCCACGCATGAGCGCGGTGTCAGGCGCCACAGCCGACGGCCGGTCTGAGGCTAGGGACAGGCCCCTCACAGCGTTCCACGACAGGGTCGCACGCTCTGCCCCGATGCCGGCAAAATCGCGCGGCTATAGTCCCCCACCCCATCCTCCCGGTGCATAGGAAACCAATGACCTCTCGAGCCGAGCACACCATGACTCAAAGAGTTCGATGCCTGACGGCCGAAACAGCCAATCGACGGCAGGACGGCAGCGTCGACAAGCGCGCCCGTCCTCGCCTTGCCGGCCAGCTTTCGCGCATTCACGCCGCCGCCCTGTCCTGCGGCATCGGGCTTTTGAGCTTGCTCTTCGTTCCGGCGATGGCCAGCGCAGACAGCAACGATACCGGGAAGCGATCCTGCCTGCTGTTCGATGAGCTCTATTTCCACAACCTGCCGGACAACCTGCCCCTCACCCCAATTCACACGGCCTATATGTGGGACATGTGGGGTCGCGGACCGAAGGTGAACGACACGCCGCCGCTCGACTTTATCAACACACGCTACAAGCGGGAGATCCTGAACAACAGCGTGCCCAAGACGATCGCTATCAACATCGAGCACTGGAAGTCGTACCGCGTCAGCCCGGAGGTGCTGCAGGAAACCAACCGGAAACACCTTGTGGTGCTGCGGGCGTTTCGCGACCTGTTTCCCAACGCTGTCATCGGATACTACAACAAGGGCTTCCATCCCACGCACGGCGGCTTGGACAGACAGCAGCCCACCGAACAAACGCTTGAGGCTTGGCGGCGCACCAACGACGGCGTTCAGCCACTGATCGACGAAGTCGATGCCGTCTTTCCATCTCTCTATACCAACACGGCGGCCATCACCCTGGAGGGTTGGGAACGCAAAGCACGCGTCTACATCGAGGAAGCGAGACGGATCGCCGACGGCAAGCCAATCTATCCCTACATCAGCCCCTTCATCATTCTGGACTACCCCAACCAAGTCGATCCCGAGATATGGCGGGGACAGCTCGAGTTCCTGAGCAGGCATAGCGACGGCATGGTGATCTGGACCTCGAGAGGAAGGTCCAAGCAAACGGATTGGGATGAAGACGCCGCATGGTGGCGGGAAACGCTGGACTTTCTAAGCAGCTGCGAGGCTCAGTAGGGGCCGCGAAAGCCGGGCGCCACCATAGTTCCTTCGGTGCTGAGGGCTATAGTCGCCTTCGCAGCTTGTTGGCGATCTTGTTGCTCAGCTCCCGCTTCACGAAGCTGGACGCGTCCATTGCCAGCCGCTCGCGGAACGTCGGCAGCTTTGGCGTCGCCTCCTGGCTGAGCTCATAGCCGAGGCGGAGCAGCATCGGCCCGGCTACGTCCTCGAAAATCTTGATCTCCCTTGCGCTCAACTGTTCGCGCCAGGCGGAGATGCGCTTCGTGTCCGGAGTCTGCCCCACCAGGCTGTGCTGCTTATGATTGTACTTTGGAACGCGCAGGCCTCCTCCCGAGATCATCGCGGGGTCGTAGGATAGGCCCACGAACGAGGAGATCTTCTGAAGCACGGCCTCTGGCGAGAGAAGCAGCTCCTCATAGCGCACGCGAAGGCAGCGGTCTTTGCCAAGCATCTCCTCAGCCGTGAACCCGTAAGCCAGCTCTTCCAGCCACATGTGAGCCGCCTCCTTGACCGAATTGGCGCCCCAGTCGAGCGGCAACATGGAGGCCGCGACGGCTCGTCCATCACGCACCAGATGTAGGAAGAACGCGTTCGGAAAAGTGCGCAAAAGACTCTCGACATAGCGGGATTGAGTCGGACTGTGTTCGACCCAATAGCGGATACTTGGCTTATCGTCTCTCGCTGCGCGTTCTCGAACCAGCATCTCGATCAGCCGCCTGTAAGCAGCATCGTCGATCAGCTCAGGAAGTTGAAAGCGATCGTCTATCCGGCCAATGTCCAAGTGCTCCAGCCGAAAGCTGCCGTTGATCTCGCTTACGATGCTCTCGGCCGGTGCCGACCCGCCTGGCAAGATGTGGCGGTAGTGCAGGATCCCGATAAACGGCACCTCCGGCAGCGCCAGGGCATCTTCGCCTGCACCGAGCATGGAGCCCAGCATCGTGCTGCCGCTGCGCGGAACCGAGAAGACGAAGATCGGTGTCAGCTCGCTCATTGTCTCAACCTGAGCTCCCGCAGGACGGGCTGACGGAAAAACCCGATGATCGTCGTATCGAGCCGCGTGCTCTGCCACACGAAGCACACCAGCAAGATGTTCCAAAGAAAGATGCTCAAACAAGTCGCTATCGCGGCCCCTTCGATCCCGAAGCGCGGGATCAACAGCAGATTGAGCAGGACATTCGCGACGCTGGATATGCCGAGGCCGATGGCGCCTTTCGTCTCAAAACCCGTCATGTTGAGCACCAGTCCGCAAGAGCCCATGCTCACGCTAAAGAAGTAACCCACAGCCAAGATCGCCATAGCTGTGTAGGCCGGCACATAGGGCTGACCAAAAACAAACTGCAGGATGTGATCGCCGAAAAGAACCAAAATCAGCAAAGCGGGCAGCGTGGCTGCAAAGGCCAACCCGGTGCTGTAGGACAGGACTTTCTGCATCACCTCGTTCTTTCCAGCGCTGTACAGTGAGGAAAGATACGGGGCGATGACCGCCGCATTGAGCGTTAGAAAGAACAGCAGGACGCCGGAACCTTTGCTGGCGACCTGATAGATTCCGACCTGGTCGGGGGGATCGAAGATACCGATCATCAGAATGTCGGTTCGGCTGTGCAGGAAGAACATCCCGCCACTCAAGAGCAAGGGCCCGGCGCTGCGCACCCAGGTCGGCAGCGGGTAGACCGCCTTAACCGACAGCCTCTGCCACGGTAGGTTCCTCATCATAAAGAAGACACAGAAGAGGAAGGCGACCAACCAGGAGACAAGATAGAGCGCTATCGCCATATCCGGTCCCAGGCTTAGCTCCAGTCCCCAGGCAACACTCAAGATCAGAACGAGGAATATCAGGGGACGAATGATCAACTCGGCCAACTGAGCCAAGATAACCTTGTGCAAGCCTCTGACGACCGACGAGACGATCGAAGTCAGCGCCATAACGGGGACGACGAGGAGCGCCAGATAGAAGACGTCGACCCGCGCCTCCGACACCAATCCCGGCCACAGTATAAGGGCGCCCGCCCCGCAGAGAGCGAGCACGGCAGATGCGGCGAACACCGCTGCCGGAGCAAACTGCAGCAGACCGCGCAACTCCCCCCAACGATCGGACTGCCGGTAGGACGCGGTCAATCGCACCAAGAGCTGGGGGAAGCCCAGAACGGCCGGTATGAACAACAGCGAGGCGATCGTCACGGCGTAGGTGAAGACCCCATAGCTTTCCGGCCCAAGAAGCCTGGCCAGCACGATGCTGACAGCCAAGCTCAGGCCGATCGCCGAGGAACGGACGAAAAAGCTGACGATCACGCCGGCGGACAGCCGCTTTCTGAGGTTCAGCGTGTGGTCTTCAGTCAAACACCGCTCCTCTCGATGCCAAAGACGTGCTTGAGGGGCCGTTCGATGTGCTCCACCGAACCGCGAATGGATACATCACACCAAGCACCTTGGGGTCGCTAAAGATAGTCTCAGTGAATGCCGATCAGAGAGATCGCAAGACTGTGGCGGAGAACGTGTCAGGCTGCTCAAAACCTCTACGTTGAAATCGGCCAGAGAACAGTTCCCAGCCGACCAGGACGCGCCAGCTTGCCGGACCGTACTGTCGGGACACCACGCGCTGTCCGCCCTCATCCCGCAACGCTTAACGGGCCAGAAAGCGGCCCAGCGGTGAGTCGTCGTCAGCTTCGGTGGCCGCCGCACTCTGGCCCGCGGCCGCGCCGTCCTTGATCTCTGCTGCCTCGGCGACGTCCGCTTGCTGTTCCGTCGCGACCACCGTGGCACCATCTTGCTTGTCGCCGATCTGCTCACGTGGCTTGGCAGAGGAATAGGTGAGAAGCAGGAAGATCACCCCCAACTGGGCCGCCAGCATGTTTTCGGTGCCAAAGCCGAGAAAGAAGATCTGGCCGGCCCAGCCGATCGCAAAGATGCTCGCCAACAGCGCCAGGCCGCTCGCCCCCATGATGGTTGTGCGCGCTCGCAAGCCTTTCGCCAGCGCCACGACCCAGAATGTAAGACTGGCGAAAAAGCCGAGAATCCCGGCCTGCTCCAACGGGAAGAGGTGAATGTTATGAATGCCATAGCCGACACGGTACTTCACCAACCCGGAGAGATCGGGCATCGGCACCGCATAGAACCCGCCACCGTAGAGCAACAGCCCCGCACCGTGATAGTCGATCAACCGCCCGAACTGAGCCAGCGACCCCATGGAAATCCGGTTCTCGACGGAGTTGCTATGCTCGGTATCGAGGATGCGCTGAACGGTTATGCTCTCTCCGGTCAGGTAGTCGAGAACCCCAGGCAAGAGCAGAACCACACTGACGACACCGACACCAAGCACGACGTAAAGCGACCTGCGAAAGAGAATGAGACTGCAGGCAATGAGCAGGAGGGCCAGTCCGGCGCGACTTCCGGCGAATATCGCGAGAAACGCGCCCGATGCGAAGAGCGGCAGGAAGAGAAGCCAGCTTATTCGGTTTTGCATGCGCAGCGCCAAGGCGGCGGTGGCCCCCATGGCGCCCATGACACCGGAGTGGAAGTAGGTCGGGCCATAGGTGGCGAGAACGGCGCCCCGGGAGAGGTTGATCTGTTCGCCGTTCGGCAGAAATCGCTCGCTGGGCAGAATGCCAAGCTTTTGCAGCAGGCCCCAGACACCGGCAAGCGCCACGCCGATTGCAAAGCACTTGATCAGGGTCGCAATCTGCTCACGGTTCCAGTCGAACCCGCTGATAATCAAAAGAAACAAGAGTATTTCAATGTACTTGATCGAATAGAAAAGAGAAAAGTAGCGGTACTCGCCTGGAAGCAAAAATCCAAACGATAGTCCGCCTATCATGACAAAAATCAAAGTAACAGCGAGCCAGGAGCCGACGAAAGCATCCTTGACCCGCAGCCGCCAGCCGGAAAAGACAGCCGCCAAGACAAGCACGACATCGAACAGCCGCGGGTTCAAACGGTCGTAGCTTGTCAGCTCATGGAGCGGCAGTTCGTAGGAAAGACTGAGAAGCAAAAGGCCGCACCAGAAGACCGCGGCCGCGCCTGCGGGCCTAACAGACGATGGCGCTCCCTGGCTTTGTGCCACAAAGGCCGAAGAGCGGGCCGAGGGGTAGGTGACATCACTCATCTTCGCGTCCGCCGCCCAAGCATCTCTACCGCGCCGGTCACCAGCATTCGACCATGAGCCCCCGCTCGACGGTCGGAAGGTACCAGGACCTTCTATCGCTAGCAATCAGCACTAAAGGTTTTGCTAACGCTGTTTCCTTGCGGAAACGCAGGCATCAGGCGCGTGAGCGCAAGAGTAGCCTCAGTTCCAGATCACAAAAGAGTCTTCCAGACCGGCGCTGTCCATGCCCTGGAGGAGGAGCTTGTCCGTTTCGCTAAAGACGATCTCTGTGCCGCCACCTGTCTCGACCAGCTCGAGATCGGAAAGCGATTGGCTGCCCCAAGCGCTCAGGTCGAGAAGGTCGTTGATCGGGTCAAAGTCCTTCACCGTGTCCTCGCCGCCCCCTAGGCCATAGACGAAAATGTCCGCCCCCTCGCCGCCGAACAAACGGTCCGAACCGGCGTCACCCTGCAGGGTATCGTCTCCGGCGCCGCCTTCCAGCCGATCGTCGCCAAGCCCGCCAGACAGGTTGTCGTCTCCCGCTTGGCCAAGAAGGCGGTCCTTGCCGCCACCGCCAGAGACGACGTCGTCACCGTCAGCGGCAAAGAGGGCGTCGTCGCTCTCTGCGCCTACGATGTGGTCGCCGAAGACACTGCCGAAGACCTTCTCGATCGAGACGAAGCGGTCCCCTTCGGCCAAACCGCCGAGGCCAACGCCGGCCGCCAGATCCACCGATACCGCCGCGTCGGAAAAGAAGAAATGCACGGAATCTGAACCCGAACCGCCATCGAACAGCTCGGCATCCTGACCCGCGAAGTAACGGTCGTCGCCGTCACCGCCAAACAAGCTATCTTCGCCGCCTCGCCCGATCAGCAGATCGTTGCCGGCGAGTCCTTCGATGACATTGGCGTTGTCATCGCCATAGAGCGCATCATCGAAGGCCGACCCGCGCAATCCCTCTACAGCAACGTAGGAGTCGCCTGCGGCTTCGCCGCTGTTGCGAGCATTGACGGCCAGATCGGCGAACAGACCCTCCGATGCGTCTTCATAGGAGGCTATGTCGACACCCTCGCCGCCATCCAGCCGATCTCCGCCCAGGCCACCGTTGAGGACATCGTCGCCCTCTTGCCCGAACAAGCGATCATCGCCGGCACCTCCGGACAGAGAGTCATTGCCGTCGTGGCCGAAGAGCTGATTGACCTGGGCGTCGCCTGCGATGGTGTCATCGTGATTGCTTGCGTAGACGTACTCCACGCCGGCGATCTGATCACCTTCCGCAGAGCCAAAGCGGCCTTGGCCGGACACAAGGTCGACGTCGACGCCCTGGCCGGATGAAATGTAGTAGACGCTGTCGACACCCTCTCCGCCGAAGATTAGATCCGCGTCGCTGCCGCTGTAGAAACGATCTTTGCCCGCGCCACCATAGAGACTGTTGGTGCCGCTGAGCCCGAGAAAGACGTCGTTTCCGTCCAAACCTTCGAAGTGATTGTCGACACCGTAGTCGCCACGCAGGTAGTCGTTGTGGTTCGACCCGATGACTGCTTCGATCGAGGTGTAGCTGTCGCCGAGGGCGTCCCCCTCGTTCCTCGACAGATTGTCGAAACGCACGCTGACACGCTCCGTTGCGGAGGCATAGGAGGCGACATCGAACCCGGCGCCGCCTTCCAAGTTGTCGGCGCCCGCACCGCCTTCCAGCGTATCGTCGCCTTCGCCACCGATCAGCGTGTCGCTGCCGCCTGCCCCGCCGAGCATGTCATCTCCGCCGAGGCCGTCGAGCCGGTTGTCGGAGTCATCGCCGCCGATGCCGTCGGCATGCTGCGTGCCTGCGACGTGCTCGATACCGGAATAGGAGTCGCCCGCCGCTGCCCCGGAGATACCGAGGTTGGATAGCAGGTCCAGCGAAACGCCTTCTCCCAACGTCTCCGCGAAGCTGAGCGTATCGATACCCTCGCCGCCGATCAGCGTGTCGTTGCCGCTGCCGCCCTGCAGCGCGTCGTTTCCGGCTCCGCCGTCCAGGTAGTTGTTTCGGCCAATCGCGAAGAGGGCGTCGTCACCGCGGCCACCGGTCAAGCTATTGTCGCTTTGATTGCCGATCAGCGTGTCGTTGCCATCGCCGCCGATGGCGTTCTCGATGCCCGGGTCGATCGTAAGAGCCACACCGTCGATGCTGCTCGGGCCGCCGCTGAGATCGATTAGGCTGTCGCTCGTGACCGGAGAGGCATTGATCGTATCGATCCCGCCATCGTCATCGGTCACAGACAGTCGGGCGGCGTCATCCAGGGAGAAGTCCGAGTACTCGTTCGTGAAGACATAGACATCTGCCAGGCTGTCGGCCGCGTCCTTGCCGTAGAGCGTCAAACTCCAGCCGCTGAAGTTGCCGCTGGTGCCGGCAACCGTATCCGTGATCTCGATCGTCCACGAGCCCGCACTGTCCTCACCCCAAAAGGCGGTGGACGAGAGGGCGAAGCTGCTGCCTGGGAAAAAACTGCTGCCGCCGTTGCCGTCCATCAGGACGCTGCGCGTGCCGCTCGGTGCAATGAGCTCTACCAGCAGGTGATTCGATCGTGCATGCCCCAGATCGAGCGTGACCTCGGCATGCTCCACCGCGAAACCGGCCGACACATTGATCGACGACTCCAGCGTCGGGGTCCCGAAATCAAAGGAAACGGGCGCCTGCTGGCTTGATCCGCCCGTGGTCTCCAGGTCGCCGTATGCTTGCAGCTTGTCCCAGCTCTCGGCCAGGCGCACCGCGGCATGGGCGTCGATCAAGCCGAAGCCGAAATCGTTGCTGTGCAGCAGCCCGCCACCGTTCCAATTGTCGGCGGCGTTGAGCGTCCAGGCGACCTCATTGTCCGCTTGGCTCACGTCGCGCAGCGGCGTGTGGCGGGCGGAGTAGGCCAGAATTTCCTGCACATCCCGATAGCCGAGATCCGGATTGGCCTCGAGCATCAGGGCCGTCACGCCGGATGCGATCGGAGTTGCCGCCGACGTCCCACCGAAGCCGAGCGTGTAGCCGGACCCGGTCGTCGTCGTTGCGATGGCGAGGCTGCCGCCGTTGGACGGCGTGCTGATCAGCAGGTTGGCGCCTGGGCTGCTGTAACCTGCGACATCACCTTCCGCATCGACCGCCGCGACCGCGATCGTATAGGGCGAGTTGGTGACGTTGCTGCCGTTTGCCCAATGGCCATCCGAACTATTGCGATCGTTGCCCGCGGCCCAAAGCATGACCGTGCCGAGCCCGTCCCGGCCGAGCGCTGCAGCGTCCTCTATGGACTCGCCCATGTCCCGCAGCTGAGAGAAGGCGGAATTGAAGTTGCCGGAAAACGGCGCGGTGAAGGCCCAGGAATTGTTGATGATATCAGCGCCGCGATCGATCCCCGCGGCGCCGTTGCCGTCGACGACAATGTCCATGATGCGATCGAACGCGGTGTAGAACGAGCCCGTGAAGTCGGCTTGATAGGACACAAGGGTGGAGTCGTGAGCGACGCCGACCACACCTTCGCCATTGTCGTCCGCACCGATCAGGCCGGCCACGGCCGTCGCGTGCGAGCTCGCGCTGCCCGCGTTTACGTTCGCCGAGTTACTTGTCCCGCTGAAGTCCAGGCTGCTGTCGTAATTGCCGATCAGATCGGGGTGCGTCCACTGGACGGCCCCTTCGATGACACCGACAACCACACCTTCGCCGGTGTAGTCATCCCAGACGTTCGAGAGGTTGATATCGACCTGGGCCGAGCCCGACTTGAACAGATGCCATTGGTTGTCGAACAGCGGATCGTCTGGCGCGATTGGCTGCGTGCCTTGGTTATCCATGATGGCCTACGCGCTCCCTCATTCCCAGCCAAGCCGGCGGCATATCGTCAAAATGCGCCAATGAGCCCTATCGCCGATTTGCCTAGTGCCTCACGGAGCTCCCCACGGCTCTTAACACTAGGTACCGGCGATTGACTAACAGTTAAGGAGTAAGACTAACGCTTGTTCACCAAATCGCACAAGTTTAATGGAGCAACACATCCCCTATAGGTCGCATTGTTTTAAGTCCATTTCTTCCCCTTGGAAGATACCGTTGATCGTTGGCCACAAAGCGCAAGCTCAATAGGAATACAAATAACAACCATAAGGACAAACGGACCGGTCGTTATTGTGAGAAAGGTTGTAAGCACTGCTTTGGAAAGAAGCTTGAAAAGCTATGTTTGTAGAAGAATAAACAAAAGCCCCGTTAACACTCAAAGCGCCCCATCGTGACAAGCACTGCCTAGCTTTCTGCTTGCATCGCCGCCTAAACGAGCCCCCTATTCCTGCTCAGACAGAAGCCTGAGAAGACGTGCCCGCGTCCTCCTCAGCAGGAACGCGGAGCATTGGACAACGCACGCTCTCTGTTGCGCTAAATCTCACCCATCAAGACATCTCGAATGCGTTTGGGCTCCCGGTCTCTCAGGGCGTCCAGCACCAGTGCAGCAATGAAGAAGAGGCCGGCGACAAACGTAAGCCCGATCGAGAGGGCGTGGACATGCCGGGCAAGCTCAATCTCAGCAACCGTGTAGCCCAAGGCATAGAACAGGTTCGTCGACACCGCCGCGACAAACCAGACAAGAGCCAAAAGCAACGTTCGCAGCCTCACGCCGTTGGCGAAAAACAGGACGAGGGTCGGAATGGTCAAAAACACGAAGTATTCGAAATTGACGTGATAAAAGACCTGACAGAATAGCGAGATGATCAATACAAATGCGACCTTCCACTCCAGTGAGTAGATTCGACAGAATAAAAAACTTGCCGCAGCGCACGCCGAAAATATAACAGTGGAGATCAACTTCTGATCTTCAAAACCGGCACCTGAGAAGTACCAGATAGATGTGGTGAAGACGTTTCCGGGCACAAAACTCCCCGTGTGATCCAAAATATAAAAACCTAAAAATGCAAAAATAGCGATCATCATAGTAAGTATCTTTTTCTCTGAACAAGCCAGTGAAAATGGCACAAAGAGGTAGAAATTTTTCAGAGTTAAAAAAGATATAAGCGATACCAATATTATTACATAAATATTCAAATTGAACACAAAGAGAAAAACCAACGGCACCACAGCCAAGACCTCGTCTTGAGCCCAAACAGCGGTTAGCGGCGCTGTAAACGCACCCAACAGATAGATTTTTTCGAAAACAGACCCCCTGAACCCCTTCACAGACCAGTAAAGTATAGAGAATATCGCCAAATCTGCAGCTATAACGAGCACTCTAAACCAATGTTCTCCAAATAAGAAGTGGAAAATAGAAAGCAGTACAGGCAAGAATTTAGGATATTGAGAATACCGGCCATCACCGTAAATATGCTCGATAAAATCTTTTTCTGCCAGATAAGTAAATATTGCCGTATCGTTGTTTGGATCGCCTCCCAGTGCGAAGATCACTGCCAAAAAAAGACCGATGCGAAGCGTCAGCAGAACCGCTGATTTCAAAACAAAATCAATCATATACTCAATCTCTTGAATACAAACTCAGGTATATTTCTAATGATCGCCATGATCAGCATCCAAACCGACCGCACATAGATCACGTTTCTGCGTCTCGAAACGCCTTGCGCGATGGCATTGGCCACATCGGCTGAGCTCGCGGTCAGAGCGCCCGGAAGCTGCAAGTCCTTCGTCATCTTGGTGTCGACAAATCCAGGGAGCACCGTGAGGACATGCACACCCTTGCTGGCCAATCGGTTTCGTAGACCGGAGAGGAACGCCGTAAATCCTGCCTTGGCGGAGCCATAGATGTAGTTCGATGCCCGCCCGCGCTCCCCGGCGACCGAGCTGATGCCGACGATCGTTCCCGACCCGCGCGCGGCGAAACGATTGGCCAGTATGCCCAGTATGTTGGCCGGCCCCACGTAGTTGCTGCTCATCACCAGCCATGCGGCTTTCCAGTCCCGTTCATCCTGAGACTGGTCACCCAAGAGCCCGACCGAACAGACTGCGATCTCCGGCAAGTCCGGCAGTCCCGCAACGAAGGCTTCGTGCGATTGGCAGTCGAGGGCGTCGAACGGATGAAGCGACACCTCGACGCCATAACGTAGAGCGATGTCCTGCTGCTCAGGCGCCAGCTCGTCCGGTCGGCGGGCCGCCAGTTGGATTGGATGCCCGTCTTGGGCGAACCTGCGGGCCACCGCCAAGCCGATGTCCGAGCTGCCGCCGATAATGAGGACCGGTCCCTTGCTCAAAGCCCAAGCCTCTCGGACTGGACAGAGCGAAACCTGCTCTCGACCGAACGCTCTGCCCGCATGGCGCGGAAGCTCGCCGCGCGCGGTTCGGAGCGCCCGAAGGTCTCCTTGGTCATTCGAGCATCCTTGGCCAGGTAGAAGCGCCCACCGTGATCGACCGCGACGCGGTCCAGCTCGCTGAGTAGACGCAAGGCCGTCCTGTTGATCGGCACGTCGAGTGCGAGCGTGTAGCCCTTCATGGGGAAGGAGAAGCGCCCATCCTGCGCACCCAACCGCTTCAGCACGGCAAGAAAGGAGCCTTGGCCGGCGGCCGATATCGTCTTCAAAAGCTGTGACAGCCCGTCTTTCGACGCTTCGAGCGGCAGCACGCACTGGAATTGCGCGAAACCCCGGCGCCCGTAGAGACGGTTCCACCCCAGGACGGCATCGAGCGGATAGAAATAGCTGTCGCAATCGACAAGCGAAAACTCCTGCCGGCGCCGGCCACTGGCGTAGTAGAGCGCATTGAAGGCCCGCACGGTCCAGGTGTTGAGCGCCCAGGCCGGGGCGTCGAGCGGGACCTGCAGCCTCCGCCTTGCCGGTGTCTCGAAAGGCGCCCTGCGTCGTGTCGGATCCAGGTCGGGCAGTCCGGCGTGCTCGCCGAGCATCAGGACCGAGCGCCCCATCCGCTCCCCGGACGCCAGGCAGTCGATCCAAGCAACAGAGTAGGTCCAATCGTCGGCCGCATCGAAGGCGGCCATGGCGTCTGTCAATCGAGGCGCAACGACCGTTCTTTGGCGTATCCATCCGCTTTCGATCCGTTGCAGACGGAAAGCAGCCCTGAGGATCACGCCGGTCAGTCCCATGCCGCCGATCGTCCAGGCGAAGAGCTCGCTGTTCTCGCGTCTCGAGCAGCGACGAACCTCTCCGTCGGGGCCAAGTAGATCGAGCCAGTCGACGAAATTCCCGAAGGAGCCCTGCTTGTGGTGGTTCTTGCCATGCACGTCCGCGGCGATCATGCCGCCGATCGTGACGTACTTGGTGCCCGGCGTGACCGGCGGGAACCATCCCCGCGGCATGAACACCTCGACAACGTCGCCGAGCACGACGCCTGCCTCGACGGTCAACTGGCCGTTCTCCGGGTCGAACGCCAGCATCCGAGAGAAGCTGGTCATGTCGAGGGTGCCGTCCGGGTTCAGTGCGCTGTCCCCATAGGAACGTCCCATGCCACGGGCGATGACGGGTCCCTTCTCCAGCGCCACGACGATGTCTCGCTCGTTGCGCGGTCGCAGAAGCTTGCAGTCGGTGACGGGATAGCGCCCCCAGCCGGAAAGCCGCACGGCTCAGCCCTCCGCCGTCCGCATCGAATTGAACACGAAGCGTCTGTCGAGGTTGTACTTGATGACGTATCCGATGCTCAGGCCCAGAATGGCGCCGACCTCGCGCATCAGGTCGGTGCGCCACGTCAGCCAGAAGAAGGTCTCGAAGCCCCAGAAGATGAGCGTCGTGACGACACCCATTGCGGTGTAGAGGCTGAATTTGCGCCCATGGGCCGCCAGTCCCGTCGAGGTATCGAAGAAGATCCAGCGCTTGTCGAGCAGGTACTTCAGCACAAGCCCGACGACGGTGCCTACGCCGACGGCCAGGACAAAGCCTTCAGTCCCTTCGACGAACGCCAACACCCCGCGCTGAGCGGCCAAGTTGGCAAGCGTCGCAGCGACGGCAAAGGCCGTGTAGCGTATGACGAGCTCGGTTCTTGTCATAAAACGCTTCCCGCGACGACCGTCGCAACGATGATCAGTCCGCAAACGATGCTCATCCGGTCCTTCACGGCAAAGATGATCGGATCGTCATGCATCGCCCCGCGATGTGCCAGCATGACAACCCGGCTGATCCAATAGAGCAGCACCGGACAGACGATCCAGAGCAGCTCGGCGTTGCTGTAGAGCAGCTTGACCGCATCCGAATTGAGATAGAGGGCCATGACCAGCACAGCGACGTAGCCCGACGCGATGGCCATCATGGATACGATGGGTAAGTCGTCCACCTTGTAGGCTCGGCCTGAGATCGCGAGCCGCCCTGCCGCCGCGCTGTCGACAAGCTCGCCCTGGCGCTTCACCGCAGCAAGAGACAGGAACAGGAATATGGAGAAGGCAAGCAGCCAGACCGACAATGATATGTCGGTCGCTGCCCCGCCGGCGAGAATACGCAGCGTGTATAAGCCTGCGAGCGTGCAGATATCGATGACCAGCTTGCGCTTTAGGCTCAGCGAATAAGCGAGGGTCAGCGCGTAGTACCCCCCGAGAATGGCAAAGAACTCGAGGCGCCCGACGCTCAGCGCAATCAAGATTCCAAGCAGCAGCAGGCCCGGCGCCAAGACCGTTCCATGCGCGAGCGGAACAGCGCCCGAGGCAAAGGGACGATTCCGCTTTCTGGGATGCGCGCGATCGGCCGCCAAGTCCAAGAGGTCATTGAGCAGATAGACGCTTGAAGCAACCACGCTAAACGAAATGAAGGCGAGAACGGCCGCCAACCAGGTGGCGGGTGACAGATCGTGAGCGGCGATCACCGGCAGAAAGACAAGCAGGTTCTTCAGCCATTGATGCGGCCGCATCGCTTTGACGTAGGACGACCATTGCCGCTGCGGCCCTGCCAAGTGCCGAACGTCGCGGCTGTTCTCCTCGACAGTGCGGCGCAAGGAGTCGGATAGGCCTATCGTCACGGCTTGGCCGGCGATCTTCCAGACGGGGAGATCGGCCCGCGAATCTCCGACATAGTCGAACGCACCGACACCGAATCGGGATTTCAGAAAATCGGCTTTGGCCTGCCCTTTCAGGTTTCGGTGACCGTCGGAGGCGTGCACCTCATCGAATAGCTTTAGGTGGTTGGCGACGATCTGCGCGAGCTTATCGTCGGATGCGGTCACGAGCGCGCAATGCCCACCCGCTGCGCGCCGTTCCTTGATCAACTCGATCACATCTTGATTGTAGGGGAGTTCCGCTGGGTCGAGATCGAACCGCGTGGCCAGTTCGTTCTTGAAATGTGCTCGACCATGCGTGAGAGACCAAAGGAGCGGCAGAGCCTTGTAGCCACCTTTCGCGATGACAGCCCAAAAGCTCTCGTAGAGAAGATCCGTGTTGATCAGCGTCCCGTCGAGATCGACAACAAGCGTCCGGACTTGCGACGCATCGGAAGCCAGGCGATGGGCCTCCGCCGTCTTTCCATCGTTCAGCTCAACTCCAGGCGCCATCAGGATTCGTCTCTTCCGTTAGCCTATTCAGAGAGGTCTAGACCGATGGCCAATTCTCGAACGCGTCATCTTCGGGGCCAGGTCGGCAGAGAGAAGCCTGTCCGTCCGACCCCCGCCTGATCGCTCGGTAAGGTGCACCCCAGTGATCTCTATCAATCATATCGAGAGTCCAGCCCGCTGCATCTCCTAGCTTGCCGCCTTATCTACCACTACTAATCGAGACCTGTTCTAGGGCTAACCGAGACAAATTTGGGTAAGAAGGCCTTACTTGCCGAAGCCCCCCTCATATCGCCCCACAAGCTTTCGGTTCCGTAAAGCGACGATCAAACACCGTCGGGGGTGCAAGAGCTTCGCTTGGCTGGCTGGAAGCAGCTCTGCTTTCCAATTGGCAAGACGGGTGTGTGGTTCGGCGCGCGCACGTGGAGTGCAGTTGCGGAAGCGCCTACCGTACCAACGCCCCTCTTTGGAATGGTCTGACCTGCACCTGTCCGAAATAGGCTGCGTCAGGCGCGCTGCGCGAGCAATTCGTTCAAGCGCCCTCAATGGCAGACAGGAAAACGGCCGCGTTCTCGGCCAGCGAGGGCCCCAGGTAGCCGCCCTCCTGAACCAACACGGTCGGGAGCGCGAGGGACGCGATACGCATGGCGGCCTTGGCGAAGCCTTCGCTAGAGAACGCGACCTCAGCCAGGGGATCGTCGGCCGCCATGTCGAGGCCGAGCGACACCACCAGAGCCTCGGCCTCGAAGCGACGGGCTTCGGCAATCAGCTTGTCGAGCGCTCCCAGGATGGCCGAGTCCTCCGCGCCTCTGCTGAGGGTGACGTTCATCGATGCCCCGTCGCCCGGGCCGGCCCCGACCTCGTCGTCGTAGCCCGCGAAGTACGGCGGGTAGTCGGCCGGATGCAGATGCATGGAGCCGCAGAGCAGCGAGCCATCCTCCCAAAAGACATCCTGGGTCCCCTGGCCGGCATGGGTATCGATATCGAGGATAGCAACGCGGACGTATCGCCGCTGCAAATGGCGCGCGGCGATCGCCGCGTTGTTGAGGAAGCAGAAGCCGCTCGAGGAGTCCAAATAGGCATGGTGACCCGGCGGACGACAGAGGCTGTAGACGCGTGGCTCGCCGGCGAGGAGGCGTTCAGCGCCTTCGATGGCGGACTGCGCCGACCAATAGATCGCCTCCCAGGTGCCCGCGGTGATCGGACAGGAGGTATCGGTCGCGTGGTAGCCCAACTGGCCGACGACCCCTTCCGGCCGCCGCCCGCGCCGGCGGCTTGTGTGATAGTTGGGCACGGCCGGCCGGTCGCCCTCGAACTTGGCGCACCAACGCGACCAGGCCGTTTGCAGGAAGGCGACGTAGTCGGCGTCGTGCACGGCCAAGACCGGCGCCAGCCCGTGATCTCGCGGGGCCGTCAGCAGATGTCCGTCGCGCAGCAAGCGATCCCGCAGCAGGATGGCGCGCTCGGGCTGCTCCGGATGGGGGACGAAGGCGCCTTGGCGGAAATAGCTGTCGGGCCGATGCAATAGCTGGCGCTCGTCGAAAATCAGTCGCACGACGACGCCTCCCCGCGTCCCGGTCGGACGCGCTTACTCGGCTGCACCGGCTTGTTGCGCGAAAGCCCTGCGAAGCGGGCTCTCCGCACTCCAACCCGGGATCGCATCCAGCAAGGCGCGGGTATACTCGTGGCGCGGGGCCGCAAAGACCTCGGCCGTGGTGCCCATCTCGACCACGCGGCCGTGGCGCATGACGAGAATGCGGTCGCAGACCTGGGCGGCGACGCAGAGGTCGTGGGTGATGAAAATCAGCGAGAGGTTCAGACGGTCGCGCAGATCGCGCAGCAGCGTCAGCACTTGCGCCTGAACCGAGACGTCCAATGCCGAGACGGCTTCGTCGGCAACCAGGACCTCCGGTTCGAGGGCCAAGGCGCGGGCGATGCCGATGCGCTGACGCTGACCGCCGGAGAACTCGTGCGGGTAGCGGTCCAAGGCACCGGAATCCAGGCCGACGATCTCCAGCAGCTCCTGCGCGCGGGCAAGTGCCCGCTCCCATGAGGTGCCGTTGGCGACAGGCCCCTCGGTCAGGATCCGCGCGATGCGGCTGCGCGGATTGAGCGAGGCGTAAGGGTCCTGGAAGACCATCTGCACCCGATGCCGCTCGGCCCTCAGGGCGCTCGATTCCAGTGCGCCCCAATCGGCATCGCCGAGATGCAAGCTGCCGTCATCCGGCTCCATGAGGCGAACGATGCAGCGCCCCGCCGTCGACTTTCCGGACCCGGACTCGCCGACGATTCCCAGCGTCTCGCCGCGCCTCAGTTTGAAGCTGACATCGTTGACGGCGCGCACTTCCCGCGCTTTCGCGAAGAAGCCGCCGCCCGAACGGAAGGTCTTGGAAAGCCCCTCGACCGTGAGAGCCGGCGGGACGACCGGGAGCTCGCGCGGCGGCGGCGGGATGAGAGACGGCACGGCGGCGATCAGCGCCTGGGTATAGGGATGGGTCGCAGCCGCGATCACCTGGCCTGCCTGGCCTTCTTCCACGACCCGGCCGTAGCGCATCACGGTGACCCGGTCGGCAATCTCGGCCACGACGCCGATGTCGTGGGTGATGAAGAGCACCGCCATGCCGCGCTTCGACTGCAGGTCGCCGACCAGCCGCAGGATCTGGGCTTGGGTCGTCACGTCGAGCGCCGTCGTC
Source organism: Rhodovibrionaceae bacterium (assembly GCA_028282405.1). Taxonomy (GTDB): domain Bacteria; phylum Pseudomonadota; class Alphaproteobacteria; order Kiloniellales; family DSM-21159; genus JANQMX01. The sequence goes on from JANQIA010000105.1 coordinate 19,793, forward strand.
GGCTCGTCGGCGATCAGGAGCTTCGGCTCGAGCGCCAGCGCCATGGCGATCATCACCCGCTGCCGCTGACCGCCGGAAAGCTGGAAGGGATAGGCGCGGAGGATCTTCTCCGGGTCCGGCAGGCCGACCTCTTCCACCAGGGTCAGGGCGCGGGCCCGGCGTTCGCGCGCGCTCAAGGCGTCATGCGCCTCGAAGACCTCGGAGATCTGGTCGCCGATGCGCATCAGGGGGTTGAGCGCCGTCATCGGCTCCTGAAAGACCATGGCGATGTCTCGCCCGCGCATGGCCCGCCGCTCGGCATCCGGCAAGGTCAGCAGATCGCGGCCGTCCATGACGATGCGGCCGGCAACGGGCTCGACGCCGTCCGGCAGCAACCCGATGACGGCGTTGGCGGTGACCGACTTCCCGGAGCCGGACTCCCCGACCACGCAAAGCACCTCGCCCGCCGCGACGCTCAGGGTTACGTCTTCAACCGCGAACGCACGATCGGCCCCCTCAGGCAGCGCGACGGTGAGCCCTTCGACCGACACCACCATCTCAGCGGCCTTTCCGCGCCAGTCGCGGATTGAAGGCGTCGTTCAGCCCCTCGCCGATGAGATTGAGGGACAGAACGGTCAGCAGGATCGCCACGCCAGGGAAGACGCAGATCCACCAGGCTTGCCGCAGCACGGTGCGCCCGGCGCCGATCATGTAACCCCAGCTCACGACGTTGGGGTCGCCGAGGCCGAGAAAGGACAGCGCACTCTCCAGCAAAATGGCGCTGGCGACCATTAACGAGGCCAGCACGATGATCGGCGAGATCGTGTTCGGCAGCACCTGGCGGAAGATGATGGCCGGCGGCGTGAGCCCGGACAGCACGGCAGCCTGCACGTACTCGCGCGACCTAAGCGACAGGAACTCGCCGCGGACCAAGCGCGCCACCGGCGGCCAGCTAACCAGGGCGATGGCCAGAACGATCGAGGAGATGGAGGGTTCGAGAATGGCAACGATGACGATTGCCAAGGCAAAGCTCGGAATAGTCTGGAAGAACTCGGTGAAGCGCATCAGCGCATCGTCCAGCCAACCGCCGAAGTAGCCGGCGATCGCCCCCAGCGGCACGCCGATGGCCAAGGCGACCACCGTCGAGACCAGGCCGATCAAGAGGGAGACCTGGGCACCGTAGGCCAAGCCAGCCCCGATATCCCGGCCCAGCGTATCGGTGCCGAACCAAAACCCGTCGACCGCCATGGGCGGCAGGAAGGGCCGCTGCACCATGCGCCATGGCGATTGGTCATAGAGCAAGGGCGCAAGAAGAGCGACCAGAATGACCACCGCCAGGAGCGCGAATCCGATTACGGCGCCCCGGTTCTGCGCCACCCTCCGCCAGAAGCTCATCATTTGGCCAACTCGATGCGTGGGTCGACGATCAGATAGATCAGATCGGTGATCAGGTTGAACAGCAGCACCATGGCAGAAGAAATCAGGAAGACCCCCAGAAGAAGGTTGTAGTCGCGCTGCAGCAGCGCATCGAACATCAGACGGCCAATGCCCGGCCAGGCGAAGACCGTCTCGGTCAGCACCGCGCCGCCGACGATCTGCCCGGCCTGCAAGCCGGCCAGAGTGACCACCGGCAGCATGGCGTTGCGCATGACATGACGGCGCGTGATCTTGCCTTCGGTCAGGCCCTTTGCCCGCGCCGTCTTGACGAAGTCTTCCCCGGACGTCTCCAGCATGGAGGCGCGCGCCATGCGCGTGTAGATGGCCGTGAAAAAGAGGCCCAGCGTGAGCGCCGGCAGGATCAGGTGGTGGGCGATGTCGAGCCAGCGCGCGAACCCGGTATAGCCGCCGCCCACCGTCTCCATCCCAAAAGCCGGAAGCCAGCCGAGCTGCACGGAAAACAGCAGGATGCCCATGAGGGCGACCCAGAACAGCGGGGTGGCATAGAAAAGCAGCGCGAGCGTGGTGATGGCCGTGTCGGCCCAGCTACCGACCCTGACGGCCGCCATCGCGCCGGCGAGGATGCCGAGGCCGATGGAAATGAAGAAGGCCGAGCCGGTCAGCAGCAGAGTGGCCGGCAGGCGATCGAGAATGAGGTCAAGAACCGGCGCTTCCTGTCGATAGGAGTAGCCGAGATCGAATTGCAGGATGCCGGAGACATAGTTCCAGAGCTGGACGTGAAAGGGCTGGTCCAGCCCGAACTTCTCGCGGAGCTGCTGCAGAAAGATCTCATCGGCCGCGCCCGCCTCTCCTGCCATGACCGCGGCCGGATCGCCCGGCGCCGCATGGATGAGGCAGAAGTTCAAGACGACGATGCCAAGCAGCACCACGATCGCCTTGGCGAACCGCGACAGGATATAGCGCGCTATCTTCACAGAACCGCCCTAAGGAACAGGGCCCGGGCTGAATGCCCGGGCCCCTACGCTATGTCAGGCTGAAGGCTTAGCGGTCGAGCCAAGCGTCCTTGAAGCCATCGTTCACGCCGATGGCCGTCTGAACCAGGTCCTTGACGTCGCAGCGGTAGATGGTCGGGAACGAAAGCTCGAGGGTCCAGGCCACCGGCACATCGTCCACCAGCTTCTGCTGCACCTGGGTGTAGAGCTCCTGGCGCTGGCCTTCATCGGCGAGCACCGCCGCCTCAGCGAAGAGCTCATCGACCTTCGGATTGGCGTAGCCTTGAACGTTGTTCCAGGGGCTGCCCTTGGCGATGTTCGAGGAGATATAGGTCCGTGCCACGCCAAGAGCCGGGTCGCCGTACTGGTAGAGGTAGGTGAAGGCGAGATCGTAGTCCCACTCGGACACCTTCTGGTTCCAGCCGGCCACGTCGGTCGCCACGATCTCCGTATTGATACCGACTTCTTCCAGGTTCTGCTTCACGGCTTCGCCCCAGCGCTGCCAGGTCTCACCATAGGGCAGCGGCAGGATGCGCACCGGCGTACCGTCATAGCCGATCTCTTCCAACAGCGCCTTGGCCTTGTCCGGATCGTAGTTGTACTGCGTGACGTCGTCGCTGTAGAAGCGCGTCTTCGAGGAAACCGGCCCGGTGGCCACGTTGCCGAAGCCGTTCCAGATCACGTCGCGCACGAACTCCCGGTCCATGGCGTACATGATGGCCTGGCGGAACTTGACCTCTGAGGTCGGACCCTCGCGGTTGTTCAGCCACAGCCAGGCGTGGGGGGCGAAGTACTCCCAGCCCTTGTCGGTCGCGCAGACGCCATCCATGGCCGTCAGGCGCGGGATGTCGAAGTTCTCGACCGAACCGCCGGGCAGCACGTCGACCTTGCCGGTCTCGAAGGCGACGGCGCGGCTCGCCGCATCGGGGATCACCTGCCAGTAGATGTCATCGAGGTAGGGCTGCCCCTCGATGTAGTAGTCCTCGTTCTTGACCAGGTGGATGTAGGAGCCTTTCTCCCACTCCTTGAACTTGAAGGGACCGGTCCCGATCGGCGTCGCGTTCATCGGGTTGTTGGCGTAGTCGGTGCCTTCGTAGATGTGCTTCGGGATCATCGGCATGGTGCCGGCCTCGAAGATGCCGAGGAACGGCCCGAAGGGGTTCTTCAGCTTGAAGACCACCGTGTGATCGTCCGGCGCCGTGATGCTCTCCACGTGGGCCAAGCTCACGCGGAAACGCGGATGCGTCTCGCGCAGGAAGGTATCCGCCGTGAACACCACGTCGGCAGAGGTGAAGGGCGCACCGTCATGCCACGTCACACCTTCCTGGAGCTTGAAGGTGTAGGTCAGGCCATCGTCGGACACTTCCCAGGACTTGGCCAGGGAGGGCTGCGGATTGAGATCGGTGTCGTAGCGCAGCAGGCTCTCGTAGATATTGCCCGCGACCATCTGGGTCGGGCCGTTTTGCGTGATGCCAAGCATCAGGCTCGGCGGCTCCGGCTGGATCACGACGTTGATCGTGCCCCCGGACTTCGGCGCGGCGGATGCGATCGTCGCAACCGACGCAGTCGCGAGGAGAGCGGCGCCTAAAGCGCCTACCAAGAGTCTCTTCATCGGTGAACTCCCAATTCCATTGGTGAAACAGAGTTTGTTGTTTGTGTTTAGCGCAGCGAACGGCGGCTGCGATGCTAGGAGAGCAGGATCCTGTGCGCAAGGAAATTGTTGACAATTTACACTTTGCGACAGACTCTCTGCCCCAGATCGCGATCAGCGGTTCTTTCTTGCGAAAGACCGACAACCATGGATGGCCCGACCGCCGAAATGCGCCGCCCAGTGTCCGGAGGCTACCAAGTCGCTCCTGTCACGACCGTCTCGCTGGTCGAGCAGGTGCTGGCTCGATTGGAGGCGCTCTTTGCCGCCGGCGCCTTTCAACCGGGCGAGCGGCTGAACGAAGCGCGCCTTGCGGCCGACATGCAGGTCAGCCGCGGACCGTTGCGGGAGGCCGCGCGCATGCTGGCGCAAAGAGGCTGGCTGGTCACCCAGGCCAACCGCGGCTTCTTCGTACGTCGCTTCGAGCTCTCCGAAGTCCGCGAGATTTACCAGGCTCGGCGGACGCTGGAGACCGTGGCCCTTCAGGAAACCTTGCCGGCCATGTCGGAGGAGGAGGCGGCAGGCCTGCAAGCCGCCTTCGCCGAGATCGAAGCCCATGCCAGCTCACCCGACGACCCGGCCTTCATCACCGCGATCATGGCGTTCCATCGCAAGATCTGCGCGCTCGGCAAGAACCGGGTCCTGCTCCGGGCCTTCGACGAGGCCGCGCGGGACACCATGCTGATGATTGCCTTCATCGGCGGCGTCAAGGCGAACCCCGACGAGTTCGTTCGCCGCAACCGCCGCATCCTCGAGCTGCTGCTGAGCCGGGACGCGACCGCGGCCGCCAAGGAAATCCGCAGCTACATCGACATCGGCTTTTCAGAGGTCGAGGACTATATCGCTGCGCAGTTAGAGAGCGGACGCTGACCTAGCACAGCCTCGTTGCGCCCTAGCCAAAGCGCGAGAGATAACCTTCGCACAGCGGGACCGTTCCCCGGGTGTAGTCCGCCCCCATGGCTTGGGCCAAGGCGGTTTGGGAGTGCGAGCCGATCCAGGCGACCAGCAAGAGACGGCGCAGCATGACGAAGGTGGGGATCTCCTCCTCATCCTCCTTCGGCAAGGCAGCCACCCGCCGATAGCCACGCACCCAAGACTGGATCAGCTCCGGGACTTCCGGCCGGTGCTCGAAGAAGGAGACCGCGGTGGCGCAGTCGTACATCAGCCAACTAAAGCCGCTGTCGTCGAAATCGATGATCTTGGTCGTCTCGCCGTCGATCAACAGATTGGCGAGCCGCATGTCGCCGTGAACCAGGTCGAAGCGCTCCGGCGATTTGCCGAAGGCCTCCAGCCGCCGTCCGATGAGTTCGACGGTCCGACCGAACAAGACCTCCGTCTCCGGGGTCAAGCCCAGTCCGTCACGCCACGCGCCCCAGTGCGGTTGCCCGCCGAGCGCGGTCTCGAAGTCCCATGTCAGACGCTCGAAGCCGGCGGGCTTGGGCCAGCGCCGCACATGCTCGTGCATACGAGCGGCGATCTCGCCGAGGACCTCGAAGGGCTTGCGCAGGTCCTGGCGCTCCACATCGGGCTCTTCGCCCTCCTCCCACTCGAACAGCACCACATGGCGCACGGCGGGCGGGGTAGCGGGAGAGACGATCTGGACCAGCGCGTTGTCCCGACCGGCCACGGGCTTCGGCGTGAGCGCCGCCCCGTCGCTGCGCAGCGCCGTCAGCCAGGCAAGCTCGGAGGCAATGGCCCCTCTGCTGTGATAGCCCTCGCGGTGGACCCGCAGCGCCCAGCTCCGCCTGCTGCTGGGACTGTCGACTCGGTAGACGGCGTTCTCCGAGAGGCTGACGAGCTGAGGCTGCGCATCGGCCGGCAGCTCATAGTGCGCCAGCGCGGCGACGGCCACGTCGTGAAGATGGCTCAGCCGCTCTTCATGGGGCAGGTCACGGACATCCAGCATTAGGCCCCTCCTCCGCAGCCGTCCCCTTTAAGCAACGTGGCGGCCGCTTGAAAGACCTAACGGCTAAGCCGGAGGGCAACGTAGAGCGGAAGCTCAGTGCGCCGCCTGACGCACGATGGTGGGGTCGAGGCGGGCCAGCAGGTCACGGGCGTCATAGGCTTCCGGATTGTCGGCCGGCTTCTCGCCGCGGCGCAGAACGATGTTGGCATAGGCCTCGTAGCTGCTGATCGGGCGGCTGGTGGCCGTCCCCAATCCACCGCCATAGAAGCGGCTGCCGTAGCGCGTGCCATAGAAGGTGCCGAAGGGCGCCCCGACGCCGCTGTAGGTCGTGCGGTATTGAGTGCTGCGCTCGACATCTTCCTCGGCGACGATGAAGTAGTCGAAGCCTTTCTCCAGCGTCACCTCGGCGGCCCGATACAGCAGGTAGTTCTCGACCGTTTCACGCGGCGTCAGGCTGTTGCCGGAAAAGCTGACCCGGTAACGGTCGCTTTCGAGCGGCTGCTCGGCATAGCCGAAGCCGTCGACGACCGGCTGGTAGGGTGTCGGCGTGCCGCAGGCCGCCAGCAGCAAAGCTGCCACGAGCAAGAGACCGCTCGGCCAATTCCGTTTCATTCCGGCTCTTCCTGGTGGCGTCATAGCGAGAATATAGGTGCGGGCGCTTGGCGCTCAAATCGCATTATGGCGACCCGAAGCGGGAGCGCTAAACCGCGACACATTGTGCGATAAATTCGCAATGAAAATTTTTGCCACTTTTTTTCATGCGCATTGAAATCTCTGTCGTTGGCTTTACGATGGACAGACGAGCGCCAAAAAGGCGTTCCGCGGAAGCCACGAGGCGTGGCTCAACAACAGGAGGCAGACAGTGAGGCGAACCATAGCAGCCGCCGGTCTTTGCGCCATGCTCGGCGCCGGCTTACCGGCACAGGCAGAAACCGAATTCAATGCAAGCATCTGGTTCCCGACCACCCATCCGCTGACCGGCATCGGCTACGTCGACTGGGTCAAGGCGCTTGAAGAAGCATCCGACGGCGCGCTCAAGCCCAACCTCTTTACCGGCACGGCGCTCCTGCCGCCTCAGGCCCACCTGAGCGGCCTGCGCGACGGTATCGCTCAGCTCACCTATCACGCAGGAACCTACACCCCGGCCGAGCTGCCGGAGGACAACACCCTGTCCATCCTCGGGTTCAACCTGCGCGACATCATGACGGCGTCCTTCGCCGTCACCGACTTCTATATCAACGACCCCGAGATGCAGAAGCGCTTCGACGAGCTCGGCATCGTCTTCGTCGGCGGCTATGCCACGCCGCAGTACAACATCTTCTGCTCCAGCGAGGTGACGGATGTCGAGGACCTCAAGGGCATGAAGATCAGGACGCCCGGCCCCATCCATGCCGAGTGGGCGCGCAGCGTCGGCGCGGTGCCCGTCAGCGTTCCCTCTTCAGAGATGTTCACCGGGCTCGAGCGCGGTCAGCTCGACTGTGCGTCGAACGCCGCCAACGACCTGAAGAGCCGCTCGCTCTGGGATGTGGCGAAGCACACCTACACCATTCCGCTCGGCGTCTATTTCGCCGGCTGGCAGTACGGTTTCAACAAGGACTTCTGGGCCGAGCTGAACGACGAGCAACGCCGCGTCATCATGGACACCGTCGGCGATGCCATCGTCGATACCATGATCGGCTATGTCGCCTTGGCGCAGGAAGCCTTGGACGAGGCGCCGTCCCATGGTGTCACCGTCACCGGGCCTTCGGACGCCACCATGGCGGATATGGAGACCTTCTCGCGGGACGTCGTTCGCCCCTATGCCATTCAACAGGGCAAGGAGCGCTTCGGGCTGGAAGACCCGGAGGCTCTGATCTCGCGCTTCGAAGCGACCGTCGCGAAGTGGGAGAAGCTGCTTGAAGGCGTCGACCGCAACGACGCAGCGGCGCTGAAGAAGATCCTGCACGACAACCTTTATGCCAAGGTCGACGCGTCGAGCTACGGCCAATAGGCGGCGGTTCCTTTAGACCAAACTGAAGGGCGCCTCGCTGAGACGCCCTTTTTCTTTGCCGTGGATGCCGACCGCTTTCCGTCAGTCCATCAAGGCCGGCAGCCAGAGCGAGAGCAGCGGGAAGGCGACGATCAGCGCAAGGGTGATCATCTCCGCGACCACGAACCAGGTCACGCCCGCGAAGATCTGCTGCAGCTTCACCAAGCCGCCCAGTGCACCTTTCATGACATAGACGTTGAGACCCACCGGCGGCGTGATCAGGCCGATCTCCAAAAGCTTGATCAGGATGACGCCGAACCAGATCAGCTCGATCCCGGCATCGCGGGCGACCGGCAGGATGATCGGCAAGGTGAGCAGCAGGATGCCGATGGAGTCGAGAAACATACCGAGTAGCAGATAGAGCACGACTACCATCAGGATGATCATCAGCTCGCTGCTGCCCAAAGTGAGCAGCTCGCTGGCGATGAAGTTCGGCACCCCGCTCAAGGCCATGAAGCGCGTCAGCAGCACCGTGCCGATCACCACCATGAAGATGCCTGCGGTGCTGGAGAGGGTGCTGACCACCGCATCACGCATGACGGGAAGCGTCAGGCGACCGCG
>JANQIA010000145.1 GCA_028282405.1 Rhodovibrionaceae bacterium
TGGCGCGCGTTCTCCGGCGGGTCGAAGTTGATCTGATTGACCTTCAGAAGCGCGAAATAGCGCTCGCCTTCCTTGGGCGCGCGGATCTGCCCCTCGGCCGTGTCGCCGGTGCGCAGGCCGAAGCGGCGCACCTGGCTCGGGCTGACATAGATGTCGTCCGGGCCCGGCAGGTAGTTGGCCTCCGGCGAGCGCAGGAAGCCGAAGCCGTCCTGCAGCACCTCGAGCACGCCGGAGCCGAAGATGGCCACCTCGTTCTCGGCGAGATGCTTGAGGATCGCGAACATCAGCTCCTGCTTGCGCAGCTGGCTGGCGGTCTCGATCTCCAGCTCTTCAGCGTAGGCCAGCAGGTCTGCCGGCGATTTCTCTTTCAGTTCTTGAAGGTTCATGAAGGGGTCGGCCCGTCTTGAAGGATAAGAGAACGGCTGAACACAGCACGTTCGGAGAAGCTGCTTGGTCTAAGGTCCGAAAAAGGTGTCGGCAGTTTCGAGGTCCGCCCCCGCTTCATGAGCGTAGCCGGTCTGAGCGGAGCTATTCGCGGCGGGGAACAGAGGCTCCAGAACGGAGCGGACGCTTGTTATTTAAGGAAAGGCGCGGCGCGCCTCAAGTGTTGTGATGGCGGCTAATCGACGATTGCAGCAAGACTGTCAAGACTTGGTAAAGCCCCACCCTCTTCCTGTGCTTTCCGCGGCCCCTCAGAAGGGCTTGGCGACAGCGAGGATGACGATGAGGATCATCAGCACCGTCGGGACCTCGTTCATCATGCGATAGAACTTGTCCGAGTGCTTGTTCTCGTCGGCCTCGAACTCCTTGCGCCAGCGGCCCATGAAGCCGTGCATCGCGAACATGCCGAACAGCAGCAGGAACTTGGCGTGCATCCAGCCGCTGGTCCAGAGCTCCTGCTGCACGAAGAGAAAGAGCCCGACCAAGAGCGAGACGATCATCGCCGGGTTCATGATGTACTTCAGCAGGCGCCGCTCCATGACCTTGAAGGTCTCGGAGGTCTCTGAGCCCGGCGTGGTCTGGGCGTGGTAGACGAAGAGCCGCGGCAGGTAGAGCAGCCCGGCCATCCAGGCAATGACGGCGATGACGTGAAGCGCCTTGAGATAGGGATAGGCGGCGTACAGGCTTTCCATCTCTGAAAGACCCTCAGGGCTGGAGGACGGTGGTCTTCAGTCTTGCGGCTCGAGCGGAGAGCGCGTGGCCGCCACGCTGGGACGCCGGTCCATGGCTTCGAGGAAGCGCAAGGGCCAGCCCGCTTCTTCAAGCAGAGCCGCCCCCTCGGGCGCAAGCTGCATGTAGCGCAGCATGGGGTAGGCGTGGCAGTCGGCGAGGCTCGGCCGGTCGCCGAAGAAGAACGCATCGCCGTCCCGCAAGTCCGCCAAAGCCTTTAGGCATTTGCGGGATTTCTCGACCCCGGCGGCGATCACTATCTCGTCGCTGGCGCCGCCCTCCTGCGGCTTTCGGACGCGCTCGACGAAGAGGTCCCAGACGAAGGGGCGATAGCCGTAGCTGTCCAAGACAGCGATGCTCTGCTGCACGCGGGCGCGCGCCTGCGGCGTGTCTGGCATCAGCGCCGGGCCGGGCAGAACTTCATCGAGGTACTGCGTGATGGCGACGGTCTCATAGAGCCGGAAGCCGTCGTGCGCGATGGCCGGAATCTTGCCGAAGGGATGACGCTCTAGATAGCCCCCCGGCACACCTTCGTCGGCAAAGATGTCGACCGGCTCCAGCAGGTAGTCGGCTTTCTTCTCTTCCAGGACCAGGCGGACGATGCGGACGTAGACGCTATAGGCTGCCCCATAGACGACGAGATTGCTCATCGACTGGGGCTGCTCATCGGCTGGCGGCAGTGGCGGCGGCCGCGCGCTCCGGCGCGCCGAGCCAGCCGGCAAGCTCCTCTTCGATCAAGTCCGCCAAGAAACGCAGATGCCCGGCTGAGGCGTTGAGGCAGGGAACGTAAGTGAAGTTTTGCCCGCCGTTCTCGAGGAAGGTCTCGCGCACGCCGATGTCGATCTCTTCGAGCGTCTCCACGCAATCGGCCGAGAAGCCGGGGGTGATGACGCCGATGTTCTTAACCCCGGACTGGGCCAGCTCCTCCACCGTCACGTCGGTGTAGGGCTGCAGCCACTCCTTGGGGCCGAAGCGCGACTGGAAGGTGATCCGCAGCTTGTCTTCCGGCCAGCCGAGCTCTTCGCGCAACAGTCGCGTCGTCTTATGGCACTGGCAGTGGTAGGGGTCGCCCTTGTCCAGGTTCTCCTTGGGCAGGCCGTGGTAGGAGGCGAGCAGCACCTCCGGCTCCCAGTCCAAGCTCGCGTAGTGCGCCCGGATGGAGTCGGCCAGCGCCCGGATGTACCCCGGATGATCGTGATAGGCTGGCATGGTGCGCACCGCGGGCTGCCAGCGCTCCTTCATCAGCGCGCGGAAGGCCTGGTCGCAGGCCGTGCCGGTGGTGGCGGCGCTGTATTGCGGATAGAGCGGAAACACCAGGACGCGCTGACAGCCCTGGTCGATCAGCTTGCGAACGCCGCTCTCCGTCGAGGGATTGCCGTAGCGCATGGCAAACTCGACGCTGACGTTGCGGAAGCGCGCCGACATCATGTGCTTGAGGCCCTCGGCCTGGTCGCGGGTGATGGTCAAAAGCGGCGACTCGTTCTTCTCGCGGTTCCAGATCTCCTGGTAGGCGTGGCCGCTTTTCTTCGGGCGCACGGTCAGGATGATGGCTTGCAGGATCGGCTGCCAGAGCCAAGGCGACAGCTCAATGATGCGCCGGTCGCTGAGGAACTCCGAGAGATAGCGCCGCATGGACCAATAGTCCGTGGCGTCCGGCGTCCCCAGATTGAGCAGCAGCACGCCGATGCGCGGCGACTTGATCGGCGGATGATCGCGCGGCAATGCGCTGACAACGTCCTGAGAAGGGGCGACAGCCTCCATCAATCCCACTCTGTTCGACATTCAAAAATCCTGGCTACCCTCACGCCGTCGCCGGCGCTGACTGGGTAGATAGGCCGTTCTCCGCCGTATTCGAGCCTCCGCGCAAGCGCTCGATCAGGCGGGAGACGTGCTCCGGTGGCGTTTTCGGCAAGATGCCATGGCCCAGGTTGAACACGAAGGGCCCGCCCGAGAGGGTGCCGACGATCTCGTCGACCGCGCGATCGAGCTCCGCCCCGCCGGCCATGAGCTGCAGCGGGTCGAGATTACCCTGGACGCAGACATGCGGCTGCAGGGTCTTCGCCGCCCAGCCGAGCGGCACGGTGGTGTCGAGCGAGACGGCGTCGCACCCGGCTTCCTTGGCGACCGCCTCATAGAGCAGTCCGGCGCCGCGCGGAAAGAGGATCACCGGGATCTCCGGATGGGCGGCCTTCACCTTGGCGGTGATTGCCTTCATGGGCTCCAGGCACCAGCGGCGGAAGTGCCGCTCCGGCCAGACGCCGGCCCAGGAGTCGAAGATCTGCACCGCCTCGGCGCCGGCGACGATCTGGCGGCTGAGATGCTGCGCCGTCGCCTCCACCAGCAGGTCGATCAGGCGCTGAAAGCGGTCCGGCGTGCCGTAGGCCCAGCTCTTGCCCGTGACGAAATCCTTGCTGCTGCCGCCTTCGAGCATGTAGCTCGCAACCGTCCAGGGCGCGCCGGCGAAACCGATCAGGGCCGTGCTGGCCGGAATGGCCGCCTTGATGCCGGCCACCGCCTGATAGACCGGCTGCAGCGCCTCCTCCATCCGCGGCAGCGACAGCGCGGCAAGATCCTCTTCGCCCGTCAGGGCTTCGAGCTTCGGGCCCTCGCCTTCGACGAACCAGAGCTTCTGTCCCAGCCCGTGGGGCACCACCAGGATGTCGGAGAAGAGGATGGCGGCATCGAAGTTGTAGCGCCGCAAGGGCTGCAGGGTGACCTCGACCGCGAAGTCCGGCGTGTAGCAGAGGTCGAGGAAGCTGCCAGCTTCCTTTCGGCTCGCCCGGTACTCCGGCAGGTAGCGGCCTGCTTGACGCATCAGCCAGATGGGCGGCGGAGAAACGGACTGACCCGCGAGGGCGGCGAGGAAGGGTTTCTGGTCGGTCATGGGCACCTAGCCTGCTTTCGTCCCCTCCCCTGTTAAATCAAAAAAATTTTGAATCAAACTTGGTTGGAGTTGTTGTTGGCGAATGGGAGCTGGGGAAGACTCGCTCATGCCCGCGACTCACGCTTTTTCCGCAAGCCCCCCACCCCATCGGAGGGCTCTGTTTATCCTTTTCGCTCGACAGAAAGGGACTCGTCCTTGATCCAGGAGTCGCTCCCTTGCTTGATTGCCGTGACAAAGGGGGATAAGCGGTTTTTCCGCGTGGCGCCGAGCGATTTCTCCGCCGTCCCTCCCACCGGCGCTCGAGGGGGATAAGCCGCCTCGAAAAAAGGTCTGTTGGCGGGGCAAAAAAATCGGGGGCAAGGGCGACTCCAAGTTATCCCCGTTTCCTTAGGGCCCGAGGAGTATCGAGCGATCAACCAGCAGCCGATCAAGCACCTGCATCTGGTGTCCGATGCCACCGGAGAGACGGTCAACTCCGTGGCCCGCGCTTGCCTTGTCCAGTTTCGCAGCATCACCGCGATCGAGCATGCCTGGACCCTCGTCCGGACCCAGCGGCAGATGGAGCGGGTGCTTGATGGCGTGCGGCGCAATCCCGGGCCGGTTCTCTACACCGTGGTCAACCAGGAGCTCAGGCGGCAGCTTGCGGACTGCTGCCGGCAGATCGGCGTCGCCGGCATCTCGGTGCTCGATCCCGTGATGGCGGCGCTGGCCTCCGAGTTCCAGGAGGAGAGCAGCAACCGCCCCGGTCTGCAGCATGAGATGGATGCGGAGTACTTCGACCGCATCGAGGCCATGCACTACACCATGGCGCACGACGACGGGCAGCTAACCGACGACCTTTCCGAAGCGGATGTCGTGCTGGTCGGCGTGTCGCGCACCTCCAAAACGCCGACCTGCATTTATCTCGCCAATCGCGGCGTGAAAGCCGCAAACGTGCCGCTCGTCCCCGGCGTGCCCGCGCCGGAAGGCCTGCTGCGCGCCACCCGGCCTTTGGTCGTCGGCTTGACCAAGGACCCGGCGCGCCTGGTGCAGATCCGGCAAAACCGCATGCGGCAGATGACGGATGGCGAGCAGGACAGCGACTACACCGACCTGGAAGCCGTGAAGCGGGAGATTGCCGAGGCCCGGCGGCTCTATGCCAAGCAGGGCTGGATGGTGATCGACGTCACCCGCCGCTCGATCGAGGAAACCGCGGCGGCCGTGCTGACCATGCTGAAGGACCGCCGGCAAGAGGGCGCGTCTTGAACGCAGAGGCGGCCCCCTCCTTGCCGTCCTTTCCCATGGGGGAGACGGCGGCGCCTGTGGTGCTCGCCTCGGCCAGCCCCTCCCGCCGCACCCTGCTGGAGAATGCCGGTCTGCGCTTCACGGTCGAACCGGCTGCGGTCGACGAGGACGCGGTCAAGGAAGCCCTGAAGGTCGAGGGCGCCAGTGCCGCGCGCACGGCGGAAACCTTGGCCGAGCTGAAGGCGCAGCGCGTTTCCGCCCGCCACCCCGGCAGCCTGGTGGTCGGCGCTGACCAGATGCTGGAGTGCGAGGAGCGCTGGTTCGACAAACCCGCCGACCGCGACCAGGCCGTCGAGAGCCTGCGCGCCCTGCAGGGGCGCAGCCACGTGCTCTGGTCGGCGGTCTGTATCGTGCGGGACGGCAGCCGCATCTGGCATCACGGCGCGCCGGCGCGCATGACCATGCGGCCCCTCTCGGACGACGTCATAGCCGCCTACCTGGATGCCGTCGGCGACAAGGCCCTCAGCTCGGTCGGCGCCTACCAGCTCGAAGGCTTGGGCGCCCAGCTCTTCAGCCGCATCGAAGGGGACTTCTTCACCATCCTCGGTCTGCCGCTCCTGCCGCTGCTCGACGTGCTGCGCGCCAACGGGGTGCTGGTCCGATGATCCTCTCCGGCCGCGCTGCCCTGGCCGGTGTCCTGGGCTGGCCCGTGTCCCATTCCAAGTCGCCGCGCCTGCATGGCTATTGGCTGGAGCGGCACGGCATCGACGGCGCCTACCTGCCCCTGCCCGTCGCGCCGGAGAACTTCGTGCAGGCGGTGCGGGCGCTGGTCGACCTCGGGTTCCGGGGTGCGAACGTGACCGTCCCTCACAAGGAAGAAGCCCTGGCGCTGGCCTTGGCCGATGAGGCGGACGACAACGCCAAACGCATCGGCGCGGCCAATACCTTGATCTTTCGCGACGGCAAGGTGCTGGCGCGCAATACCGACGGCTTCGGCTTTCTCGCCAATCTGGAGCAAGGCGCGCCCGGCTGGCAGCCGGAGGCGCCGGCTCTGGTGCTCGGTGCCGGCGGTGCTGCGCGGGCGGTGATCGTCGCGCTGCTCGACAGCGGCTGCCGCGAGCTCCGCCTCTGCAACCGCACGGCCGCGCGCGCCGAGGTTCTGCGCGATAGCTTTGGCGGCAGCGTGAGGGTGGTTCCTTGGGAGGAGCGGGAGACCGCGCTGAGCGACCTCGGCCTGCTGGTCAACACGACCAGTCTCGGCATGGAGGGCCAGCCTCCTCTGTCGCTCGATCTCGCCGGGCTGTCTGCCTCGGCCGTGGTGAACGACCTGGTCTATGCGCCTCTGGAGACGCCCCTGCTGGCCGCCGCCCGCGCGCGGGGCAACGCCGTCGTCGACGGCCTCGGCATGCTGCTCCACCAGGCCCGCCCCGGTTTCGAGGCCTGGTTCGGCGTCCGCCCCGAGGTCGACGCCGCCCTGCGCGACTTCGTGCTCGCCGGCTAGCGCGGTGGGTTTGAAGCCCATGACTGACGCGGCAGTGCATTCGCTTGTCATACCTGCACCAACTGTCACCCCGGCCTTGAGCCGGGGTCCATCTCGAAGCTTGGCGCGAGCCGCGACATGCCTTCAGCAACTCGCTACGCGAGCCCGGACACTCTATTGCGGCCGGGATGACGGGGGGAGGGGCTGTGCGTTTTTCTTGTCCGCTGCGCGGACACCCCCCCACCCTAGCCCTCCCCCTCGTTGGGGGGAGGGAACTAGGGCTTCGCTACGGTCGTTTACACCTCCCTTGAGGGCGAGGTCGGCGCGTAGCGCCGGGAGGGGGGGTATCGGTCTTTGCACTGCTCCCCCCGCCCCTCCCCTCGTCACCCCGGCCTTGAGCCGCCCGCGGGCCGAAGCCTTGGCGAAGGCCTGGGGTCCATTTCGAAGCTGGGCGCGGGCCGAGACATGGTTCCCGGCTCGCGGACTTCGCTCCCGCGAAGCCCTTGGCCGGGATGACAGTCCGTGGGGTACCCCCGCCCTCGAACGGACTTCCGCGCCGAGGCATCGGCACCGATGCTGATCCTCGGCCTGACCGGTTCGATCGGCATGGGCAAGTCGACCGCCGCCGGCATGGTCCGGCAGCTCGGCGTGCCGGTCCACGATGCCGACGCCAGCGTGCATCGCCTGATGGCCAAGGGCGGGGCCGCCGTGCCGCAGATCGCCGCGCTCTTTCCCGAAGCGGTGCGTGAGGGTGCGGTCGACCGCGGCCGTCTCGGGCAGGCGGTGTACGGCGATGCGGCGGCGCTGCGCCGTTTGGAAGGCGTGCTGCATCCCTTGGTCCGCCGCAGCTCCGAGCAGTTCCTCCGCCGTCAGGCCCGGCGGCGCCAATGGCTCGCCGTGCTGGACATCCCCCTGCTCTATGAGACCGACGCCGCCGGACGCTGCGATGCAGTGGTGGTGGTCAGCGCGCCGGCCTGGCTGCAGCGCCAGCGGGTCATGGCCCGCCCAGGCATGACGGCAGAGCGCTTCGCCGCCATCGCCGCGCAGCAGGTTCCGGACCGGGAAAAGCGGCGGAAAGCCGATTATGTTGTGGAAACCGGCTTGAGCAAACGCAACACCTTGTGTCAGCTTCAAGCCGTCCTCAGGGACATGGAGGGCCGGCAGCCCCTGGCTTGGCCGCCGCGCCACCGCCGCTGAAACGCGGCGACCGGGAGAGGAGAGCGCCGATGCGGGAAATCGTTCTGGATACGGAGACCACCGGGCTCGACCCCAACGCCGGCCATCGCCTGGTCGAGGTGGCCTGCATCGAGCTGGTCAATCACGTCGCCACCGGCACCCACCGCCGCTGGTACATCAACCCGGAGCGGGACATCCCGGCGGAGGCCCAGGCGGTTCACGGCCTGACTGAAGAGTTCCTCAAGAACGAGCCGGTCTTCGCCGCGGTGGCCGAGGACTTCCTGCACTTCGTCGGCGACGCCACGCTGGTCATCCACAACGCCGAGTTCGATCTCAAGTTCCTCAATGCCGAGCTGGGCCGGCTCAACAAACCATCGATACCCAGTGGCCGCGCGGTCGACACGGTTGCCTTGGCGCGGGCCAAGCATCCCGGCGCGCGGGTCAGCCTCGATGCGCTCTGCCAGCGTTACGGCATCGACAACTCCCACCGCACCCTGCACGGCGCCCTGCTCGACTGCGAGCTGCTGGCCGAGGTCTACCTCGAGCTGCGCGGCGGCCGCGAGCCGGGCTTCGGCCTGGCGCTTGGCAGCCACGCGGAGGACGAGGCGGCCCTCGAGGAAGAGTCCGCCGCGCGGGCCCCGCGCCCGGCCCGGCCGCACGCCCCCTCTGCCGAGGAGCGCGAAGCCCACCAGGCCATGCTGGGCCGCCTCACCGACCCCATTTGGTTGGATCGCTAAGCGCCTTCGGCGCTGTTTGGTGCCACACATCTCGTTGTCACCCCGGCCCTTAGGCGAGCCCGGGACTGCTTGCAGTCCCGGAGCGTGAGCCTTGGCAGCCGGGGTCCAGCCACAAGCTGGGACCGTGCCTACCGCTGGACCCTCGGGTCTCGCCGCTCTGCGGCTCGCCCAAGGGTGACAAGTCTGGAGAGGGCTGGGTGCGGTCTATGGACGAGCCCGGTGACTAAGCCTTGGCTTCCGCGCTGGCCTAAGCCTTGCCCTCGGCGTCGCTCGCCGCTTCCGGCGTTTCCTCAGGCAGGGGCGCCAACTCGGCGGTGTAGGGGGCCTGGGCGCTGACCGGCTGGTAGGGCTCCTGCTCGGCGTCGGGCACCGGCTCCCGCCGGGTCACGCGGTAGGCCACGAAGAGCGCATAGGCCGCTGCGACCACCAGCGCGATGACCATGAAGGCGCGCGGCCCGACGATGGGCGTCAGCGCCGTGGCGATCCCCGGCAGCACCAGGCCGGACAGCGACCAGGCGACCATCAGGGTGCTGGAGAGCGAGACGTAGTACTGCGGGTCGGCCCGGTCGTTGGCATGGGCATTGGCGATGGCGTAGATCGACTCGGTGGCGCCGCTCCATACGGCGAAGAGCAGCACCAGCCAGAGCAGATGCGGATGCCCGGCCTGGGTCGCGATGGCGGCGCAGACCGCGACCAGCACGGCGGCGCCGATCAGGACCAGGCGCCGGTCGACCCGGTCGGAGAGAGCGCCGAGCGGCATCTGCACCGCCAGCATGCCGAACTGCATCAGGAACATGAGGAGCGCGATGTCCTTCTGCGGATAGCCCTCGGCGGCGGCGTAGATCGGCGCGAAGCCCTGCAGCAGCATGGTGAGGCCGCCCACGGCCAGGAGCCCCACAAGCCCGACCGGGGAGATGCGCCAGACCGCGCGGGGGGCGATATGCACCGCCTCGGGCGGACCGGGCGCAGTGAGGCGCGTCAGGCTGACCGGGAGGATGGCAAGCGTCGCGAAGAAGATGGCGAGCAGCAGGGCGGTCGGCCCCTCGATCGAGACGAAGCGCAGGATGAAGGAGCCGGCGCCGAGGCTGAGCACGTAGCTCATATAGAAGAGCGCGATGACCTTGCCCCGCCACTCGTTGGCGGTGGCGTCGTTGAGCCAGCTTTGGCTGACGACGAAGAGCCCCGCGACCGCGAAGCCATAGAGCATGCGGGACAGCACCCAAAGCAGCGGCTCGGTGCCGACGGCGATCAGCAGCACCGAAAGGACGACGGCGGCGGCCAGGGTGGCGAAGACGCGCGCATGGCCGACCCGCCGCACCATGTGGCCGACCAAAAGACAGCCGGCGAGGCCACCCGCCGACAGCCCGGTCAGCACCGCGCCGGCGACCCAGGGCTCGAAGCCGGTGAAGGCCAGCTTCAGCGGCACGTAGGCGAAGAGGATGCCGTTGCCCACGGCGAGCGACGCCATGGACAGGATGATGCTCGCCACCGCCAGGGGCGGCGAGGGCACGGCGCGGGTTTCCGTTTCGGCCGCGGGGCTGTCAGCGTTTGCGGTCAATGGGCGTCTTTTCGGGTTTTGGCGTCAGCTCTGGTCCTTTGGCGCGGGTCTGTCTCGCCCGTCCGCGACCTGCGCTACAACCCACTGGCGCCAGTGCCGCGCCACAGTGCTTCGGCCCGCCGGCGGATCAAGCTCTCTGCTGTCCGGTTGAGTGCGGGACCGTCATCTCTTGTCCGCTCCGCGGACACCCCCCACCCTAACCCTCCCCCTCAAGGGGGGAGGGAATTCTGTTTTCGCGGCAGTCCGTTACACCTCCCCCCTTGAGGGGGAGGTCGGCGCGCAGCGCCGGGAGGGGGGACTGGCGCGCAGCGCCAAGAGTCCTTCGTCTGCCGCCGCAAGTCCCTGTCCAGCGGAAGCTGCGATACCCAAGCCAATGCAAGGCCGTCTGGCTAACGCCTCGACGTTTGGCCGGACAGCAGTGGGTCAAGCTCGAGGATGACGGAGAGAGCGGTCAGAGCTTGTGGCTGCCTTCGGCAATTTGCTACGCAAGCCCCGGCTCCCAAGTCTCGCACGCCGGGACGGCACACCGTCCCGGGCTCGCCTAAGGGCCGGGGTGACAGTCCGTGGTGGGCGGCTGAGCGCCCCTAGGCCTTGGCTTCCGCGTCACGCCCTGCCTCGGCGCCGCTCGGCGCGTCCGGCGCCTCCGCACTGGGCGCCTCCGCCGCCGCACCGGCGTCGTCCGCCACCTCGTACTGCTTCTGGCGGAACAGCTCGGCGAAGTTGATCGGGTTGATCAGCAGCGGCGGGAAGCCGCCGTCGCGCGTGGCGTCGGCGATGATGCGCCGGGCGAATGGGAAGATCATCGAGGGCGCCTCGATGAACAGCAACGGACGCACCTGCTCGGGCTGCACGCTCTCCTTGATGCTGACCAGGCCGCAGTAGTCCAGCTCGATGACGAAGACCGCCCGGCCCTCCACCGTGGGATTGGCGCTCATCTTCAGCGCCACCTCGTAGATGCG
>JANQIA010000148.1 GCA_028282405.1 Rhodovibrionaceae bacterium
TGACCGCCTTGCCTTCCAGGCGGATGCGCGGGTCGAGCGCCGCCAAAGCCAGGTCGGAAAGGAAGACCCCGACCACCACCAAGAGCGCCTGGAACATCAGGAAGGAGCCGGCGAGGTACATGTCCTGGCTCTGCAGGGCGCTGACCAGCATCTGGCCGGTGGTGTTGAGATCGAGCACCACCGAGACGATGGCCGCACCCGAGATGACCGCCGGCAGCAGCGAGCCGATGTCGGCGATGAAGGGGTTGATGGCGAGACGCAGGGGGTACTTGAACAGGAGCTTCAGGTTGCTGACGCCCTTGGCGCGGGCGGTCACTACGTACTGACGCTCCAGCTCATCGAGCAGGTTGGCGCGCAGGCGGCGGATCATGGCCGCAGTGCCGGAGGTGCCGATGACCACCACCGGAATCCAGAGATGCTCCAGCACCGAGCCGACCTTGGCCCAGCTCCAGGGCTGATCGAGGTACTTGGGGTCCATCAGACCGCTGATCGAGGTGCCGAACCAACTGTTGGCCAGCCACATGAGCACCAGGGCGAGCAGGAAGTTGGGGGTGGCGAGGCCGAGGAAGCCGATGAAGCTCAGCACGTAGTCCCCGGTCGAGTACTGGCGGACGGCCGAGTAGATGCCGATCGGGAAGGAGACCACGTAGATGAAAACGATGGAGGCGGTCGCCACCACCATGGTGAGCCAGAGGCGGTCGCCGATCACCTCCGCGACCGGGCGCTCGTACTCGAAGGAAAAGCCCATGTCGCCTTGCAGCAGGCCGAAGGCCCACCAAGCGTACTGCTCCAGGAAGGGGCGGTCGAGGCCGTACTGCTCGCGCAGGAAGTCGATGCGCTGCGGGTCGACGCTTTCGCCCTGCGCCTCCAGCTCGGCGATCATGGTCTCGAGGTAGTCGCCCGGCGGGAGCTGGATGATGACGAAGACGATGAAGGAGATGGCGATGAGCGTCGGCACCATCGTCAGAATGCGGCGGACGAAATAGGCCAGCATCGCGTCGCTATCCTCAGGCCGCCGCGCGGATCGGGCCGCGGTCGGGGTCGGCGCGCACGAAGTGGCCCTCGCCGAGATCGACCAGCCGCGGATGCGCGTCGCCGTTGATGGTGAAAGGCGCCGGCCAGCCCGCCGGCTCCGAGGCGCGCTCGTCCATCAGGTGGGTGAAGTCCAGGCGGTGCTCCAGGCTCGGCTCCGGCACCGCGGCGAGCAGGGCCCGGGTGTAGGGATGGACCGGCGCCTGGAACAAGAGATCGCGCGGCGCCAGCTCGACCAGGCGCCCCCGGCACATGACGGCAATCCGGTCGGCGATGTAGTCGACGACCGCCAGGTTGTGGCTGATGAAGAGATAGGTCAGGCCGAGCTCGCGGCGCAGGTCTTTCAGCAGGTTGAGGATCTGCGCCTGGATGGAGACGTCGAGCGCCGAGACCGGCTCGTCGCAGATCAAGAGGTCGGGCTTCAGCGCCAGGGCGCGGGCGATGCCGATGCGCTGGCGCTGGCCGCCGGAGAAGGAATGGGGATAGCGGTTGAGGAAGCGGATATCCAGGCCGACCACGCCCATCAGCTCCTTGACCATCTCGCGCCGGCTGGCCTCGTCGC
Source organism: Rhodovibrionaceae bacterium (assembly GCA_028282405.1). Classification (GTDB taxonomy): domain Bacteria; phylum Pseudomonadota; class Alphaproteobacteria; order Kiloniellales; family DSM-21159; genus JANQMX01. The sequence continues at coordinate 1,595 of JANQIA010000148.1, forward strand.
CGACCTCGTGGATGACCAGCGGCTCGCTGATCAGGTCGTAGACCGTCATGCGCGGATTGAGCGAGCCGTAGGGGTCCTGGAAGACGAACTGGATGCGGGTGCGGAACTCGGTCAGTTCGTGGTTGTCGAGCTGATGCACGTCCCGTTCCCGGCCGCGGTCGCTGAAGGTGACCCGGCCGCTGTCCGGCGTCAGGGCGCGCAGGATGATCTTCGACAGGGTGGTCTTGCCGCAGCCGCTTTCGCCCACCAGCCCGAGGCACTCGCCGCGGGCGATGGCGAAGCTGACGTCGTCGACCGCCAGCACCTGCTTTTCCGTCGAGCTGGCGAACCAGCCGCTCTTGCGGATCGAGAAGGCCTTGCTGACGCTCTCGACCTTCAGAATGGGGAGATCCGGGTCGGCGTCTTCGGGCCAAGGCTCCTTCGCCGCCAGGAGCTGCGAGGGCCCCTCGTGCTGGATTTCGCGCAGCGGCACCAGCCGCTCGTTGCGCCCCATGTCGAAGCGCGGCACCGCCTTGAGCAGCGCCCTGAGGTAAGGGTGGCGCGGGTCGCGGAAGATATCCTCGACCTCGCCGCTCTCCATCACCTCGCCGCGGTAGAGCACCACGACCTCTTCGGCCACGTTGGCGACCACGCCGAGGTCGTGGGTGATCAGCAGCATGGCCATCCCCAGCTCCTGCTGCAGATCCCGGATCAGCTTCAGGATCTGCGCCTGGATGGTGACGTCGAGGGCCGTGGTCGGCTCGTCGGCGATCATCAGGCTGGGGCGGCAAATCAGCGCCATGGCGATGACCGCGCGCTGGCGCAGGCCGCCGGACAGCTCGAAGGGATAGGTCTTGATGGCCCGCTCGGGGTCGGGGAAGCCGACCATGCGCAGCATGTCGGCGACGATCTCCCGGCCCTCGGGGCCGCTCATGCCGCGGTGCAGCTCCAGCGCCTCGCCGATCTGATTGCCGACCGTATGCACCGGCGACAGCGCCGTCATGGGTTCCTGGAAGATGATCGAGATGCGGGCGCCGCGAATGGCGCGCATGGCCGGGCCGTCCCGGTCGAGCTGAGCGATATCGAGGGTGTCGATGCCGTTCTTGGGGTCGCTGAACAGGATACGTCCGCCGGTGATCGAGGCGGGGCGCGGCAGGATGCCGAGAATGGCTTGGGTGATGACCGATTTGCCGGAGCCGGACTCTCCGACCAGCGCCACCGTGCCGCCGTCCGGGACGCTGAAGGAGACGCCGCGCACCGCATCCAAGCGGCCCTGCGGCAAATCGAAACTGACCCTCAGATCCTCGATCGTAAGTAGGCCAACCACCCTGCCTCCCGTCTTCTCGCCCCCGAGATCGTCGGCCTGATCACCGTTCTCAGTCCTCTATAGCTGTCTCGTGTTAAGATGCAAATCACGCCCAGTTGCTCACACGGGCCGCTTGGTCTCCTTATCCGGCTCGATGCCGAGGCTGAGCATGTTGCCCGCCGTGGCGGGATCGATGCCCAACCCGTTCTCCCGGGCCGCCCGGGCCGCATGCCACAGAATGTCCGGGAAGCCCTCGATCGTCGAGTCGAAGGACAGCTTCTGACCGTCTCCCTTGAGGGTGAGCTGCATATGGCCGCCGCTGCCGCTCTTGTGCTCGCGCCGGGTGCCGAAGAAGCGCAGGCGCACATGGTCCAGCTTGGACCAGGGCAGCGAGGCGGTGCCGAAGACCTTGGTGAAGATGCCCTCGTCGTTGATCGCCACCTGCAGCAGTTGCTGCCGCAGGGTGCGGAGGCCGAAGGCGAGGAACAGCAGCGAGAGAACGAAGAAGAGCACGCCGACGATGGAGAGCTTGTCGTCGAGCGAGAAGAACACGGTCAGCGTGATGCCGAGCCCGAAGAGGGCCCGCAGATAGTCGCCGATCAGGCTGCGCGGTACGTGGCGGTAGAAGGCCGTCTCGCTCGTCGTCTCGCTCATGGAGCCCCGGGTGGTGGTATCAGCGCGTGGCATCAACTCGGGGCCTCGCATCGCGCCCCGGCAATATGGTGGTCCGTCCTCGCGCGAAGGGCAAGCGCCGGGGGGTATGTTGGGCACCTGCGGTGCCGTGCGGCACCGCATGAGTCGGCGCGGCACTACATGAGCCAGGGCGGCACCACAAATTGTCACCCCGGCCTTGAGCCGGGGCCCATTCCGCGGCCTGCGCGGAATGCGGTCAGCGAGCGCGGGCGTTGCAGGGGCCACGCACATCGTTCTGCAGCTCGTGCCCAGACCACCCACGCCTTCGGCAACTCGCTGCGCGAGCCCGGACACGCGGGCTGCGCCCTTGGCCGGGATGACAGTCTGAGAAGGGCCGCGAACGCCACCGCACCAATCCCTGTCACCCTTGGGCGAGCCACGCAGTGGCGAGTTCCGAGGGCTTGCGGAGCGAGTTGCCGAAGGCACGCTTGGGTTTCGTGCGGGCCGCGGAGTGGATCCTCGCAACTCGCCTCTTCGGGTCTACGACCCTGCGAAGCTCGCGCAAGGATGACGACGGTGGGGGGCGCTAGCGTCGCCGCACCATAGACTGTCACCCCGGCCCCCGAGCCGGGGCCCATTCCGCGGCCTGCGCCAAGTCATGCCATGCCTTCGGCAACTCTCTACGCGAGCCCCGGATGTCGCCTCTGGCGAGGCTCCTCCGGGGTGACGAGGGGAGGGAAAATCGCGCCGGCTGAGCAGCACCACGAGCCATCATGCAATCACCGCGCCGCCTCGATCGCCTGCCGGAGCGTGAGGGCGGCCGCGGCGAGGCTGTGGTGCTGCGCGATGCGCGCGGCCGCACCGGCCGACAGGCGCGCGCGCAGCGCCTCGTCGCGGAGCAGGCGTGCGACCGCCTCGGCGAAGGCGGCTGGGTCCCGGGGCGGAACCAGCAGGCCGCTTTCGCCGTCGCCGACCACATCGGCGACGCCGCCGTCGCGCCCGGCCACCACGGGGAGGCCGGTCGCCTCGGCCTCCAGCAGCGCCATGCCGAAAGCCTCGCCGACCGCCGGCCAGGCGTAGAGATCGCAGGCGGCGAAGAGCGCGGCGAGCTGCGCTTGATCGAGCCGCCCGAGAAAGTGCACCGCGCCTTCAGGCAGGCGCTCGAAAGCGGCCCGAACGGCCGCCTCGGCCGGACCGTCGCCGGCGATCAGGACCTGGAAGGGCGGCAGACCTTCTCGGGCGAGCGCCTCGGCCAGCAGGGCGAAGGACTGCGCCTTGACGCCCGGGCGCATCATGGCGGCGACGGCAATCCAGGGCTGGTCGGGATTGAGGGCGAGCCGTTCCCCCAGGGCATGCCGTTCAGCTTCCCGTTGTTTCCGCGCCGCCTGAAACGGGGCGGGGTCGAGGAAGGGCGCGAGATCGCGCATCCGGGTTCCGGGCGGCAGGCACTCCCGGTTCACCTCGGTCAGGGGAAAGATGGCGTCAGCCGCGGCAACGGCCTCGAGCAGCGCTTGGTGGCTGCGGTCCCAGGGCCCGCCGGCCCGCTTGGGCGCGACCGAGACCTCGGCGGCGAGGTAGGGGATGCCGAGGCCCCGCGCCACCGCCGGCCCGATCCAGTCCATGGCCTTGTAGTAGAGATGGTAGGTGAACCAGGCGACGGGCCGCTCGCTGGCTGGGCGTTGCCGGTAAGCCCGAACCAGCCGCCCGGCGACCCAGCCGCCGGCCCGTTCCAGGCGTGCCTGGCGCTCGAGGTCGCCCTCCGGCTCCCGGCTGCGCAGGCGACAGGCCAGCTCGACCTCGTAGCCGGCCACCTCCAAAGCTTGGGCAAAGAGCCGCGCCGTCTCGCGCTCGCCGGAGGGCACCGGATGGTCTGGCGGCTTCATCGGCGCATAGAAGGCGATGCGGTCCATGACTTCGCCCAGGAGGCGCTCGAGAAGCTAGGGCGAGCCGTCAGGCAGTGGGCGATTTACGCCGGGGCTGGAAGGGGTGCACGACGCGGTCAGGCGCGGCCTCGGGATCGAACCACTCCGCTTCATCGTCTTGAGCCGCGTGGCGCGCGACCTCGCTTTCGGTCGTGCGCTCTACCTTTGCCCGGTCAATCCGGCCCCGGGCAGGCGCCTTCGATTTCGTCTCATGCGCCATAGTCTTCGATCTCCTGCCGTCGGGCGCGCCTGGCAGATGTAATCCTCCGCCGTCCGTCCCGCCATGTATAGATGACGGTGTAAAACAGCCCTTCTATCTGCCCGGTGGCTTTTATCCGGTGCTCGTCATTGCGAAAACTGTCCCACTCTACCACTCGTCCCTCAAATATACGAGCGGCATACGCAAAATCGAAGCCGCGATCCATTAAGTTCCGCTCGCTCTTTTCTTCGTCGAACTCGATCATTTGGCCCAACTGCGCCGCTGGATCGGCTCACGCGACCGCCGAGGTCGCGGGGCGGGGCGGCAGGCCGAAGCGGTCTTTCAGCGGCGCGATGCAGGCCTCTTGCGAGAAGTTGGCGAGCAGCCGCTCGTAGCCGGCGCGGCCGAGGCGCTGGCGCTCCGCCGGTGATGCGAGCAGGTGGCTGATAGCCTGCGCCAGGGCGACGCTGTTGCCGGGCTCGGTCAGCAGGCCCGTGACCCCGTCCTCGATCAGCTCGGGAATGGCGGAGACGTCGGTGGCGACGCAGGGCAGGGCCTGGCTTTGCGCCTCCATAAGCACGTTGGGCAGGCCGTCGCGGTCGCCGTCCTTGGCGATGCGGCTGGCCAGGACGAAGAGGTCGGCCTTGCGATACTCCTCGATCACCCGCGTCTGGTCCTGCGGGCCGAGCCAGGTGATTCGGTCGCTCAAGCCGAGGCGCTCCGCCTGGGCCTTGAGCTGATCCAGGCGCTCGCCGCCGCCGATGTGAACGAAGTGCCAGGCCGGTCCATCGCCCAGGAGGGCCAGCGCCTCGAGCAGGTCGTCGTAGCCCTTCTTCTCGACCGCGCGGCCGACCGAGAGCAGGCGCAGCGGCCTGCCGCTGGCTTCCGGGTCGAAATCCCGCTGCGGCGGCAGGGGAAAGCGCTCCAGGTCGAGGCCGTGGTAGGTCAGCATCACCTTCTCGGGATGGTCGGTCAGCGCGCGCAGATGCTCCCAGCCGTAGCGCGTGCAGGTGGTCAGCCAGGCCATCTCCTCGATCTTCTCGGCCTTGTCCCAGTCCGGCGTGGTCCAGATGTCCTTGGCGTGAGCCGAGGCCGACCAGGGCAGCGCGCGGATCAGCGCTGCATAGCGGGTGACCGAGGCGGGTGTGTGCAGGAAGTGGGCGTAGAGCCAGCCGGTGTTCTCCGGCATGGCCTCCGCCAGCACGCAGGCCTGACCGAAGCGGCGCAGGCGGTTGCGGGTCGGGTCGCGTTTCAGATCGCGCAGCAGCGCACGCAGGGCGCGCCAGAAGCCGCTACGCCGGCGGGCGCGCCACAGGGCTGATAGTACGCGGCGCGGCTCCTTGTGCAGGTACTCCGGCAGATAAACCACTGGCGCTTCGATCTCGGCATGGACCGGGTGGCTGCGATCGTCCGTGGGGTGGCGCAGGGAATAGAGGGCCAAGGTCAGGCCAGCCTTCTCCAGCGCCCGCAGCTCCTGGGCGATAAAAGTTTCGGATAGCCGCGGATAACCCTTGAGGATGACCGCGACGGTACTCGGACCGGCAATAGACATGCTCTAAGATGGGAGCTTCAGCGGCTGGCTTGCAAGCCGAGCGGTTTGCGGACCCGGTCGAGCCACTGGCGGGCCAGCTTGATCACGTTGTCGCGACCGTCGAGCAGGCCGGGCACCACGGTCTGCGAGGGCAGGGGCTGCTGCGAGAGGGTGCGAATCGCCGTCGACATGGTGGCCGCTTCGCGCACGCCGTCGTCGAGCAGCATGCGCACCAGGCCGAGTTCCTGCGCCCGCTCGGCGCGGATGTACTGCTCCAGGCGCGGCTGGGTGCGCGGCACGATCAGGGCCCGCTTGTCGAAGGAGAGCACCTCGCAAAAGGTATTGTAGCCGCCCATGCAGACGACGCCGTTGGCGCGCTCCAAGAGGCCGTCGACCTGTGCATCGAAAGTCAGGGCCTCGACGTTCGGCAGGCGGTCGGCCCGCGCCAGAAAGTCGTCCTGCAGTTTCGAGCCCATGAAGGGGCCGAGCACCATGACCGCCGGATAGGGCAGCGAGTCATCGCTCTCGTAGGCGCGCAGCACCCAGTCGATGATGTCCTCGCCGTCGCCGCCGCCGCCGACGGTGACCAGGATGTAGGGCTCCTTCACCTTCTCCAGCTTCGGCGTCAGGGCGGCCATCGGCGGGCTGCGCCTGAGGTAGCCGGTATAGGTGATGCGGTGCTCGACCGAGGGCGGCAGGTCGAGGCCTTCCAGCGGGCGGCAGATCTGCGGCAGGCCGTAGACCCAGATGTCATCGTAGAAATTGGTGAGCGCCGGGGCGACCTTCTTGCGCTCCCATTCGGGGGCCAGCAGCTCCGGGTCGTCCATCACATCGCGCAGGCCGAGCACGCAGGGCACACCTTTTCCGCGCAGCAGCGCCAAGGTCTGCTTGACCTCGCCGCGCAGGCCGAGCGGCTCCTTGTCGACGATGAAGAGGTCGGGGTCGAAGATGTCCGCCGTGTGCTGGATGATGGAGGCGCGCATGGCCAGCGTATGCTCGATGTCCAGTGGCAGCTTGAGCGAGACGTAGTTTCCGCCGCGCAGCTTGATGACGCCGGGAATGCGCACGAAATCCACCCGGTTCTTGAAGCCGAAGCTGCCGATGATCGGCGAGCCGGAGAGGATGAGGACCGAGATGTTCTCGTCGGACTCGACCAGCGCATGCGCGATCTCGCGGCAGCGCCGGAGATGCCCGAGGCCGAAGGTGTCATGGCTGTAGATGAGGACGCGCTTGGGGCGCCCCGGCGCTGTTGTGATCTTGCTCATAGTCTCCGACCCAGTTGAGCTTAGAGTCCAGTCAGCCGTGCCAAACAGTTGTCTTTAACCGATAGTGGGTGCCGCGTCAGGCTGATTCTTCTTGGCCGGGCGCCTGCTGCCGTTAGAGTGCTCCGGTTCGGCGACTTGGCCTTGCGTCCACTTCGGTTTGGCATGGAACGCAACATCTTCAAATACGTTTGGCGGTTCAGCCGCCGCGAGCAGTTGGTGCTTCTGGCCTGGGTCGCCGCCTCCCTGCCGTTCTATTTCTTGTCGCTCGATCTGCCCAAGCAGATCGTCAACCAGGGCATTCAAGGCGACGGATTCGAGACGGCGGAAAGCGCCAATCCCATCGGCGTCATCCGGGTGCCGCTCAGCGAGACGCTGACCGGCGAGAGCATCGTGCTGTTCTCCGGCGTCCCGGCCGATCAGCAGGCGACCCTGCTGATCCTCAGCTTCATGTTCCTCTTCCTGGTCTGCGTCAACGGCGGCTTCAGGTTCGTCATCAACACGGGCAAGGGCCGCATGGGCGAGCGCATGCTGCGCCGCCTGCGCTACGAGCTCTCCGACCGCTTGCTGCGCTTTCGCCTGCCGCAAATCCGGCGCATGAAGCCGGCGGAAGTCGCCACCATGATCAAGGACGAGGTGGAGCCCTTGGGCGGCTTCATCGGCGACGCCTTCATCACGCCCGCCTTCCTCGGCGGCCAGGCCATCACCGCCATGGTCTTCATCATGGTGCAGTCGTTCTGGCTCGGGCTGATCGCCGGCATCATCGTGCTGGTGCAGGCCATCCTGATCCCGCGCCTGCGCGTGCCGATCTTGGAGCTTGGCCGGCAGCGCCAGCTTACGGCGCGTTTGCTCGCTGGTCGCATTGGCGAGGTCATCGAGGGGGCCGGCGAGATTCATGCCAACGACACCTCGAACTACGAGCGCGCCGAGCTGACCTCGCGCCTGGGACGCATCTTCGACATCCGCTTCGAGATCTATCAGCGCAAGTTCTTCGTGAAGTTCCTCAACACCTTCCTGTCCCAGCTCACGCCCTTCATCTTCTATGCCGGCGGCGGTCTGTTGGCGCTTTCCGGCCGGCTCGACATCGGCGCTCTGGTGGCGGTGATCGCCGCCTATCGGGACCTGCCGGGACCGGTGAAGGAGCTGATCGACTGGGACCAGCGCCGCGCCGACGTGCAGATCAAGTACGATCAGGTGATCGAGCAGTTCCAGCCGACGGAGATCGTCGAGCCCTCTTATCAGGACCCGGATTCCCCGGTCGCGCCGCTGGAAGGGGAGATCAAGCTCTCCAGCGTCACGCTGCTCGACGACGGCGCCAACAAGCTGCTCGACGGTGTCAGTTTCGAGACGCCGATCAAGGAGCACATCGCCGTGGTCGGCGGCGCCAGCAGCGGCAAGGACAGCCTGGGCGAGGTGATCGCCGGGCTGGTGCAGCGCAGCTCCGGCTCCGTCGAGATCGGCGAGCACCGCATCGAGGACCTGACCCAGGCGGTGCTCGGCCGCCGCATCGGCTATGTCGCGCCGGACGCCTACTTCTTCTCCCGCTCGATCAAGGAGAACCTGCTCTACAGCCTGACCCACCGGCCGATTCACGTGGCCGACTACGACAAGGAGGCCGCCGATGCGGCGGCGCACCGCCTGGCGGAGAGCCAGCGCGCGGCCAATTCCTCCTTCGACATCAACGACGACTGGATCGACTACGAGGCGGCCGGTGTCACCAACGCGGCCGAGCTGACCAAGCGGGTGCTGTCGGTTCTCGAGTGCGTGGCGCTGAGCGACGACATCTACCGCTTCGGCCTCGACGGCGCGCTGGACGTGGAGCGGCGGCCCGAGGTGGCGGACGGCATTCTGGCCGCGCGCCACCGCATGGCCGAGCGGCTGGCCGAGCAGGGCCACGGCGACCTCGTCGAGCTGTTCGACATCGCCGAGTACAACCGCAACGCCACCTTGGGCGAGAATCTGCTGTTCGGCACGGCGCGCGACCCTGCCTTCGCCGCCGACGTCTTGGTCGACCACCCGGTGGTGCGGGAGGAGCTGAAGGCCAGCGGCCTGGACAAGCACCTGGTCGAGAAGGGCTTGTCGATCGCCCAGACCATGGTCGAGATCTTCGCCGACCTGCCCGCCGGCCATCCCTTCTTCGATCAGTTCAGCTTCATCGATGCGGACGACCTACCGGAGTTCCGCCTGATCATCGCCCGGGCCGAGAACGTCGGCGCCGCCGCCTTGCCGGAGGCCGAGCGCAACCGCCTGCTGCGCCTGCCGATCTCCTACATCGAGGCGCGCCACCGCTTGAGCCTGATCGACGATACCTTCGAGCAGGAGGTGCTCGCAGTGCGCAAGCGCCTGCGCGAGCGCATCATGAAGGAGGCGCCGGACTCCGTCGCCTTCTATGACAGCGAGCGCTACAACGCCGCCGCCTCGATCATCGACAACATCCTCTTCGGGCGTCTGATCTACGGCCGCGCCCAGTCGGAAGAGACGATCAACGGCTACGTCACCGAGATCCTCGAGGAGCTCGACTTGAGCGATGCGGTGCGCGAGATCGGCCTCGAGTATCAGGTCGGCATCGGCGGCAAGCGGCTGAGCGCCACGCGGCGGCAGAAGCTGGCCTTGGCGCGCGCTCTTCTCAAGCGGCCGGATTTGCTTATTGTAAGTGAGGCCACTGCGGTCATGGACGGGGCGACGCGCTCCGAGCTGTTGCAGAACGTGAGGGAAGAGGCGCGCGATGAAGGCCTCATCTGGATCGTCGAGCGCCCGAGCATGGCGGCCGGCTTCCCGCGCGTCCTGGTGCTGGAGGACGGACGCCTGGTCGACGACGGCGTCTATGCGGAGTTGGAAGAACAACAAGGAGCTTTGAAAGAGCTTCTGACGGCGGACTAGAGCGAAGGGTTAGAGCATACTGCTCTGGTGCGGGGGTTTGAGAGGGAGGAACCTGGTGCCATGACACTGGACGAGGAAGTCGAGGTCCTGAAGCGGATCCCGCTCTTCTCGAAGATCGACAAGCCGAAGCTCAAGCTGTTGGCTTTCACCAGCGAACGGGTCGTGTTTCACAGCGGCGAGACGGTGTGCCGCCAAGGCGATGCGGGCGATGCCGCCTTCATCATCGTCGACGGCACCGCCGACATTCTGATCAACGGCAACGGCAAGGACATCAAGGTGGCCGAGGTGGGGCGCAACGCCATCATCGGCGAGGTCGCCATCCTGATCGACGTGCCGCGCACGGCGACCGTGGCGGCGACCAGCGAGCTGATCACCCTGCGCATCACCAAGGAGCTCTTCTTCAACCTGGTGCAGGAGTTCCCGGAGATCTCGGTGGAGATCATGCGGGTGCTGGCTCAGCGGCTCGAGGCCACCAACGAGAAGCTGCGCCTGGCCAAGGCATGAGCCGTCTCGATAGCGTCATCCGGCGCCTGCAGGCTCAGCGGAGCTGCCTCGACGACGCGGCCGGTCGCATCGCCGGCCTGCCCGGCATCGTGCTGGAGCTCGGCCTCGGCAACGGGCGCACCTACGACCATCTGCGCGAGCGCCTGCCCGAGCGCGAGATCTACGTCTTCGAGCGCCGGGTGGCGGCGCATCCGGACTGCATCCCCCCCGACGACAGGCTCATCCTCGGCGACGTGCGGGAGACGCTCCCTGCGGCGCTCGACCGCTTCCGCGGCCAGGTCACCCTGGTCCACGCCGACGTCGGCACCGGCGACGTGGAGACCAACCGGACGATCGCCGCGGCGATCAGCGCGGTGATCGGCGACTTTCTCGCGCCCGGCGGCTACCTGGTCTGCGACCAGCAGATCAGCTTCCCCGGCGCCGAGACGGTCCCGCTGCCCGATGGCGTCGCCCCGGGGCGGTATATCTACCTGCGGAAGCCCAGCGCTTGAAGGGGGGAAGAGAGGGGTGACGCCTGGTCTGCGGTCCTCTCTCCAATGTCATCCCCGGGCGAGCCACAGCGTGGCGAGTTCCGGGGATCCACGCCGCACTTTCGCGCGGGCCGAAGAGTGGATGCTCGGAACTCGGCCCCTTGGATTATAGGGGCCTGACGGCCCCGTGGGCCTCGCCCAAGCATGACACTTCGAGAGAAACCACGGACGTCACCGCCCCTCAGGCTGTCATTCTTGGGCGAGCCGCGATGCGGCGCGACCCGCCTGCGGGCCGAAGCCTTGGCGAAGGCTCGAGGATCCATTGTTAGGCTTGGCGCAGGCTGAGGAATGGATGGTCGGATCAAGTCCACTGCTGTCCGGTTGAGCGAGGAAGAGCCTTTTCTTGTCCGCTCCGCGGACACCCCCCCACCCTAACCCTCCCCCTCGCTGGGGGGAGGGAATTATGCTTTCATCGCAGTCCCTTACACCTCCCCCCTTGAGGGGGAGGT
>JANQIA010000205.1 GCA_028282405.1 Rhodovibrionaceae bacterium
AGGCATACCAGTCGGCCTCACCAAGCCCCCCATCACGACTGGTAGGCGGTCGCCGGTTCCGACCCCCGGCGGCCGCCACTTTTTTGGCCGGGCTTTCGGCCCCGCCGCGGCTTTGCTATAGCCAGCGATCTTTGGGCATCCGGGTTGGGTTTCACCAGGAAACATGGGACATCTGAAGGCCGAAGGCCTGGCCTGCCTGCGCGGCGGACGGCCCGTGTTCGCCGATCTCTCTTTCGAATTGCCGCCGGGTGAGATCCTGCTGCTGGTCGGGCCGAACGGCAGCGGCAAGTCGAGCCTTCTGCGCGTCCTCGCCGGCCTGCTGCGCCCGGCCCTGGGACAGCTCACCTGGGACGGTGAGCCGGTGCAGCGCGACCTCTTGGCGTACTTCGCGCGTCTCCACTACGTGGGCCATCAGACCAGCCTGAAGCCGCGGCTGACCGTGCGCGAGAACCTTGCCTTCTGGGCCGAGCTGCGTGGCGGCGCCAAGGACGATGCCGTGGACACGGCGCTCAAGCGTCTGGCGCTCGAGCGGCTGGCGCCGCAGCCGGCCGAGGTGCTTTCTTCGGGGCAGCGCCGGCGCCTCGCCCTGGCGCGGCTTCTCGTCGCACCGGCGCCGCTCTGGCTGCTCGACGAGCCGACCGTCGGCCTGGACGACGCCAACATCGGCCGCCTGCGCGATGTGATCGAAGAGCACCGAGCAGGTGGCGGCGCGGCCATCATCGCCACCCACCTGGACCTCGGCCTGAACCACGAGCAGACGCTCTCGCTCGCCGATTTCGCGCCCTCTGCCGAAATGGTGGAGGCGGTCTGGTGAGCACCTTTCTGGCGGTGCTGCGGCGCGACCTGCGCCTGGCGCTCAGGCGCAGCGGCGATCTGGCGACCGTCGTGCTGTTCTTCATTCTGACCGCCTCGCTCTTTCCCTTTGGTGTCGGGCCGGACCCGAACCTGCTCGCGCGCATGGCCCCGGGAATCGTCTGGGTGACGGCGCTTTTGGCCGTGTTGCTGTCCTTGGAGCGCATTTTCCTCGCCGACTACGAGGACGGCTCGCTGGAGCTGCTGCGCATCTCCCCGGTCTCCCTCGAGCTGGTGGTCCTGGCCAAGATCACCGCGCACTGGCTGACCACCGGGCTGCCGCTGACCGCCGCGGCCCCCATCCTCGCCATCCTCTTCAACCTGCCCTCCGAGGCGCTGCCGACCCTGCTGCTGACCCTCTTGATCGGCACGCCGACCCTCAGCCTGGTCGGCGCGGTCGGGGCGGCGCTGACCTTGGGCGCGCGACGCGGCGGCGTGCTCATCCCGCTCCTGGTCCTGCCGCTCAACATTCCGGTCCTGATCTTCGGGACCGGCGCGGTGGATGCGGCCATCAGCGGCTTTCCGGCGCAGGCCAGCCTGGCCTTGTTGGGGGCTGTCGGCGCCCTCATGTTGTTCGTCGGGCCCGTGGCGGCTGCGGCCGCCGTGCGACAAGCGGTCGAATAGCGCGCAGCATGCCGCCTCACGATCTCCCCCGTCGCCGAGCACGACGCAGCAGTAGGACACTCGGTACCAACTGATGCGAACTCAATGTGTGGCATTCGCGCGCAGGTACGTGCTTGCAACGCGTAACTCTAGTAACTCTAAAAGCACGTACTAGGCCCTTGATAACGCAGATTTGAGCGAGATCATTTGAGGGTCGGGGCCGATCTGGTTAGATCCTCCAGTGTGGTGGTTTCGAAGTTCCTATCGAACCTGCGAGAGTTTCGATTGGGAACTTCGGAACCACCACACTAGGAACAGGTAGAGGCAACGAGAAGCAAAAGAAGAGCCGAGAGCGTGAGCGAAACGACCTCCACCGCATCGCAGGCTGTCGCCCCGAAGCGCTCCTTCCACTATTTCGC
>JANQIA010000117.1 GCA_028282405.1 Rhodovibrionaceae bacterium
CGAGGGTTTGCTGGAGGGCGAGGATGTCCTCAACACGGCAGCAGCCATGCGGGCACTCGGCGCCGAGGTGGAGAAGGACCCGGCGACCGGCGTCTGGCACGTCTGGGGCCGCGGCGTCGGCGGCTTGCAGGAGCCAGCGGACCTGCTGGATTTCGGCAACAGCGGCACTGGCGTGCGGCTCGCCATGGGTGTGCTCGCCGGGCAGCCGATCCACGCCATCCTGAGCGGCGACGCCTCGCTGCGCGGCCGGCCAATGGCGCGGATCATGACACCGCTGGGGCAGATGGGCGTGCGCTTCCAGGCCCGCGCCGGCGGCCGTCTGCCCATGGCCATGCAAGGGCCGGACGTCCTGCTGCCCATCGAATACGAGCTGCCGGTGGCCTCGGCCCAGGTCAAGTCGGCCATCCTCTTGGCGGGGCTGGCGGCACCTGGCGAGACCCGGGTGATCGAACCGCAGCCGACTCGCGATCACAGTGAACGCATGTTACGCCATTTCGGCGCCAGCGTTGCGATTGAGCAGTTGTCCAGCGGCGGCCGCCGTATCGCCCTGGTCGGCCAGCCCGAGCTGTCCGGCAGCGTGGTTACCGTGCCTGCCGACCCCTCTTCGGCTGCCTTTCCCATCGTCGCGGCGCTGCTCCTGCCGGGCTCGGACCTGCGCCTCTCCGAGGTCTGCATGAACCCGCATCGCAGCGGCCTCATCACCACGCTGCAGGAAATGGGTGCCGATATCACAGTCGAGAACCTGCGCGAGGAGGGCGGCGAGCCCATGGCGGATTTGCGAGTCCGCGGCAACAGCCTGCACGGGGTCGAGGTCCCGCCTGAGCGTGCGCCCTCGATGATCGACGAGTACCCGGTCCTCGCCGTTGCTGCAGCCTGTGCCAAAGGCACGACGGTGATGCAGGGGCTGGGCGAGTTGCGGGTCAAGGAAAGCGATCGCCTGGCGGCCGTGGCCAAGGGCCTGACGGCCTGCGGTGTGGCGGTCGAGGAAGGCGACGACAGCCTGACGGTGCAGGGCGCGGGCGGCCGTCCGCCGGGGGGCAACAACACGGCCATCGAGACGGAACTCGATCACCGCATCGCCATGAGTTTCCTGGTCATGGGCCTGGCCTGCGAGCGGCCGGTCCTGATCGACGACGCAGCCCCCATCGCCACCTCCTTCCCCGGCTTCGTCGGCATGATGAGCGCGCTGGGGGCCAAGATCGACGCGCCGTGAGCGGGGGCAGGCCTTCGTGATCATTGCCGTCGATGGGCCGGTCGCGGCCGGCAAGGGCACCCTGGCCCGGGCGCTGGCGGCCAAGCTCGGCTTCGCCTACCTGGACACGGGCCTGCTCTATCGGGCCGTCGCCGCCCTGACCCTGGCCGCCGGCCAGGCGCCCGACGACGAGACGGCCACCGAGGCTGTCGCCCGCCGCCTCAGCCCGGCCGACCTGGAGCGGGACGACCTGCGCCAGGAGGCGGTCGGCCAGGCGGCCTCCAAGGTCGCCGCGCAGGGCGGGGTGCGCGCCGCCTTGCTGGATTTCCAGCGGCGCTTTGCGCAAGAGCCCCCGGCCGGCGCCAAGGGCGCGGTGCTCGACGGCCGCGACATCGGCACCGTCGTTTGCCCCGATGCCGAGGCGAAGCTCTTCGTCACGGCAAGCCCGGAAGTCCGGGCCGAGCGCCGCTATCGGGAGTTGCTTGCGCGCGGCGAAGAGACTATATACCCGCGGGTCCTGCAGGATTTGAAGGAACGTGACGCCCGCGATCAAGCGCGTGCCGTCGCCCCTTTGAAGCCCGCGGACGACGCCGCAGTCCTGGATACCTCCGAGCTCGACTCGGACGCAGCGCTCCAGGCGGCTATGCAGATCCTTCAAGCTAGGGGCCTTTGCTAACGAAGCCCGCTTGATGTGGTCCATGGCCGGCAGCGACCGGCTGTCAGCGGACCGTTAACGATAAGCCCTCACCAGGCATCCGCCTTGTGCTGGGAAGACCGCCGGAACCAACCGGTTGGCCTGTGACACCGAATTGCTAAAGAGGATGAAACCGCATGTCTGATGCCACTCCGGCACAAGAAGTCCAAAAAGAGAGCTTTGCCGCTCTCTTGAACGAACAACTGGGGGACAGCTCGTCCCTCGAAGGCAATGTCCTGCGCGGCACCATCGTCGCCATTGAGAACGACGGCGTTCTGGTCGACGTCGGCCTGAAGAGCGAAGGCCGCGTCGCGATGAAGGAGTTCACCAAGGCCGGTGAGGACAGCGAGCTGCGCGTCGGCGATACGGTCGAGGTCTACCTCGAGCGCATGGAAGACAAGAACGGGGAAGCCATGCTTTCCCGCGAAAAGGCCCGCCGCGAGGAAGCCTGGAACCAGCTCGAGAAGGCCTTCGCCGCCAATCAGCGGGTGACCGGCCAGATCTTCGGCCGCGTCAAAGGCGGCTTCACCGTCGACCTTTCCGGCGCCGTGGCCTTCCTGCCGGGCAGCCAGGTCGACATCCGCCCGGTGCGCGACGTCACGCCTTTGATGCACACGCCGCAGCCTTTCCAGATTCTCAAGATGGACCGCAGCCGCGGCAACATCGTCGTCTCTCGCCGCGCGGTCATGGAAGAGGACCGGGCCGAGCAGCGCAACGAGCTGGTCGCCAACCTGAGCGAAGGCCAGGTGCTGGCGGGCGTGGTCAAGAACATCACCGACTACGGCGCCTTCGTCGATCTCGGCGGCGTCGACGGCCTGCTGCACGTCACCGACATCTCCTGGAAGCGGATCAACCATCCGTCCGAAGCGCAGCAGATCGGCCAGACCGTCGAAGTGCAGGTCATCCGCTTCAACCCGGAGACCCAGCGCATCAGCCTCGGTATGAAGCAGCTCGAGGCCGACCCCTGGGACGGCATCGAGGCGAAGTACCCAGTGGGCACCAAGTTCAAGGGCCGCGTTACCAACATCACCGACTACGGCGCCTTCGTGGAGCTGGAAGCCGGTGTCGAGGGT
>JANQIA010000301.1 GCA_028282405.1 Rhodovibrionaceae bacterium
TTCCATTCGGTGCGCCCCTCCCGCGACTTCATGCCCGACATCTGCAAGGAGACCTCGAGCAGGCGCGCGACGAACTCGGCGCGCTCCATGTAGCGCGCCATCCAGAAGAGGTTGTTGGCGGTGCGGCTCAGCATCACGACGACGACTCGTCCGGCAGATCGATGACCCAGGTGTCCTTGGTGCCGCCGCCCTGGCTGGAGTTCACCACCAGGGAGCCTTCGCGCAGAGCCACGCGGGTCAGGCCGCCGGGCACCACGCGAACCCGGTCGCCCACCAGAACGAAGGGGCGCAGGTCCACATGGCGGGGCGCGATGCCGGTCTCGACGAAGGTGGGACAGGTGGAGAGCGACAAGGTCGGCTGGGCGATATAGGCCTCCGGCTTGGCCTCAATGCGCGCGGCGAACTCGCCGAGCTCCGCCTCGCTCGCGCGTGGCCCAACGATCATCCCGTAGCCGCCGGAGCCGTGCACCAGCTTGACCACCAGCTCCGAGAGATTGTCGAGGACGTAGCGCCGCTCCTCCTCCTTGGCGCAGCTATAGGTCGGCACGTTGTTCAGCATCGGCTCTTCGCCGAGATAGAAGCGCACCATCTCCGGCACGTAGGTGTAGATCGCCTTGTCGTCGCAGATGCCAGCACCGGGCGCATTGGCCAGGGTGACGTTGCCAGTTCGGTAGGCCTGCATCAGGCCGGCCACGCCCAGCATCGAGTCGGGATTGAAGGTCAGCGGATCGAGAAAGGCGTCATCGATGCGCCGGTAGATGACATCGACCCGCCGCAGGCCTTCGGTGGTGCGCATGTAGACGACAGCATCCTCGACGATCAGGTCGCTGCCCTCGACCAGCTCGACGCCCATCTCGTCGGCCAGGAAAGAGTGCTCGTAGTAGGCGCTGTTGAACTGTCCCGGGGTCAGCAGGACGATGGTCGGTTCACCGCTGCAGCGCTCCGGCGCGACCGAGCGCAGGGTCTCCAAAAGCTCATCGGGATAGTGCGAGACCGGGCGCACGGCATGCTGCCCGAACAGCTCAGGGAACAGCCGCATGGTGACCTCGCGGTCCTCCAGCATGTAGGAGACGCCGGAGGGCGTGCGGCAGTTGTCCTCCAAAACGAAGAACTCCTTTGGACCGGTGCGCACGATGTCGATGCCGGCGATATGCGTGTAGACGCCTTGGGGCACGGTGAAGCCCTGCATCTCGGCTTCGAAGCTCTCGTTGTGCAGCACCAGGGCTTCGGGGACCTTGCCGGCCTTGACGATCTCGCGCGCGTGGTAGACGTCGGCGACGAAGGCGTTGAGGGCCTGCACCCGCTGCACCAGGCCGCGCTCCAGGTAGTCCCACTCCTGCCCGTCGAGAATCCGCGGGATGAGATCGAAGGGGATGAGCCGCTCGGGATCGCCGCCTTCGGTGTAGACGGCGAAGGTAATTCCGATCTGCCGAAAGAGCTGCTCCGCCTCCTCCCGTTTTAGACGCAGAAGCTCGCTCTCCGCCCCATCCAGCCAGCTCCGAATAACCCGGTACTGCGGGCGGCAGTCAGCACCTGGGCCGCCCATCTCATCGAAGCTCTGCGCCAGTTGGCGCCCCTGTTCCATATCCATGGTGCCAGCATGGCGTTCCAGGCGTGGTCCGGTCAATTGCGCGTTGATGCGACATCGCTGAAAACGTGAGGAATTGAGCCAGGTCAGGCCGCGTCGTGAAAGATGACACCGAGGGTGAAGCGCTCGCCCGAGCGCACCTCGCTGACGCCGTGGCGCATGGTGACCCGGTGGACGCCGCGGGCACCCTGCGCCGGCCGCTGATTGACGCTGAAGATCACCGCCTGGCCTTGCGTGAGAGGCACCACCTGCACCCGCGACTGGACCCGCGCGCGCTGCTCGGTCAGCACGAACTCGCCGCCTTCGAACTCCCCGCCATCCTCTCCGCCGTCGGGTCGGCTCAGCAAGATGGCCATCTGCAGCGGGAAGTGGAGCGGACCGTAGAGGTCCTGGTGCAGGCGGTTGTAATCACCCGGGCCATAGCGGAGCATCAGGGGAGTCGGCCGGCACTGTCCCGCTTCATGGCAACGGGCGAGATAGGCGTTCAGTGTGTCGGGAAAGGCCGGCGGCCGGCCGAGCGCCTCTTCCCAACGGTTGGCCAGCCCGGCCAGGGGCGGGTAGCAGGCTTGGCGCAGGGTCTCGACCGTGTCCGGCAGAGGGTTCGAGAAGTACTGATATTCGCCCCGTCCGTAGCTCTGGCGCGCCATCACCACGCGTTTGCGGAAGCGCGCCTCGTCGTCGTAGAGGCCGCGCAGCAACCGGCAGGTCGCCCCGTCCAGCAGCGGCGGCGTCACCGCGAAGCCGCGTTCGTCGATCGCCGCGATGAGCTTTGGCCAGTCAAGGCCCGAGAGTGCGGGAGTTCCTTTCATTGTCCCTTCTCCTGCAGGCCGTGGGACGGCTTCGCCGCTCCGGCCCGCCCCTGTGCCTGAACCGCCGCGAGGCCCGCGAAGATGAAAGCGAGGCCGAGCAGGGCGTTTGGCTCCAGCGGCTCATTGAGGAATAGCACGCCGAGCGCCATGGCGCTGGGCGGAATGAGGAACGTCACCAGCATCAGGTTGACGGCACCCGCTCGTGCCAGGATCTCGAAGTAGAGAAGGTAGGCGAGCGAGGTGCTGAACAGGCCGAGGCCGAGCAGCGCCGCGAGAACGGAGGGCGCCGGCAGCGCAATCGGTAGCGGCTCGAGCAGCAGCGCCAGCGGCAGCATGACGGCGGAGGAGCAGATCAGCATGCCGGTTGCGGCCACAGCCGGCGACAGGCGCCGCAAGCGCCGACCCCAGACACTGGCAAAGGCATAGGAGCAAGCCGCGCCGAGCACGGCGAGCTGTCCCCAGAGGCTGCCGCCTGCCCCCTCGCCCAGGTCCGGCCCGATCAGCACGGCCACCCCGACAAGCCCGAGCAGAACCCCGAAGCTCTTGAGCGGCGTCAAGCGCTCGTCTTGGGTGCAGAGATGCGCGACCACAAGGGTGAAGAGCGGCGTGGTGGCGTTGAAGATGGAGGCCAGCCCGCTGTCGATGCGCACCTGCCCCCAGGCGATCAGGCTGAAGGGAATGGCGTTGTTCAAAAGCCCCATGACGAAGAGCGCCCACCAGTCCGAGAGGCCGTCCGGCAAGCTGAGGCCACGCAGCTTGAGAAACAGCAGCAACCCGAGCGCGCCGAGTGCCACGCGCGCGGCGACCACCGTATAGGGCCCAAGCCCGTCCAACCCGATCTCGACGAGGAAAAACGACCCGCCCCAGACAAGGGACAGCGCGAGCAGCAATGCCCATTCCGTCAGACCCATGCGCTGGCCGCCCATGCTCTCTCCATCATCTTCGAAGACGTCACCAGCACCCGTGTAGTCTGCGGGCCAGCCCTGTTCTATCCGGCTCTTGTGCGGGGGCCATGGCTCGGCGCACTCTTGTCGAAAGAAGCCAGCGCCACGCAGCCACGGCCATGATCACAAGCTCTC
>JANQIA010000345.1 GCA_028282405.1 Rhodovibrionaceae bacterium
CGTTCTCGCCGTCGTACTCGACGATCTTGGGCCCGCCCTGCAGAGCCTGCCGGCAGAGGCCGGGCCGGTAGTCGCCCTTGTTGACGATGCGCGCCTTGCCCGGTCGAGCGACCGCGCTGGCGATCGTTCCGCTGCTGGTCGCGCTGTTGGTTCCGCTGTTCGCTTGCGCCGTCCGTCGCTCCGCCGCCGGCATGCAGAACACCCCGCTCTGGGTGCGCGAGGCGCTGTTGAGCCGCGACTTCTCCCGGCCGTCCTGCACCACCAGCCCGGCCGGCACCGGGTAGTAGGTCGACTGGCCGAAGCCGCCGTTGATCAGCGCCAGCGCATTGGTCGCGCGGGCCAAGTCGCGCAGGCTGTAGCTCGGATACTTCACCCCTCGTGTGCTGACCGTCGAGTAGGTGTCGATCACCGCGATCTCGACCTGGGCCGGGTCGGCGCGCAGCACCTTGAGGGCAATGGGATTGCGCAGGCCCGCGACCTGGTGCCGCTGGCGGCGCAGCTCCACGCCCGGCCCGAGCGGCCGCCAGGCCGTCTCGTCGCTGGCGACGGCCGGCGCCTGCGGCGCTGCCGCCAAGAACGCGGCAAAGAGTGGGGCGAGAAGGAAAGACCTTCGCATTGTCGTCACGCTCATGCGTTGGCGTTCTTGACCAGCACGACGCACTGAATGACCGCCCGCTCGCCTTCTTGGAAATTGACCGGCTGGAAGCGCAGGATGTGCAGGTTGGCGCCCGGCTCCGCATCGAAGCGCAGGTGCTCGGTGATGGTGCCCTGGACCAGGGTGAAGGGGAAGGAGCGCGGCTCTCCGAAGGCGCGGCCACCCAGCGTCACCCGAAACTTGGCTTCCGAGCCGACGGTGGCGGAGGCCAGGATGGTCACCTCGACCTGCTGCTCGGGCCGGGCATAGAAGATCAGGAAGTTGTCCTCGGCCGGCGCGCGGTCGGAAAAGACGATGGTCTTGGTATAGCCGGAGTCCACATGGGCGCCGATGCTGCGGCCGATCTGCTCGGCGATGGCGCGCTTATGCTCTTCGGTGATCAGGGCGTCGTTGAACTGCGGGTCGGCCAGGAGCTCCGCCTTGACCTGACCGGCGATGTAGCTGGTGGGATAGATCTCCTCGACCAGCGGGCGGAGAAGGTTGTCCTTCCAGGTGAGCCCGGCCGCGATGAAAAGCGCGAAGCCGCCGATGAAGGCGCCGACCAGCAGCTTCATGCCTTTCAGGCGGCGCTGCAATTCGGCTTCGAAGATCTCGCTGACCTTGGCCTTGAAGACCAGCTCGTCACCGGCGCCGCCGCCATTCTGATCGGGCATGGTTTCACTTCCTCGTCTGCCGAAACCGCACCCGGCCCCGGTCTGTCGCCCTGCCCACGATCCGCCGTTCTATGCTCGCTTTGTCCCCTGTCGTTGCAACCCGTCAGCCCCAATGCGAAAGCCTGCGCCTTACCGGCGCGCGCCGCAAGTATTGATCCCGTCTTGGGCGGCGCGCTGTGAAGGGCATCACAGGGCAGCCGTCCGCGGTTTTCCTTTGGCGTCGAGCGCGCCGGGTGCTACCGCCTCAAACCGGGCGCCGGGCTGCGCTCCTCTCTGAATGCCACCATCGAAGGACAAGAGCATGAGCCAGGACCAGCCGAGCGCGCGCCTCGACAAGGCGCTGGAGATCTTGGCGCAGTTGAACCCGGCAGCACCGGAGCAGGTGCAAGGCAGCCTGGAGGCCTTGGAGCCGGGGCTGACCGAGACGGTCTTCGGCTTCGCCTTCGCCGACGTGCTGGGGCGCCCGGGCTTGGATCTCAAGACCCGCGAGATGCTGACCGTCGCGATGCTGGCGGCCATGGCCACCGCACCGGGCCCGCTGGAGTTCCACATCAAGGCGGCGCTGCGCAACGGCGTCACCAAGCAGGAGATCGTCGAGATCCTGCTGCAGGTCGCCGTCTATGCCGGCGTGCCCGCCTTCATGACCGCGGTCACCGCCACCAAGTCGGCCTTCGCGGCGGTGGAGGAGGCGTAGGCCGTCTCTCCAATCGTCATCCTCGGGCGCTCCCTGAGCTGCTTGCCTCAAGCTCCTCTTGTCATCCCGGCCAAGGGCGAAGCCCGCGAGCCGGGATCCATGGATCGACCGGGCACGAACTGTAGAACGACGAGCAAGCCCACTGGAGCGCCCAAG
>JANQIA010000349.1 GCA_028282405.1 Rhodovibrionaceae bacterium
CTTCCAGTGAAAAAGCAAAGCCGCCTTAGGATGGTCTAAAATCTGCTGTCCCTTACGACTTTCGTAGTTCGTATAGAAGACGAATCCGTTCTTATCGACCTGCTTCAACAGGACCATGCGAACGGCCGGCATCCCGTCGGGGCCGACGGTCGCCAAGGCCATGGCGTTGGGGTCGTTCGGCTCCTTCTCGGCGGCGTCGGCAATCCACTCCTCGAACAGCGAAATGGGGTCGGCAGGGGGTTTTTCGACAAACATAACCTTATTCCGCTAGGACATGAGCAGAGCAGACGACATAGGAGGGGGACTCCAACGGTCCCCGTAAGATAGAAGCGACTGCCACAGTTGTAAGATGGCGGCAAGGGACGGAGCGGAGAAGAGCATTATGGGTATTGGGGCTCTGCGGCTTCGCGCCATGCTCGCGGTTCTCGTGGCCGTGTTGCTCTTGACCGGCTGTGAGCGCAACCGGGCGGGAGAGCAGGTCGGTGCCGTAGTCGGCGCCGTCGGCGGCGCCTTGCTTGGCGCCCAACTGGGCGATGGTGTCGTCGGGATCCTGGGCGCGGCGGCAGGCGGCGTTCTGGGCGGACTGCTCGGCCGGGAGCTCGGCAAAGAGCTTGACGCAGCCGATGCCGAAAATGTCGAACAAGCTGGTGACGAGGCCCTGGAAGCGCCGGTCGGGACCGAGGTGGCCTGGAGCACGCCCGAGACCGGAAACAGCGGCACGGTGAAGACCACCAAGGAGACCCGCAACGCCGTCGGAAGGCCCTGCCGCGAGATCAGGCAGGACGCCAATATCGACGGCGAAGCGGTCTCCGACACGGTCGTCGCCTGCAAGCAGGAGGATGGAACATGGGTGCTGCAGTAACAAAATGATAACGTCTCTGGTTTTGGAGATGGTGTGGAACGCTTTAGATCCGACGCAACGCGAAACGCCATGGACCCCTACGCAACGCTAAATGTCAGCAAGTCGGCCTCGGCCGCGGAGATCAAACGGGCCTATCGCCGTTTGGCAAAAGAGCTGCACCCTGACCTCAATCCCAACGATCCGATCGTGGAACGGCGGTTCAAGGACGTGAGCCAGGCCTACAACCTGCTGGCGGACGAGGAGAAGCGCCGGCGCTTCGATGCCGGCGAGATCGATGCCAACGGGCAGGAGCGTGCCCAGCGCGGCTTTTATCGCAGCTATAGTTCGGCAGGCGGTGGCGGTGGCGGCTTCAGCGGCTTCGGCTTCGATCACGATCCGGACCAAAGAGATATCTTCTCGGACCTCTTTTCGGGCCGCCGCGGCGGACGGGAGGGCCGTTTTGGAAAGCGCCGCGGGTCCGACGTCACCTATACGATCAAGATCGACTTCCTCGAGGCGGCCAACGGGGCGCGCAAGCGCATCCAGTTGGCCGATGGCCGAACACTGGACGTCAACGTTCCTACCGGCATCGAAGACGGCAAGACGCTGCGCCTCAAAGGCCAGGGCCTCTCCGGCGTCGGCGGCGGAGAAAGCGGCGACGCCTTCATCACGGTCGAGATCGCGCCGCACGCCTTTTTTCGGCGCGAAGGACAGAACGTCCACGTGGACCTGCCGGTCACACTGTCGGAAGCCGTGATCGGCGCCACCGTCTCCGTCCCGACGATCGACGGCCAGGTCAGCATGCGCGTGCCCGCCGGCTCGAACAGCGGCTCCGTCTTGCGGCTGCGCGGCAAGGGCATTCGCGATCAGAAGGACGGCGTCCGCGGCGATGAGTACGTCAAGCTAGTGATCACTTTGCCGGACAAGACCGACGATCGGCTGCGCCAGTTCGTAACGGAGTGGGAAAAGGGTCAGCCCTACAACCCGCGACGGAAGTCCGGAATGGAAACCGGCTAGAGCCTAGCTGCCGCCACCGACGATACGCGGGCGCGACTTGTCCCCAGGGGCGGCCGGGCTTTGCGGCTCCGCTTCCAGTAGCAAGTCCCTGAGTGGCCGATCGATGAGGTCGGCCAGCTCTGCGTCGGCCCGCCGGGCCAGCGCTTGCGCCCGCTCGGGCCAGCCCCGGCCCGGGTCCGGGTCCAGGCCGACAGCCGCCATGAGCTGACGGAGGGTGGCATGGCTCAAATCCCGACTCAGCAGCAAGCGGCCGCCTGTCTGGGCCAAAAAGCCGCCCTTGTGCAACTGCTGCACCAGTTCCTCGACATCGGAGGGCGCGGCCTTAAGACCGGCCTTCAGTCGGCGCAGGCTGTAGCTCTTCCCGATGCGGCTCGCCTCGACCAGTTGGTCGAGAATGGAGAGCGCCAGCGATAGGCGTTGGCCCGACTGCTCCGTCCGCGTGCGATGGGTGAGCATGGCGCGAAACTCCGGCAGCACCGCCGCGACTTCCGCGCCGAGCAGGACGGCGACCCACAGCAGGTACATCCAGAGGAGGAAGATGGGAATCGTCGCCAAGGCGCCGTAGATCGCCTGATACGAGGGGAAAAACTGCAGGTAGAGCCCAAAGCCCCAGGTGATCAGGTCCAAGAGCACGGCGGCCAGGGTGGCGCCCGCTAGGGCATGCGTCCAGCGGACCGAACGGTTTGCCGTGATGATGTACAGCAGCGTCAGTCCCAAGATCTTGAGGACGAATGGAAAAACGACTTCGGCTGCAAAATGGCCCGACTCCTTCGGTACGCCCGCGAGCCCTTGGGTCAAACGCTCAATGTCGGTGGTCAGGGAGATCGTGATGCCGATGAGCAAAGGCCCACCGGTGAGGATGGTCCAGTAAACCAGCAACCGAAGAGCCAGAGAGCGAGAATCCTTCACCCGGAATATGCGGTTGATCGCCCCATGGATGTTCGAGAGCAGCAGGACCGCGGTTATCACCAGCCCGGCGACACCGGGACCGGTCATGCCCGATGCGTTGTCGAGAAAGCTGCGCAGGCGAAGGGCAACCTCATCCGCCGAATCCGGCGGCAAGGCATAGGTGATGGCTTCCAGAAGCTGCTCGCGCGCGCCGGCAAGGGCCGGAAAACCGCCCAGCACCGCGAGCCCGATCGCCATGAGAGGCACCAGCGCCAGCAGCGAGACGTAGCTCAGACCGGCGGCCAGCCGGGTGCCGTCGCTATCGCCGAACCGGGAAGCTGTATAGACAACGAACTCCTTGGCTAGGCCGAGTTTTCCCAAGATACCTTGGTCCTTAACCTCGCCGTCGGGCTGCTTGATGCCTTGCTCATTCGTCATGCGAGGGATATTACACAATTCCACCGCCTGAAGAAGCGCCGCCGACCAAGCCAACGAGCGGACCAACGGTAGATTTGGCCAATCGCTCCGTGGATCTGGAATTGAGGACCCGGTGCCCTGCTGACCGGGTGGGCTCTTGTTGACGGCTCGGTACGAGGACAGCCATGGCACAATCCACTGCGCTCATGTCAGGAAAAAAAGGGCTGATCATGGGCGTGGCCAACGAACGCTCGATCGCCTGGGGTATCGCCAAGGCGGTTCACGCCCATGGCGGCGAGCTCGGCTTCACCTATCAGGGCGAGGCCCTCGAGAAGCGCGTTAGGCCGCTCGCGGAAAGCGTAGACAGCGATGTCGTGCTACCTTGCGACGTCACCGAAGACAGCTCCATCGATGAGGTTTTCGAGAGCATCGCGGAGCGCTGGGGCCGCCTGGATTTCTTGGTCCACGCCATTGCTTTCGCCGACAAGGACGAGTTGAAGGGCAAGTACGTCAACACCAGCCGCGACAACTTCATCCGCAGCCTCGACGTCTCCTGCTACTCCTTCACCGCGATTGCCCAGCGGGCCGCCCCTCTGATGAACCCGGGCGGCAGCCTGGTCACCCTCACCTATTACGGCGCAGAGCGCGTGATGCCCCACTACAACGTAATGGGCGTCGCCAAGGCGGCTCTGGAGGCCTCGGTTCGCTATCTCGCCGTCGACCTCGGCGGTGCGGAGGTCCGGGTCAATGCCATCTCCGCCGGCCCGATCAAGACGCTGGCTGCCTCCGGCATCGGCGATTTTCGTTACATCTTGAAGTGGAACGAGTACAATTCGCCGCTGCGCCGCAACGTGACGATCGATCAGGTAGGGAGCGCGGCCCTCTATCTTCTGTCCGACCTGTCGAGCGGGGTGACCGGCGAGATCCATCACGTGGACAGCGGCTATCACACCGTCGGCATGATGGCGACGGACGCAGCACCGGAGCTTGCCGAATTGCTGCAGGGCTTCCGCCCGCAGGGTTAGGTCAAGGAGCAGGAAGGCAGACGATGCCCGGAAACGCTTTCGGCCAAGCCTTCCGTTTCACCACCTGGGGCGAGAGTCACGGTCCGGCCATCGGCTGCGTCGTCGACGGCGTGCCACCGCGCATCGCCCTGGACGAAGCCGACCTTCAGATCTGGCTCGATCAGCGCAAGCCCGGGCAGTCGCGCCACACCACGCAGCGGCGCGAACCCGACCTGGTGCGCATTGTCTCCGGCGTCTTCGAAGGCCAGACGACCGGCACGCCCATCGCTCTCGTGATCGGAAACCAGGACCAGCGCTCCAAGGACTACGGCGACATCAAGGACAAGTTCCGGCCGGGCCACGCCGACTACACCTATTGGGCCAAGTACGGCATTCGCGATTACCGCGGCGGCGGCCGCTCGAGCGCGCGGGAGACCGCCATGCGGGTTGCCGCCGGCGGCGTCGCCCGCAAGGTGCTCGATAGCCTGGTGCCGGGCGGCATCACGATCCGCGGGGCGCTCGCCGAGATGGGCGGCCAGAAGGCGACCAGAGAGCGCTGGGACTGGGCCGAGACGCGCCGCAATGCCTTCTTCTGCCCCGACGCGGAGGCGGCCGCGGTGTGGGAGAGCGCGCTGGATAGCGCCCGCAAGTCAGGCTCCTCGCTGGGCGCGGTCATCGAGGTGGTCGCCGAAGGCGTGCCCGCCGGGCTCGGCGAGCCTGTCTACGACAAGCTGGACGCCGATCTTGCCAAGGCGATGATGTCGATCAACGCGGTCAAGGGCGTCGAGATCGGCGCCGGCTTCGCGGCGGCCGCTCTACGCGGCGAGGAAAACGCCGACGAGATGTTCATGGAAGACGGCAAGCCCGCCTTCTCGGCCAACCACGCCGGCGGCGTTCTCGGGGGCCTGTCGAGCGGACAGCCCATCGTCGTCCGCTTTGCCGTCAAGCCAACCAGTTCCATCCTGACGCCGCGCCGAACCGTCGACGTCTACGGCAACGAAACGGAGATCGTTACCAAAGGCCGCCACGATCCCTGCGTGGGGATCAGAGCCGTTCCGGTCGGTGAAGCCATGATGGCGCTGGTGCTGGCCGACCACTTGCTGCGCCATCGAGGTCAAGTAGGCTAAATCATGAGCGCGCCGATATTGATTCGGCAGGCCGGCCAAGACGACTGCGGTCAGTTGGCGGCCTTGCTGATCGAGGCTTTCGAATACTACGGCGACAAGAACCGCCTCAGCGCGGCGGAGCTGTCGCAGCGGCTGCGCACGCACCTGGGCGCACAGCCCGGCTATGAAGCGCTGATGGCCGATTGCGACGGCGAGACTGTGGGCTTCGCCATCTTCGCCCCGGTGTTCTGGACCATCGACTGCAAGATCGCGCTGTTCCTGAAAGAGATCTTCGTCACCGAGCGCGCCCGCAACAACGGCGCCGGCCGGCGCCTGATGCTGTCGCTGGCCGAGCTGGCCAACGAGCGCGGCTGGACCCGCCTCGTCTGGACGGTGGACCGCATCAACAAGGACGCCCTCGGCTTCTACCGCAAGCTGCCGGGAACCCGGGCGCTCGACCGCTATGTCTACATGTGGCCGGTCGAGGCCATCGAATATCTCTCTCAATCGGACGACAAGCGCAGCACGCCGACCAGCTCGACGTGAGGCGACCAGAGAAACTGGTCGAGCGTCACGACTCTCGTGAGCCGATAGCCGCCGTCGACGAGCAGGCGCACATCGCGGGCAAAGGTGGCGGGATTGCAGCTGACCGCGACAACCAGCGGAACGCCGGACTGGGCGATCTGCGCTGCCTGGTCCTTGGCCCCGGCGCGCGGCGGGTCGAAGACCACAGCCGAGTAACCCTTGAGCTCGGCGGCGCGGAGCGGCTGGCGATAGAGATCGCGCCGCTGCGCGGCGATGCGCCCTGAAAGGCCGTTGGACCGGACGGCACCGTCGAGCGCCGCCAGGGCCGCCTCGTCCGCCTCAAAGGCATCCACCTTGCCGAAACGGGACAGGGGTATGGTGAAGCTCCCCGCGCCGCAGAACAGCTCGGCGATGGGTCCCTCGGTTTCGGACATCTCGGAGGTGATCGCGGCGACCAGAGCCTCTTCCCCCTCCTTGGATGCCTGCAGGAAGACGCCGGGCGGGACTGCGACGGGCACACCGCCGAAATCGACCTGAGGGGTCCGGCGGACCATCAGAGGTTCCCACGTCCCGTCTTCGTCGAGCAGCGAGAGGCGGGCCAGGTCTTGCGCTTCGGCAAAGGCGGCCAGCCGCTCCCGGAGCTCCAGATCGGCGGCTTGGAGGCCGCCAAGCGCAAGATCGAGACCGTTGGCGCAGTCGGTGGCGACGACATCGCCGGCCGCAAACTCGGCCGTCTGAAGAAAGGACCGAACGGGCGCCAGTAGATCCTGAAGGGCGGGACGGATGAGCAGGCAGGACTCGATCGGCGCCAGGCGGTGACTGAGGCGCTGGCGATATCCGATGACGACCTCCCGGCCGCGCCGCTGTGCCGCAAGGCTGACCCGGCGCCGGGATCGGGGCGGCGTGCGCAGCATGGGCGGCCACTCCAACGGCGCCAGCCCGGCGTGCGAAAGCGCCTTGTCGACCTGCCCCTCCTTCCAAGCGAGATAGGCCGGCTCTTCCAGCATCTGGAGCGCACAGCCCCCGCAGGCACCGAAATGCGGGCAGGGCGGCTCGGCACGGGCCGCCCCCGGCGACAGCAGCTCGACCAGCTCCCCGCGAAAGCCGGCTGACGCCTCCGACACCACCCGCGCCCGAACCCGGTCTCCCGGCACCGTCAGCGGCACGAAAAGCGGACGCCCCTCCACGGAAGCATAGCCGTCGCCGCGTCCGCCGATCGCTTCGATGGTCAGTTCCACCTGCCGGCCGCCGCCTTTGCGCGCCCTGCGTCTCATTGCCTCGCCTCGTCCTTCGTTCGGGCAGAGCCCGGCTGATTGCTCTGCGTCGGTTCTCTTAGGATTCCGCAAGCACTGCCGCGTCGTCCAGCCGTTCGAGCAACCCGGCAGAGCCTCCGGCGGCCCCTTGCGCTCGGTGCCAGAGGGCCTACAAGGTGGCCTGAAGACAAGCGCGCAGAGCGCCCCTCTCCATAGCCTCCGGCCTCGAAAGGACCAACCCGCCCATGCCCTGGCGAACCTCCAGTCCGGCCGCCGAAGAGCCCCGCCCCGCCAAGCCGCCGCGCCGTGGCGGCTTCTTCTCCCTGCTGCTCAAGTCGCTGATCGGGCTTCTGGCATCGATCGGTTTTCTCGTCGCCGTCGTCGTCGTGCTCATCGTCGTGGCGGTGCAGCGCTATGACAGCCGCGACGCGACCGCCGAGCTGCCCGAGCGCTTCGTGGTGAGCTACGATCTCGCACGCGGCATCAGCGAACGGCGGCCGGACAATCCCTTGGAGCAGTTTGGCGCCTCGGGCCTCACCGTGGCCGACCTGCATCGCGCGCTCGGCGATGCGGCGGCCGATCCGCGGGTCGCCTGCCTAGCCGTCCGGGCCGGTGTCGGTGACCTGAGCCTGGCGCAGGCGCAGGAGATCTCCGGTGCCTTCGACACGTTCCGCGACAGCGGCAAGTTCTCCCTCGCCTTCGCCGCCACCTTCGGCGAAGGGGGCACCGGCCTCAGCCACTACCTGGTGGCCAGCAGCCTGGAGGAGGTCTGG
>JANQIA010000351.1 GCA_028282405.1 Rhodovibrionaceae bacterium
TGCTTCAAGAACCGATCGTTGGCGGAGCCAAAGAAGCTCTTGGCAATCGCCTGAAGCATTCAAATCCTCGATGCAATGTGATGGCGGCGGCGGTTCGCCCGAATTGGTCGCGCCGTTCGTGACAGATATGCCTCGCTCTGCGGGCTGTCAATGTGACGCGCAGCCCATTATCCGCAATTTTATGAGGGTTTCTGCCCAAATGGGACCGATGGAGATACCCAACGCAGCCTTGTGATTGCCCGACCCTTCTGCAAAGTTGCGCCACCAAAAATGGAGGACACCTTGCCGGCGGGCCCGGCGAGCCCCTCCAATCAACGGAGAAGAGGGCCCATGCCGATACTCGCACGCACCCGCGCTTTTGCGGCGCTTTGCAGCATTCCTCTCCTGCTCGGGGCGGTACCGGCTGCGATGGCGCAGGAGCCGGAGTCGGACCCGGTGGTCGCCACGGTCAACGGCAAGGAGATTCTTCGCTCCGAGGTGCTTGCGTCCGCAGCCAGCTTGCCGCCCCAGATGCGTGCCCAGGCCGAGCAGCTTTTGCCGGTCTTGCTGGAGCGCTTGGTCGATATTCATCTGATCACCGAGGCGGCCTCCGCCGAAGGCCTGGAGACCGACGAGGAGGTCGTCGAGCGCGCGGCGGAGATGAAGAAAGAGGTGATGCGGCAAGTCTATCTCGAGCGTCTGGTCGATTCGGAAGTCACCGACGAGAAGCTCCAGGAGCAGTACGACGCGTTCATCGAGGCCAACCCGCCGGAGCAGCAGGTCAAGGCGCGCCATATCCTGGTGGAAGACGAAGCAGCCGCGAAAGAGATCATCGAAGAGCTCGACGGCGGGGCTGACTTCGCCGAGCTTGCCGGCGAGCGCTCGATCGGTCCGAGCGGGCCGCGCGGCGGCGACCTGGGCTACTTCACCACCGGCACCATGGTTCCGGCCTTTTCCGAGGCGGCCTTCGCGCTCGAGCCCGGCAGCTACACGGCTGAGCCGGTGCAGACGCAGTTCGGCTGGCACGTGATCCTGGTGGAAGACAAGCGCGATTCGCCGGTTCCGAGCTTGGACGAGATGCGCGAGCAGCTCACCGAAGAGCTCACGCGCAGCATTTTCCAAGAGAAGCTGGCCGAACTGCGCGACGGCGCGGACATCGAGATCATTCAGCCCGAAGAGTAACCGGACCGTTCGACCGCGCACGCCGCCATGATCGCGCGCTCTCCTCTTGCCCCGGCGAGCTTTCCAAGCCTGCCTCCGGTCGCCGGCCTGCGGTTGGCCTGCGGAGAGGCTGGCATTAAGTACAAGGACCGGGCCGACATCCTGCTGGTCGCCTTCGACCGGCCGGCGGCTGTCGCC
The DNA here is from genome assembly GCA_028282405.1 of Rhodovibrionaceae bacterium. Taxonomy (GTDB): domain Bacteria; phylum Pseudomonadota; class Alphaproteobacteria; order Kiloniellales; family DSM-21159; genus JANQMX01. Next base: position 1,339 of record JANQIA010000351.1, read on the forward strand.
GGGGTACTCACCAGGTCGGCGACGGCAAGCGCGGCCATCGGCTGGTGCCGCAAGGCCCTGGCGGGTGGGCGGGCCTCGGCGCTTTTGGTCAATGCCGGTAACGCCAATGCCTTCACCGGCGCCGTCGGCGTCGAGTCGGTTGCGCTGAGCGTCGAGGCGGTCTGTCAGGCGCTGGACGCGGACGAGAACCAGGTCTTCGTTGCTTCCACCGGGGTGATCGGAGAGCCCCTGCCCGACAAGAAGGTGACCGACTGCGTGGCGCGTTTGGCCGGCGAGTTGGCGGCGCCCGACTGGCAAGCGGCCGCCGAAGCGATCATGACCACCGACACCTTTCCCAAGGGCGCCATGCGCAGCGCCGAAATAGACGGGAAAGAAGTCCGCATCTGCGGCATCGCCAAAGGCTCCGGCATGATCGCGCCGGACATGGCGACCATGCTGTCCTTCGTCTTCACCGATGCGGAGCTGCCGCCGGAGGTGCTGCAGGCGCTTCTTTATCGCGGCGTGGAGCGCTCCTTCAACGCCACCACCGTCGACGGGGACACCTCGACCAGCGATACCCTGCTGCTCTTCGCCACCGGGGCCGCCGGCAATGCGCCGGTCACGGACTGGAAGGACCGGCGTTTGAAGGCCTTTGCCGCGGCCCTCAACGAGGTTCTGATCGACCTGGCGCAGCAGGTGGTGCGAGACGGTGAGGGGGCGAGCAAGTTCATCACCATAGAGGTCGCTGAAGCAGCCAGTGCCCAGGCGGCCAAGCGCATTGCCTTGTCCATTGCGAACTCCCCATTGGTGAAGACGGCCATTGCCGGCGAAGACGCCAACTGGGGCCGCATCGTGATGGCGGTTGGCAAGGCTGGCGAGAAAGCGGACCGTGACCGCCTGTCGATCTCCATCGGCGGGGTCGAGGTGGCGCGCAACGGCCAGCGCGTGCCGGACTACGACGAGGCGCCCGTCGCCGCGCACATGAAGAGCCAGGAGATCGACATCGCCGTCAGTGTCGGTGTCGGCCGCGGGCGGGCCCGCGTTTGGACCTGCGACCTGACCCACGGCTACATCTCGATCAACGCCGACTATCGTAGCTGATGACGATGGAGCCCGATCGCGGCTGCTGGCAGGCCGAGGTGCGCGAGGCGACAGCCGGCTTGCCTATCCTGCTGGTGGCGGCTGTTGCCTTGATCGATGCCGATGGGCGCGTGCTGCTCGCCCAGCGCCCCGAAGGCAAGTCCATGGCCGGGCTGTGGGAGTTTCCCGGCGGAAAGGTGCAGGAGGGTGAGACGCCGGAGCAGGCCCTGGTGCGGGAACTGCAGGAAGAGCTGGCCATCGACACCAAAGGGAGCTGTCTCGCACCCATCGCCTTCGCGTCGCACGGCTATGACGACTTCCATTTGCTGATGCCGCTCTACGCTTGCCGCGTATGGCGCGGCATGCCGGAAAGCCGCGAGGGCCAGGATCTGCGCTGGGTGCGGCCGGCCCGGCTGCGCGACTATCCCATGCCGCCGGCCGACGAGCCGCTGATCGCCCAGCTTCAGGACTTGCTCTGACCGTCCGGCAGAGCGGCCGGCCCTAGAACCGTCTCGCCGGCCGATTTCTCCTCCGCGTCCAAGGCCTCGGCCAGGCGGTGTCCGGCGCTTCCCGGCCTCAGCGGCTTCTGCTGGCTTTCGTGCGGCGCCCAAGCCGTCAGGAAGATGATTTGGAAGGTAGCCGGTAGCCGCCCGTCGGACAGCGCATGGCGGCTGCGGTAGCTGCTCTCGAGTTCCAGGAACATCGATCGGCGCGAGAGATTGCGCGGCCGCTGGTGCAATGCACTGACCTCCCCCATGCCGCGTAAGTCGTGCAGCAGCTTGAGGCTGTTCTCGTATGTCACCGTAATGCTATCGAGATCGGCGACGGGCAAGGCGAAGCCGGCCCGCTGAAGCAGGGCGCCGGCGTCGCGCACGTCGGTCATGGGAGAGACGCGGAGATGGCTGCCGCCGCTGGCCTGGGTCTCGGCCTCGGTCAGGCTGGCCCGCAGCTCGTGCAGGCTCTCGCCACCCAGCAATGCGGCAACGAACAGCCCGTCCGGCTTGAGGCACTGGCGGACCTGAAGCAGCGCCCCTGGAAGATCGTCTATCCAGTGGAGATCGAGGCAGGACACGATGAGATCGAAGCTCTGGGGCGCGAAGGGCAGGGCGTCCGCGCTCAGAACAACCGTCGGACCATTCGTTCGGGCTCGCCGGGCCATGCGCTCGGACAGGTCGCACTGCACCAGCCACTCGGCACCGGCCTCTTGGCGCAGGGCCTCCGCCATCGTGCCGGTTCGGCCGGAGAGATCGAGCACCCTGGGAAACGCCCGAGCCATGTCACCCAGGCGATCGTGCAGGCGCGCGGCAACCTCGCGGTAGAGAAAGTCGTGCGAGTCCCATTGCGTCGCCGCACGCTCCCGGTTTCGGCGCAGCGCCTTGCGGTCGAAAATGGGTGAGAAGTCCGACATACTGGCCAATATGGCTGGTCGGCCAGGGGAGGCAACGTCTTGCTGCAGGACAGAAATCAGCGCATCGAAGCGGTGCTGGCCGGTGCCAAGGCGGCGGGGCGTCTCGCGATTGATCTCTTGCTGCCGCCGCGCTGCCTGGCCTGCGGCGTTCTGGTGACCGAAGCTTCCAGCATCTGCCCTGATTGCTGGAGCAGTCTCGATTTCATCACCAAGCCCTACTGTGCCAGCTGCGGCTATCCCTTCGAGTACGAGGTGGGGGAGGCTGCGGTCTGCGCCGGCTGCGAAGCCTCGCCGCCACGCTTCGATCGGGCCAGGGCGGCCATGCGCTACAACGAGGCCTCGAAGCCGCTGCTGCTTCGCCTCAAGCATGCGGACAAAGCCGAGCTGGCGCCGGTCCTGGTTCGTTTCATGGCGCGTGCCGGGCAGGAACTCCTCGGCAGCGCAGACGTGATCGCCCCGGTGCCGCTGCACCGCTGGCGCCTGCTTCGGCGCCGCTACAACCAGTCGGCCTTGCTGGCGAAGTCGCTGGCCGCCGAAGCCGGGCGTCCCTTCCTGCCCGAGTTGCTGGTCCGCCGGCGCAACACGCCGCCGCAAGGCCAGCTCGGACGGGAGGGGCGAAAACGCAACGTGGCCGGCGCCTTTGCGGTGGCTCCCACCCACGCCGAGGCGGTGGTCGGCCGCCGGGTCTTGCTGGTCGATGACGTCATGACCAGCGGCGCAACCGCCAACGCGTGTGCGGTCGTTCTGAAGCGCGCCGGCGCCGAAGAGGTCATGCTGTTGACCGTGGCGCGGGTCGTGCTCGCCTAGGGCACCGGGGGTTGAATGGCTGTCATGTTGGATATCGCGCCGCCGGACCCCCATATGCTGCGGTCGAGACTGACCCGCCAGACAGCGCACGGAGGGCGAGATGCCGAAGGTTGAGATATACAGTTCGATGCTCTGCCCTTTCTGCTATCGGGCCAAGAAGCTGCTGAAGGAAAAGGGCGCCGATTTCGAGGAAATCGACGTGACGATGAACGCCGGCCGCAAGCGGGAGATGATCCAGCGGGCCGGCGGGCGGACCAGCGTCCCGCAGATCTTCATCGATGACGAGCACATCGGCGGCTGCGACGAGCTCCATGCCCTCGATGCCGCCGGTCAACT
>JANQIA010000364.1 GCA_028282405.1 Rhodovibrionaceae bacterium
AGGTTCTGAAAATGAGGACGGCGACCGCTTTATCGAAATCTGGAACCTGGTCTTCATGCAGTTCGAACAGGTGACGACCGAACAGCGCGTCGACCTGCCGAAACCGTCCATCGACACCGGCATGGGCCTGGAACGCATCGCCGCCGTCATGCAGGGCACCCACGACAACTACGAGATCGACCTCATGAAGGCCCTGATCGAGGCCTCGGCCGAGCAGTCGGGCGCCGCATCCAACGGTGAGCATGCGGTCTCGCACCGGGTCATCGCCGACCATCTGCGGGCTTCCAGCTTCCTCATCGCCGACGGCGTGCTGCCGTCCAACGAAGGCCGCGGCTATGTGCTGCGCCGCATCATGCGCCGCGCCATGCGCCATGCCCACATGCTGGGCGCCAAGGACCCTCTGATGTATCGCCTGGTGCCGACCCTGGTCGACCAGATGGGCCTGGCCTTTCCGGAGCTCGGCCGGGCGCAGAGCCTGATCGAGGAAACGCTGAAGCTCGAGGAGACGCGCTTCAAGGAGACCTTGGGCCGCGGCCTGCGCCTGCTCTCCGAAGCGACCGAGCGGCTCAAGGGCGACGCGCCGCTGCCCGGTGAGGTCGCCTTCAAGCTCTACGACACCTACGGCTTCCCGCTCGACCTGACCCAGGACATCCTGCGCGGCGAGGGGCGGGCGGTCGACCAGGCCGGCTATGACGCGGCCATGGAGCGCCAGCGCGCCGCGGCCCGCCAGGCCTGGGCCGGCTCCGGCGAGACGGCGACCGAGACGCTGTGGTACGAGCTGCGCGAACGCCTCGGCGCCACCGAGTTCCTCGGCTACGAGAGCGAGGCGGCGGAAGGCGTGGTGCAGGCCATCGTGCGCGACGGCGAAGAGGTGCACGAGGCGGGCGGGGGCGACAGCATTCACTTCCTGGCCAACCAGACGCCGTTCTATGCCGAGAGCGGCGGTCAGCAAGGCGACAGCGGCACGGCCGAGAGCGGCGGTGGCGCGCGCCTGCGCATTCTGGATACCCAGAAGAAGCTCGGCGATCTGCACGTCCACGCCGCCGAGGTGGTCTCGGGCGGCCTGCATGCTGGCGATAGGGTGGAGCTCAGCGTCGATCACGAGCGGCGCAGCGCGCTTCGGGCGCATCATTCGGCAACCCATCTGCTGCACGAGGCTTTGCGTCAGCGGCTCGGCGACCACGTCACGCAAAAAGGCTCGCTGGTGGCACCAGACCGGTTGCGCTTCGACATCAGCCATCCCAAGCCGCTCGATGCCGAGGACATCCGCGCCGTCGAGGCGACGGTGAACCGGCGCATCCGCACCAATGCGGAGGTCGGGACTCGCTTTATGACGCCGGATGAGGCGATCGCCGCCGGCGCCCTGGCGCTGTTCGGCGAGAAGTACGGCGAGGAGGTTCGCGTCGTCTCCATGGGTGGCGAAGACGCCACCAAGGGGGCCGGACGGCCTTTCTCCACCGAGCTCTGCGGCGGCACCCACGTGACCCGCACCGGCGACATCGGCTTCTTCAAGATCACCGGCGAGACGGCGCTTGCCGCCGGTGTGCGCCGCATCGAGGCCGTCGCAGGCGCCGCTGCCCTGGACTATGTGGAGACCCAAGAGCGATTGCTCGATCGGGCGGCCTCGGCGCTGAAGGTCGGCGCCCAGGACCTGCCGGAGCGGGTGACCGCGCTGATCGAGGAGCGCCGCAAGCTGGAGCGCGAGCTCTCCGAGACTCGCAAGAAGCTGGCCACCGGCGGCGGCGAGGGCCCGGCGGCCAAGGAGATCAATGGCCGCAAGCTGATCAGCCGCGTCTTGCAGGACGTGCCGGCGCGCGACCTCAAGCCCATGGCCGACGAGATCAAGGGGCACCTCGGCTCGGGCGTTGCCGTGCTCATCGCCGTCAACGAGGGCAAGGCCTCAGTGGTGGTCGGCGTCACCGACGACCTGACGCAGCAGCTTTCGGCCGTCGATCTGGTGCGGGTCGGCTCCGAGGCCCTGGGCGGCAAGGGCGGCGGCGGCCGGGCCGACATGGCTCAGGCCGGTGGCCCGGACGGCGCCAAGGCCGATCAGGCCATCGCCGCCATCGAAGCGGCACTGGCGGCTTGAGCGCAAGGCCGTTAGGGCAGCGCGCCAACCGTCATCCGCGCGCTTGACGGGAGTATCCACCGCTCAGCCTGCGTCGAGCTTAGCGCAGATGATCTGGCGCAGCCGCAACCTCGCTTGTCATCCCGGCCGCGTGAGCGAGCCGGGAACCATGGTCGGGCGAGGCTCGGACGGCGGGATGAGAAAGCGCACGGCCGCAACATCCGTGCTGAACGACTGCATCCCGTGCAGGCCGATGAATGTTGGGGTGGACGGCCCCCGACGGCATCGAATGTGCCAGAGTGAGTTTATCAGCAACTCAAACAGAGGGAGCCGTCCATGGTGGAGGTTATACGCATTGGTATGGACACGTCGAAGAGTGTTTTCCAACTGCACGGTGTGGACGCATCGGAGCGTCCGGTTCTG
>JANQIA010000434.1 GCA_028282405.1 Rhodovibrionaceae bacterium
ATCTGCGAGGACGCGGGCCACGGCTTCGGCGACCTGGAGATCAAGGCCACCGTCACCATCGACGACGACGCCTGCCACATCCGCATCGATAGCCCGCCGCAGATCCCCTACTTCATCAACTCCTACGAGGGCAATTCCTACTCCGGCGTCTACCTCGGCCTGATGATGTTCGCCCAGCTTCCGCCGCCCTACAACGAGGGGCTCTACCGCTGCGTCTCGGTCGACATGGGCCCAAAGGGCACCCTGTGCAACGCGCAGGAGCCGGCGCCGCACATGAACTGCACCACCACGCCGATGGAGACGCTGACCGATGCGGTGCGCCTGGCCTTCGAGGAGGCCATGCCCTCTAAGGTCGCGGCCTCCTGGGGCCACGCCAACGGCCTGAACATCGCCGGTTGGGACAAGCGTCACGACGAGGAATACGTGACCATGGTGCTGGCGACGATCATCTCCGGCGCCGGCGCCACGCCGTACCAGGACGGCTGGCACGCCTGCGGCCCGGAATGCTGCTTCGGCGCTCTGACCTCGGGCGACGTGGAGCTTCTGGAGTACTCCTATCCGATCATCATCCATCGCTACTCCCTGATGACGGACAGCGGCGGCGCGGGCCTCTACCGCGGCGGCTCCGGCACCGCCTGGGAGGTCGAACCGCTCGACGACGAGATGACCTTCATCATGTTCGGCGAAGGGCGGCGCATTCCGGCGCTCGGCGCGTCCGGCGCCACCTCTAAGATGATCGACACCAAGGTCGGCCGCCTGGAGCGCAAGATCGACGGCAAGTCCGAGATCGTCCGCGACAACATCATCGGCACCATCAAGCCGGGGCAGTCGGTCACCAACATGAACCCCGGCGGCGGCGGCTATGGCGATGCCATGAAACGTCCGGTCGAGAAGGTGATCGAGGACGTCCGCAACGGCCTGGTTTCCGTCCAGGGCGCCAGGGAGGACTACGGCGTGGTTATCGCCGACGAGGCCTCCCTCAAGGTCGACCTCGCCTCGACCGAGGCCCTGCGCGCCAGCGCCGCCTGACCGCGATTATCCGAAGAAGAGCAGACCCATGCGCACCGACTACAGGCTCGGCATCGATGCCGGCGGCACCTTCACCGATTTCGTCCTTGCCGAGAAGAGCGGCGAGACCCGGCTCTACAAGGCGCTGTCCACGCCGGCCGACCCGACCCTCGCCATCCGAAACGGACTGACGCTGATCTCGGAAGACCTCGGCGCCTCGATCGGCGAGATCATCTCCAAGTGCGATCTCTGCATCAACGGCACCACGGTGGGCCTGAACGCCTTGATTCAGCACAAGGGCGCCAAGACCGGGCTGATCTGCACCAAGGGCCACGAGGACTCCATCGAGATCCGCAACGGCCACAAGGAAGACGGCTACCGCTACGACGCCGAGTATCCGCCGGCGGTCATGCTGGCGCCGCGCTACCTGCGCCGCGGGGTCGAGGAGCGTGTGCTCTCGACCGGAGAGGTCCGCACGCCCCTCAACGAGCAGCAGGTGCGCGAAGCCTGCGAGCATTTCCTGAGCGAGGGCGTCGAGTCGGTGGCGATCTCCTTCGTCTGGTCGGTGCTGCGGCCCGAGCACGAGCGCCGAGCCGCCGAGATCGTGCGCGAGATGATGCCCGATGCCATCGTCACTCTTGGCTCGCTGCTCTATCCGCAAATCCGCGAGTACACCCGCACCTCCACGGCGATCACCAACGCCTATCTGGCGCCGATCTTAAAGAAGTACGTCACCTCGGTGGACTCCTACTTCCGGGAGCAGGGCGCCCAATATCCGGTGCGTTACTTCCAGTCGAACGGCGGCCTGGCGATCGGCGAGGCCATGTCCGACCGCTCGGTCTACGCGATCAACTCCGGGCCGGCCTCGGCGCCGACCGCAGGCCTGCACGTCACCAGGCCGTTCGGCGACGAGAACGTGATCACCGTCGACATGGGGGGCACCTCCTTCGACATCACGCTGACCTACGGCGGGCAGTCGAATCTCAACAAGAACATCGACTTTTTGCGCTACCGCATCGGCGTGCCGATGATCCAGGTCGAGACCCTGGGTGCGGGCGGCGGCTCGATCGGCTGGATCGACGACATGGGACTGCTGCAGATGGGTCCGCAGAGCGCCGGCTCGGATCCAGGCCCGGCCTGCTACAGCCAGGGCGGCACCGAGCCAACGACGACGGACGTCAACCTGGTGCTCGGCTACCTCAGCCCCGACGGACTGGTCGGCGGGCGCCTGCCACTCGACCGGCAAAAGGCGGAAGAGGCCATCCGAACCAAGATCGCCGAGCCTTTGGGCCTGACTCTGGAGAAGGCGGCCTATGGCATGTTCACCATCGTCAACGCCAACATGGTCAACGGCATCCGCCGCGTCTCCATCGAGCGCGGCTACGATCCGCGCGACTTCGTGCTGGTCTGCGCCGGTGGCGCCACCGGCGCGCACATCACCGCGCTGGCCCGCGAAATGGGCATCAAGAAGATTCTGGTGAACAAGCTGGCCTCCGGCCTCTGCGCCTTCGGGCAGATCATCTCGGACGTCAAGTACAACTACATGGCCACCTGCCCGGTGCGGCTCGACAACGACGAGGCCGTCCAGCGCATCGGCGCGCTGTTCGAAGAAATCGAAGCGCAAGGCGTCGCCCATCTCAAGGCCGACGGCTTCGAGGAGGATCGCATCGAGATCCGCCGCAGCCTCGAGATGCGTTACGTCGGCCAGGTCCACGAATGCACCGTCGAGGTCGGCAACTTCGCGATCGATGCCGCCGGGATCGAGAAGCTGAAGGAGGCGTTCCACCAGCGGCACAAGCAGCTCTACACCTATGCGGAGCCGAACAGCGTCGTCGAGGTGGTCAATCTGGAGAGCACCCTCTACGGGCTGGTCGACAAGCCGGAGGTGGCGACGCTCGCCGCCGGCACGGACGTCGATGCGGCCATCAAGGGCAGCCGCAACGCCATCTTCTCGGCCGACGGCACGAGCCAACGGGTTCCGGTCATCGATGGCGACAAGCTGGGCGCGGGCAGCGTGGTGACCGGCCCGGCGATCATCGAGGAGATCACGACCACCGTCGTGATCGAGCCGGGCTGGCAGGCCGAGCTGCACGAGAGCGGCTCCTACGTGCTGACGCCGGCCGACGCGGCGTAGCGATGAACCCGCCGCGTCTCATCGCCGACAGGATCGCGGTCTCCTTCGCGGGGCTGCGCGCGCTGTCGGACGTCTCGCTGGAGCTTGTCAGCGGCGCGGTGCATGGGCTGATCGGGCCGAACGGTGCCGGCAAGACCACGCTGGTCAACATCCTGACCGGGTTCCAGGCGCCGACGGCAGGCAACTACAGGCTGGACGGCGAGCGACTGAACGGCCTGCCGCCCCACAAGGTTCGCCGCGGCGGCATCGCCCGCACCTTTCAGGGCGGCCGCCTGTTCAAGGACCTCACGGTCCTGGAAAACCTCGAGGTCGCCGGGCTCGGCCTCGGTCTGGACCGGGGCGCGGCGGAGGTCCTGGCCGAAGAAGTGCTCGAGTGGATCGGCATCGCCGACTTGGCCGATGAGCTGGCCGGGTCGCTGCCCTACACCGACGAGCGTCGCGTCGGCATCGGCCGCGCGCTGGTCGGTCGGCCGGCCTTCATCCTGATGGACGAGCCGGCCGCCGGCATGTCGGTGCATGAAGCGGAGGCGCTGGGCCGCCTGATCCTCCGCATCGCCGAGGAGCGCCACTGCGGCGTGCTGGTGATCGAGCACAACATCGGCCTGGTGCTCGACATCTGCTCGCACATCACGGTGCTGGATTCCGGTGAGATCATCGAAGCCGGCGATCCGGAGACCATCCGCCGCAGCGAAGCGGTGCGGCACGCCTACATGGGGACGCAGGCGGACATCGTCAGCGACGCGGCGGTGCTATGAGCCTGCTCGAAGTCGCCGGGCTGACCGCCGGCTATGGCCGTACGACCGTTTTGCGCGGCATCGAACTAGCGGTGGACGAAGGCGAGACGCTGTTCATCGCCGGCCCCAATGGTGCCGGTAAGTCGACCCTGCTGAAGACCATCGCCGGCGTGGTCCGGCCGACCGCCGGCGCCATCCGGCTGGCCGGCCAGGAGATCGCGTCCCTGGCGCCGGAGGTCATTGCCAGGCTCGGCTTTTCGCTGGTGCCCGAGGGCCGGGATTGCTTCGCCGGCCTGACCGTCGAGGAAAACCTCAAGCTCGCCGGCGGGCTGCGCCCCTCGGCGAGCGACGCGGCCGCCGAGCTGACGGTCGTGTACGACTTGTTTCCGGTGCTTCGGGAGCGGCGCTCCATCCCTGCCGGCCTGCTTTCCGGCGGGCAGCAGCAGATGCTGGTGATCGGCCGCGCCCTGATGACCGGCTCTCGCTTGGTCGCCATCGACGAGCCCTCGCTCGGGCTGGCGCCCAACATCGTCGACCAGGTCTACGAGTCCCTTGCCCTGCTGCGGGAGAAGGAGGGACTGTCCCTGCTGATCGTCGAGCAAAGCACGGTCCGGGCCTCGATGATGGGTGGCCGGCTCGTCCTGCTGCGCAACGGCGAGATCGCGCTATCCGGCGATGCCGTCGCGCTCTCGCAAGGAACGGCGCTGCGCGACGCCTACTTCGGCTACGAAGGGGCCGCCTGAGCATGGCCGGCCTGCTGCAACCGCTGTTCGACGCCATCAGCCTAGGGAGCATCTATGCGCTGGGCGCGCTCGGCATCGCGCTGATTTTCGGGGTCATGCGGCTGATCAACTTCGCCCATGGCCACTACATCGCGTTTTGCGTTTTCGCCCTCTTGATCCCCTCGACCGAGGTGGTGACCGGGATGCTGCTGGGCGCCCTGCCGAGCTGGCTGATCGTCCTCTCGGTGCTCGGCGTCGGCGCGCTGCTCTCGATCGCTTCCGAAGTCGTGGTGTTCCGGCGGCTGCGCAATGCCAACCCGGCGGTCTTGATGATCGCCTCCTTCGCCCTCGGCATCGTCATCCAGAACGTCCTGCTGGTCAGCTATTCCAGCCGCCCCAAGTCGGTCAGCCTCTGGCCGGAGCTGAGCCTGCCGGTCGAGTTCTTCGGCGCCAGCATCCCGCTGCTGCAGGTGCTGACCGTCCTGGTGACGGTCGTGCTGCTGCTCGGCCTGGTGTTTTTCCTGAAGCGCACGCGCTTCGGCCTTGAGATGCGGGCCGCTGCCGAGAACTTCACCATGGCGCGCATGCTGGGCGTCCGGGCCAACCGGATCATCCTGCTCGCCTTCGGCATCAGTGGCGCTCTGGCCGGGGCCATCGCCCTGGTTCTCGTCTCGCAGACCGGGACGGCCGACATCCGCATGGGTCTGCCCATCATGCTGATCGCCTTCGTCGCGACGGTCATCGGCGGTATGGGCAGCCTGCAGGGCGCGGTCTTCGCCGGCTTCCTGCTCGGCGCCATCTCCGTGACGCTGCAGTTGCTGCTTCCGTTGGACATCCGCCCCTTCCGCGATGCCTTCCTCTATCTGGCCGTCATCGCCTGTCTGATCTGGCGGCCCGAGGGCCTGTTCCGGGCCGGTCCTTCGTCGGAACGGGTGTGAGCCATGGCTCAGCGCAGCTCGGTGTTCCTCCGCAACATCTCGACTCCGCTTCTGCTCATAGGAGCAGGGTTGCTGATCGTCGTGCCGATCGATCTTTTCGCCTCCGGCGTGACCACCCGAACCTTCACCGAGATGTTCGTGCAGATGGTGCTGGTGGTGGGGCTCTATCTCTTCGTCGGCAACTCCGGCGTGATCAGCTTCGGCCATGTCGGCTTCATGTGCATCGGGGCCTACGCCACCGCCTGGCTGACCGTGCCGCCGATGATGAAGCAGTTCACCATCAAGGGCCTGCCCGAAATCCTGGCGCAGGCGCAGCTACCCTTTCTGCCCTCGGTGCTGCTGGCGGGCCTGCTTGCCGCCGCGGTGGCGGTGCCCGTCGGCCTGGTCCTGATGCGGCTCTCCGGCATTGCCGCCTCGATCGCCACCTTCGCGTTCCTGGCGATCGTCAACAACGTCTACTCCAACTGGGACGCCTGGACGGCCGGCACCAGCTCCATCGTCGGCATCCCGACCGAGACCAACATCTGGACCTCTTGGCTCTTCGCCTCGGCAGCGATCTTGGTGGCCTATGCCTACTCGGTGTCCCGCTTCGGGCTGGCACTGCGCTCGGCGCGCGACGAGCCGGTCGCGGCAGCGGCCGCGGGCATCGACATGGTCTTTCAACGCACCATCGCTTTCGTCGGCAGCGCCTTTCTCTGCGGCGTGGCCGGTGCGCTCTACGCCCATTTCCTCGGGGTGGTGAATCCCGACGCCTTCTTTCTCAGCGTCACCTTCACGGCGCTCGCCATGCTGATCCTCGGCGGCATGAGCTCTCTCTCGGGGGCCGTGACCGGCGTGGTCTTCGTGACCTTGCTGATCAGCCTGTTCCGCACCCTGGAGAGGGGCGTCTCGGTCGGCGATGCCAGCTTCAGCCTGCCTGCCGGCTCGCAGGAGATTGCGATCGGCATCGCCATGATCCTCGTCCTGATCCGCCGGCCCGCCGGACTGATTGGCAACCGTGAATTCAAGTGGACTCGCAGCCCGGCCAAGGCCGAGCGGCGCCACAAACCCGCAATCTGACCAGAGCAAAGCAAGAGGAGCGAGATAGGATGCAAAAGAGCAGGCTTACACTCAGCGCGCTGATCGCGAGCAGCCTCGCATTCGGTGCCGGTGCCGCGCTGGCCGATGAGGTGATCGTCGGCATTGCCACCGCCAAGTCGGGATGGCTCGAAGCCTACGACAAGCCGGCGCAGGAGGCAGCGCTGATGCGCATCGACGAGATCAACGCCGCGGGCGGCCTCTTGGGCCGGCAGATCAAGATCGTCGAGGCGGACACCAAGACGGACCGGGCGGAGGCGGCCAAGGCCGGACTGGAAGTGCTCGATGCGGGGGCGGAGATGATGATCGTCTCCTGCGACTACGACTTCGGCGCGCCCTCGGCCCTGGCCGCGCAGTCCGCCGGAAAGATCTCCTTCTTCCTCTGCGCCGAGGACGTGAAAGCCGGCATCCAGGGTGTCGGGCCCTATTCCTTCTCGGCCTCGGTCCTGGCCGCGGTGCAGGGCGCGACGATGATCGAGTGGTCGCACAAGGAAAAGGGCGTGACGACCGTCTACGAGCTGCTCGACACCACCATCGAGTACAACAAGGGCATCTGCGACGGTGCCAACTGGATGGATGAACGGCTCGACGGCGTCGAGGTCGTCGGCCGCGACACCTTCAATAACGACGATGCCTCCATCGCCACGCAGATCTCGCGCATCAAAGGGCTGGACCAAGAGCCGGACGCGATCATGCTCTGCTCCTACATCCCCGGGGCGGCGAGCGCCGTGAAGCAGATCCGGGCCGCCGGCATCAACTCGAAGATTCTGAACGGCTCGGCGGTCGACGGCAGCTATTGGCTGGAGGCCGTGCCGAACCTCTCAGACTTCTACGTGCCGGTGCAGGGCTCCGTGCACGGCGACGACCCGAACCCGGACGTCGAAGCCTTCAACCAGGCCTATGAAGCCCGCTACGGGGCCCGTCCGGCGACCCAGTACACCTACCCCGGCTATGTCCTGATCGACGTCTGGGCCAAGGCGGTGGAGCGCGCCGGGACCTTCGAGAGCGCCGCCGTGGTCGCAGAGCTGGAGAAGATGAGGGACGAGCCGACCCTGTTCGGCCCGCGCACCTTCACCAGCGAGCTGCATCATCAGAACCGGGCCCGCATGCTGATCTCGGAGGTCAAGGACGGCAAGCCGGGCATCGTCGGCGAGTGGACGATCTCGGAGCCGAT
>JANQIA010000443.1 GCA_028282405.1 Rhodovibrionaceae bacterium
CGATGGTCGGTCTCATCAACTCGGCAATGCGCCTGAGCAAGACTTGGGAGGAGGCTTTTTGAGCCGGCTGATCGTCGTCTCCAATCGTGTCAGTGTTTCAAAGCTCGGGCAGATGGCCGCGCAAGGCGGCCTGGCCGTGGCCATCCTCGCCGGCCTCAAGGAACGCGGCGGCATATGGTTCGGCTGGTCCGGCGAGAAAGTCGAGACGCCTTCGCCTGAGCCGCATGTGCTGGAGCAGAGCAATCTCTCCTTCGCCACGGTCGATCTCTCACCGACCGACTACGAAGAGTACTATGCGGGCTTCGCCAATCGCGTCCTCTGGCCGCTCTTCCACTACCGCCTCGAGAACGCCAACTTCCAGCACCGCGCACGCCTGGGCTATGGCCGGGTCAATTCGTTCTTTGCCGACTGCCTGCTTCCCATGCTCAGGGAAGACGATCTGATCTGGGTCCACGACTACCATCTCATACCCCTGGGCCAGGAGCTGCGGCGACGCGGCGTCACCAACCGCATCGGCTATTTCCAGCACATCCCCTGGCCACCGAGCGAGCTCTACGTCACCCTGCCCGACCACCGCGAGGTCGTTCAGGAGCTGAGCCACTACGACCTGGTGGGCTTCCAGACGGAATGGGATGTCCTCGCCTTCGAACAGTATTTGCGACGGGAAACCGACGCCCAGCTATCGGAAGATGGGGCCGTCTATCTGGACGGCCTTTATTTTCGCTTCGGGGCCTTTCCCATCAGCATCGACACAGACAACGTCATCGCCATGGCGCAGCGGGCGGCGGCAGCGGCCCCGACGCGGCGCCTGGCCGGCAGCCTGATCGACCGCCGGCTGGTGCTCGGCGTCGACCGGCTGGACTACACGAAGGGCTTGGTCGAGCGCTTCGAAGCCTTTGGGCTGATGCTGAAGGAGCATCCCGATCTGCGCGGCAAGGTCACCTTCGTGCAGATTGCCCCGCCCTCCCGTGGCGACGTTCCGGAGTACATGGAGATCCGCAAGGCGCTGGAAGCCAAGGCCGGCGAAATCAACGGCCGCTATGCCGACCTCGACTACGTGCCCATCCGCTACCTCAACAAAGGCTTCGCGCGCGAGACCATCGCCGGCTTCCTGCGCTTGGCCGACGTCGGCTTCATCACGCCGCTGCGCGACGGCATGAACCTGGTGGCCAAGGAATTCGTCGCCGCCCAGGACCCGAAGGACCCGGGCGTTCTGGTCCTCTCGCGCTTCGCCGGCGCAGCGCAGGAAATGACCGGCGGCCTGCTGGTCAACCCGCACGATATCGAGGGCATGGCCCAGTCGCTCGCCCGCGCGCTCGACATCTCGCGGGAGGAGCGCGTGTTTCGCTGGCATCCCATGTTCCAGCACCTCGTCTCCTATCAGGTATCCGACTGGTTCGAGAACTTCCTCAATACCCTCGCCTCGCAAAGGCGGTGACGGCAGGGTCGCCATGAGTGGGGGCACCATCCCTGGGCCGGCTTTGCTCTGCGACATCGGCGGCACCAACGCCCGCTTCGCGTTCCTCGAGGACGCGCGCTCCGGCCCTGTTACCCAACTGGAAACGGCGGCCTTTCCGACGATCGACGCGGCCATCCGCCATGTCGTGGCAGAGTTCGGGGCTGCGCCGCGCCAGGCCGTTCTGTCCGTCGCCGGCCCGGTGGCGCAGAACCGGGCGCAGCTGACCAATGCGGCCTGGAGCATCGACGGCGATGAACTCCGCCGCACCTTCGGGCTGAGCCGCGCGCTTGTGGTCAACGACTTCCTGGCGCTCGCCTACTGTCTGCCCACGCTGACCGCGGACGAGCGCGCAGCGGTGGGCGCAGCGGGAGCGGAAGACGAGGGATCCGCCAACGACCCCAAGGTTGTGATCGGCCCCGGCACCGGCTTCGGCGCGGCGCTCTACCTTCCGGAACCCGAGGGCGCCGGCCGGGTCGTGCCGACCGAGTCCGGGCACGCAACGCTCGCGGCCGGAAACGAGCAAGAAGAGCGGGTCATCGCGCTGCTGCGCCGCGATCTCGGGCATGTCGCCGTCGAGGACGCCGTATCGGGCCCGGGGCTGACCCGGCTGGATCAGGCGCTCGCGACGCTCGGCGGGGAAACGCAACCCGCGAGGCCGGCTGCCGAAATCGTCGCGCAGGCGGAAGCCGGAGAGCGGCAAGCCAACGATACTCTGGCGCTCTTCTTCGGGCTGCTCGGCGCGACGGCCGGCAGTATCGCCGTCACCACCGGCGCTACCGGCGGGGTGTACCTGGCCGGTGGGATTCTCCCGCGTCTCGAGGAGCAACTGCAGCGCTCCAGCTTTCGCGCGCGTTTCGAGGCAAAGGGCCGCATGACACCCTATCTCGAAGCCATTCCGACCTGGTTGATCACCGCCCTCCACCCGGCCTTCAAAGGCTTGGCGCGTCTGGCCGCCACGCCAGCTCAGCCCTCGGATTTTTCTTAGCAAGGCATTCGGAAAGCAGACTGGTCCGCGGGAGCCAATCGACGTAGAGTGCGCACACAAGTCGCCGACGGCTGCGCGCACCGAAACGGCGGCATCGATGCCCAGGGAAGAACCGAAGGATTACAATGCGTTACGAAGCTCCTGATACGACAGAGGCTGCCGTGCAGCTCCTGGCTGCCGAAACCGGCCTTGCCCGCGTGCTGGCCGGCGGGACCGACCTTCTCGTTCAGCTACGCTCCGGCATGGTCGAACCTGATCTGGTGGTCGACATCAAGCGCATCGACGTCATGCGCCGGATCAGCGAAGAGAACGGCGGCTTTCGCATCGGCTCAGCCGTCTCCTCAGCCGAGCTGGGCGAGCATGCCGCGCTCGGCGCCGCCTGGCCCGGTGTGGTCGAGGCGGCCGAGCTGATCGGCTCGACCCAAATCCAGGGCCGCTGCACCATGGTCGGCAATCTCTGCAACGCCTCACCCGCGGCCGACAGCGTTCCGGCCATGGTGGCTGCCGGAGCAACCGTCACCCTGGTCGGACCTAATGGGCGCCGCGAGCTGCCTGCCGAGGCGGTCGCCGAGGCGCCGGGCAAGACATCGTTGCAGAAGGGCGAGCTGGTCGAGTCGGTCTTCCTGCCCGCGCGCCCGCCCCGCTCCGGCGATGCCTACTTGCGCTTCATTCCGCGCACCGAGATGGATATCGCCGTGGTCGGCGCGGCTGTCAGCCTCTCCCTGGACGAGCAGGGCACCTGCCAAGCGGCTCGCGTGTCGCTCGGCGCCGTCGCCCCCCGCGTACTCCTGGTCGAAGCGGCAGCCGACAGCCTGATCGGTACCCAGGTCGACGCCGCCGCCCTGGAGGCGCTCGCCGCCGCGGCGTCTGCCGCCTGCAGCCCGATCGACGACAAGCGCGGCACCGTAGAATTCCGTATCAAGGTCGCGGGCGTGCTGGCGCGCCGCGCGGCCGAAAAGGCGCTGGAACGCGCGAAAGGAACGGCATGACCACGATCAAGGTTTCCACCACCATCAACGGCGACCCGGTCGACTATCTCTGCGAGCCGCAGGA
>JANQIA010000467.1 GCA_028282405.1 Rhodovibrionaceae bacterium
ACCGACTCGCTGCGCGGCGCCTGGAAGCTCGGCGCGCTCGCCGGCATGGTCTCGCTCCTGGCCTACTGGATCGTCATCTGGGCCATGACCCAGGCGCCCATGGCGATGGTCTCCGCGGTGCGCGAGACCAGCATGGTCTTCGCCGTGCTCTTCGGGGTCTTCTTCCTCAAGGAACGCCTGAACCTGGCGCGCCTAGCCTCCATCGGCACCACCTTGATCGGCACGGTGATGCTCAAGCTCTCCAAGTGAGCGCCGGTCCGAGCGAAGGCAGCGGCCTGACGGGAGAGCGGAAGCGGCTGCCCCCGGCGCTCGCGGCCCGGCAGGGCGTCGCTTAGGATCGCGCCGGCTCAGTCGTCGTCGTCATCGTCGTGGTAGCTGCGGCGGCGGTCGTACCCTCTGCGCCGGGTGTCCACCTGAATGCGGCCGTCGGGCCCGCGCAGGTCGATGCGCGTGCAGGAGGCCAGCACCACGCTGGCCATGGCGAGGGCGAGCGCGCGGCGGCTGGTCTTTGCCACCCCGTCCGTCTCATCCTCGTCCTGCTGGTGCGGGGTCTCGCTCTCGTCGGCTGTCTTTGCGCTCATCGCATCCCTCTGCTGTTCGGCCGGTCGAAGTCCCTGGTGCCGCCACGTCCTCGCACCGCGAGCCGGTCTTCGATCATGCGGGTGAAGGCCGCCGTGATCGCCCGGTCGTGGGGCAGCTTGTAGGGAAAGCTCTGCGCGTGATCGAAGGAGTGGCGCATGGCGGGGTTCAGCTCGTAGATGAAGATCCCGCCGGACCCCTCCCGCGAGTCCTCCAAGGTGAAGTCGATGCCGAAGAACTCCAGGCCGACCAGCGCGGCCAGGTCCTCCAGGCGCCTCGTGTTGGCGGCGCCCACATAGGCGCGCCAGTCGGAGAGGAAGCGCTTTTCCTCAGCCATCAGCTCGGGGCGCGTGCGCATGACCTCCTTGCGGTTGCTGCCATGCACGTTCCAGACGCGGTCGAGGTGGCAAACCACCGGGTAGTAGGTGCCGTCGATGCAAAAGAGCCGCAGCTTGCGGAAGTAGGCGCCGCGCCAAAGGAGGGGGCGATAGTCGATCGCGAAGTAGTCCCCCTCCAGACCGCAGCGGGCATAGGCGGCGAGGTCTTCGCCGTTCCCGATCAGCGCCGTGGTGCGCCCCGTCTGGGTGCCGGCCTTGCGGATGATGAAGGGGCAGGCGACCTCCAAGCGCGCGAGCAGGCGGGCAAGCTCTTCCGGCCCGGCCTGCGACAGCGACAGCCGAAGCGTGCGCGGAAAGGCGATGCCGTCGCGTCCCTCCAGGCGCTGCCAGTTGCGGTCGCGCGCCGTCTCCCATACCCGCTCCGGGCGGTTGATGACCTGGGCCTCGGGATGTCGGGCGAGATAGCGCGCCAGGCTGTCGAGCGAGGCCCCTTCGACATCCGGGTCGGCGATGCTGTTGAGGATGAGGTCGTGCGGCGGGACGGCGCCGGCGCGCTCCAGGTTGTCGCCCGCGATGGTGAAGCTGCGCAGGGCGAAATCGGGGTCCTCGATCAGGTACTTGGTCGAGAAATGCCCGCCGCGCAGGCGGGGTGCCCAGCCCGCCTCGCCGCAGGCCAGCATGATCTCGGTGCCGCTGAAGCCGCGGACCTTGAGGACGAGCGGCGACGCGGGCGCGCCGCTGCCGCCGAGGTCGGAGGTCGGGTTGCGTGCGTATAAAGCTCGCAGGCGGCTCTGCGCGCGCTCCCGCTCGCCGGTCTCGGCCTCGAGCGCCGCCAGGGCGCGCTGGGCTGCCGCGTCGTCGGGTTCGCGCGCGGCCACCTCGCCGTAGAGCGCTCGGGCCTCCTCGAAGCGGCCCTGTTGCAGCAGCAGCTCGGCGATTGCCGCCATGCCTTCGGCGGAGCGCAGCAGTGCCAGCGCTTCGCCCGCAAGCGGCCCCTCTTCCGTCGTCGCCGCCACGACCTCTAGCCCGTGCTCCGCCGCGGCAGGGATCGCGAAAGCCTCTGCGCTCACGTCTGCCTCGCCGTCGCGATGGGATGGTCCGGTTCTTCGCCCGCCATTGGCTTCGCCCTTCCGTCGTCGCAGAACCCTACGAGCGGTCGGGCGCGGTCATCCCCCGCGGCCATCCCCCGCAGCCATGCGTGGCAGCGTTGAAGGTCCCATGACTGTTGCGGCGGCTGGAGACCTGACACAACTTGCGTCCCTGTCCTCTCTCAAGCACCTGGCGACCGACGGACAGTGACAAAGAGGACAGCCTTGACCGACATCCTGCTGCTCACCCTCGGCTCGCGCGGCGACGTGCAGCCCTTCGTCGCATTGGGCGCCGTGCTGGCCGCGCGCGGTCACAGGGTGACCCTGAGCACCGGCAAGGGCTTCGAGCGCTTGATCGAAGGCCACGGGCTGACGGCGGCACCGCTGTCCTTCGACCCGCAGGCCGCCATGGAAGAGCCCGAGATCAAGGCGGCGATGGAGTCGCCGCGGGGCTGGCTCAGGGCCTTCCGCGCCAGCCGGGAGGTGATGCAGCGCCAGCTCGACGAGAGCTGGTCGATCGCCCGGTCCGTGCAGCCTCGGGTGATCGTCTATCACCCCAAGGCCGTCCTGGCGCCTTACGCCGCCCGCGCGCTCGGCGCCCTCGCCCTGCCCGCCTTCCTGCAGCCGGCCTACGTGCCGACCGGCGGCTTTCCCAACCCGCTGCTGCCGCTGCCCGACCTCGGCCCGCTGGCCAACCGCCTGTCGGGCCGCGCCGTGGTCGGTGCCATGTGGCTCGCCTATCGCCTGCTGCTGCGCACATGGTTCCAGCGGCATCCGGAGGAGACGGCCCGCCCCGGCCTCGACGTCCTCGCCGGCTATCACCCACAGGGCAAGCCGGTCCCCCGGCTGCACGCGCACAGCCGCCACATCGTGCCCAAGCCGCCGGACTGGGGCCCCGAGGAGCATGTCACCGGCGATTGGGTCCTACCGGAGGCGCCGGACTGGGAGCCGCCGGGCGACCTCGTTCGCTTCCTCGAGGCCGGGCCACCGCCGGTCTACATCGGCTTCGGCAGCATGCCCGAGGTCCGGCGCGGTGACCCGGCCGCCGCCCTTCTCGGCGGGCTGGCCGAGACGAAGACGCGGGCCATCCTCGCCAAGGGATGGGGCGCACTGGCCGAGGCGCCGGCTGCCGAGCATCTCCACGTCGTCGACAGCCTGCCGCACGACTGGCTGTTTCCCCGCTGCCGGGCGGTGGTGCACCACGGCGGCGCCGGGACAACGCACGCCGGCCTGCGCTGGGGGCGGCCGACCCTGATCTGCCCGCTGTTCGGCGATCAGCCCTTCTGGGGCCGCATGGTCGCCCGGCTCGGCGTCGGCCCCGCGCCCCTGCCCCTCAAGCGCCTGACGCAGGACCGCGTCGCGTCCGCGCTGCGCGAGCTGCAGTCCGCCACCGTCCGCCACAAGGCGCAGGTGCTGGGCGACCGCATGGCCGAGGAACGCGGCGCCGAGGCCGCCGCCGATCTTATCGCGCCGCTGTGTCGGGAGCCGGCGGCAGGCAGAGACTGATCCGCGTCCGCCCGAAGGGGGCCAAGGTGGCCTCGCCCCTCGTCGCGAAGGGACAGCCTTACCGGCGGTCCTCGGACTCCGCGACGAGGAAGTTGGCGCGGGCGGCATAGATGTGCGCCCGCATCAACCCCTCCGCCAGCTCCGGCTGGCGTTGCTCGACCGCAGAGGCCAGCCGGCGGTGTTCGGCGAAGCTCCGCTCCAGGTCGGGGATCTGAAACTCCCGGTAGGAGCGCATGACCATGTTCAGCTCGATCAAGCTCTTGGCGACCAGACAGAGGTGCTGCTGATCCGCCGCTTCGAGCAGGACCTGGTGAAATTCGTTGTTCAGGGGCGCAATGGCTGCGACCGCCGAGGCCTGTAGTCCGGCCAGGGCCTCCATGCGATCGCAGAGCGCGTAAAGACGTTCGACCTGCTCGTCGGTGCGATTGGCGGCCGCCAGGCGGGCCGCGTGCGGTTCGAGCAGGGCGCGCACCTCGAAAATCTCGATCATGTCGCGCGGGCTGTAGCCACGCACCACCGCACCGGTGTGCGCGGCCAGCTTGGCAAAGCCGTCGTTGGCCAGCCGCTGCAGCGCGCTGCGAACCGGGGTCCGGCTGACGCCGAAGCGCGCGGCCAGCTCACCTTCCTTGAGATGCTCGCCGGCCTGGAAGTGCCCGGAGGCGATGCCGTCGCGCAGCAGGCGATAGACCCGTTCGCTGGAAGTCGTCATGCCGCCGTCACCGCTGTTTGACGCCTCGACGGCTCTGTTGTGTACAACAAAGCCCACATCTTGACTCCGGGCATCAAGTCATCGCTTTATTGTATACAACGATGCAATCGACGTCCAGATCATCCGGAGGTGGCATGCAAAGCTTGAAGCAGCGCGGCTCAACAGTAGGCGCGGACCTCAACCTCTACGCCTTCGAAGATTTCGGACGCCTGATGGGCTTCGACGAGGTCTACGCCTTCGAACGGCGTCACGCCCGATAGCGAGGCCCGGTCGCGGCACCGCGGCCGGCTCTCCCGATGCAACGATAAGAACCGCGGCAGCGGCAGCAAAGGAAGACGACAAAAGCGGCGACGAGAAGCGGCCGCACAACAAAAGAGGAAACAGTCATGAGACTCCCACTGGCGGCCTTTCTCGCCGTCTCGGCCCTGAGCTTTTCGGCCCTGAGCTTTTCGGCGCAGGCCCAGACCGTCACGCTGGCCTCTTCGGCGCCGAACAGCGGTATCAACGAGGTCTTCGTTGATAGCCTGGTCGCGGAGCTGGGACAGCGCGCGCCGGAGCTTACTGTCGAGGTTTTCATGGACAGCCAGCTCGGCGCCGAGCGGGAGCTGATCGATCTGGTGCGTCTCGGTGAGACGACGATCCAGCTCGGCGTCATCCATTCGTCGCTCTACTATCCCGAGCTCGACGCCACCCTGGTTCCCTACCTCTTCCAGAGCTACGACGCGGTGCAGCGCTTTCTCGATGGACCTGTAGGCCAGCGTATGGAGCAGGCCCTGGCCGAGCGCGGCAACGCCGTGGTGCTCGGCTACTACTACCAGGGCGCCCGCTGGACCACCACGCGGGGCCGCAGCTTCAGCACGACGGACGAACTCGACGGCATCAAGATCCGCATGCCCGAGATTCCCTTGTGGATTGCGATCTGGAGCGGCCTGGGGGCGACGATCGCACCGATGCCCTCCAAGGAGGTTTTCTCGGCCATGCAGGGCGGCGTCATCGATGCGCAGGAGAACATGCTCTCCAATATCTGGGGGCGGCGCCTGCACGAGGTCTCCGACTATCTGATCGCGACCCGCCACCAGCAGAGCTACATGACCGTGATGATCAACCAGGACTTCTGGGAGGATCTTTCGGACGCACAGCGTGCGGCGATGCAGGAGTCCGTCGATGCGGCGACCGCCGCGGCCGACGCCGAGGCCGAGCGGCTCAACCAGCAGATCGTCGCCAACATCCAGGCCGCGGGGCTGACCGTGGTCGAACCCAAGCCGGCGTTCCGCGAGGCCGCCCTGCCGGTCGTCGAGAAGGCCGCGCGGGACCTGCTGGACGAGGGCGTCTGGGAGGCTGCCGTCGCGGCAAGCACGGAAAGCAATTGAGCATGCAGCGTTTGGCGGATGCCGCAGCGAGGGCGTCGATGGCCCTCGCTGCGCTCTGCTTCGCCGGCTTCCTGGTCATGGTGCTGGCTCAGGTCTTCTATCGCTATTTCGGCGTCTCGATGATCTTCAGCGAGGATGGTGCCCGCCTGCTGAACATCTATGCCGTCTTCCTCGGTCTGGTGATGGTGGTCCATGCCGAAGGTGACGTGCGCATCGATCTGATCGACCGCTTTGTCCTGACCGGGCCGCGCAGCTTGGCCGTCCTGCGCCTCGCCTATGCCCTGATCATGCTGGTGCTGCTGGCGGCCATCGCCACGGGTGCCTTCCTCTTGATGCGCTCCAATTGGGGGTTGTCGCTGCCGGCGATCACCTTCCTGCACCAGGGACACATCTATCTCGCTCCCTTCCTCGGCAGTCTGCTGTCGATCTTCGTCCTGGTGGAAAAGCTGCGCCAGGGCCTGCTGGCCCTCGCCGCTGCCCAGCCGCCAAAGTATCCGGAGGCGCCCCAGTGATCGCTGCGCTTTGGCTGCTGGCGGCGCTGGTCCTGTTGCTGCTGCTCGGGGTCTCGGCTGGCTTTGCGTTGGGCGCGGCCAGCCTCGGTTACTTCGGGGTGGTCCGCGGGCTGGATGCGATTCCCTTCGAGATCATCGCCCAACGGCTGGTGGGGACGATCGACTCCTTTACCCTCTTGGCCATTCCGCTGTTTCTCTTCGTCGGCCACATGATGAACGAGTCGGGCGCGACGACCCGCCTGTTCGGCTTCGCCAATGCGCTGGTGGGTCACTGGCGCGGCGGGCTGGCCCAGGTCAACGTTCTCGCCTCCATGCTCTTCGCCGGCATGTCGGGCTCCGGCACCGCCGATGCCGCCGGGCTTGGCGCCATCGAGCTGAAGGCGATGCGCGAGGCCAAGTACGACGACCGCACCTCGATCGGCGTGACGGTCGGCAGCGCCTTGATCGGCCCGATCATTCCGCCGTCCATCGCCGCCATCATCTTTGCGGTCTTGGCCGAGGTCTCGCCCAGCGACGTGCTGCTGGCCGGCGCCATCCCGGGACTGCTGATGGCCGTCAGCATGATGATCCTGGTGGCCCTGATGGCGCGCCGCCGGCGTCTGCCCTCGCAGCCCTTCCCGGGCTGGCGCGCGCTGGTCGCCTGGTTCGGCCGGGCAATCTGGGCCTTGCTGACGCCTCTCATCCTGATCGGCGGCATTCTGGCCGGCCTGTTCACTGCGACGGAGTCGGCGGCGATCGCTGCGCTCTGGGCAACCATCGTTGCGGTGGTCATACACCGCTCCGTCGACTTGCGTGGCCTGGCGCGGGTCTTCCGGAAGTCGGCCTTCGACTCCGCCATCATCATGTTCATCCTGGCCTGTTCCGGCCTCTTCGCCTGGATCCTGACTCGCGCCCGCCTGCCTCAGACCATTGCCGACGGCATTGCCGGGATCACGACCGATCCGACCCTGGTCATGCTGATGATCGTGGCCTTCCTGCTGATCGTCGGCTGCTTCATGGCCGTGGCCGTCTCGCTCAACATCCTGACGCCGATCCTGGTCCCGATCGCGGTCAGCATCGGCATGGACCCGGTCCACTTCGGCGTCATCATGATCATGGTGCTGGTGATCGGAGAGGCGACGCCGCCATTCGGCATGGTGCTCTTCGTCATGACCCGGATCGCCCAGGTGCCCTTCGATCTGGTGGTCAGGGCCTGCTGGCCCTTCCTGCTGACCATCTTCCTCGTCGTCATGGCCGTCTGGTTCGTGCCCGAGCTGGCGCTTTGGGTCCCCAGCCTGGCCCGCTGACTCGCTTCCCCGTGCCCTCTGCCGACGGTTGCTCGATGTCTAATCCCGGGGTGCGTCCACTGCTGTCCGGTTAAGGCGTGCGGTATTGTTGGGGAGGGTTTGGGTATCGCGTCTTTGGGCAGGACGGGGACTTGCCGGAAGACCAGTCCCTTTTCGCCTCGGCGCTGCGCGCCACCCCCCACCCCGCGCTGCGCGCCGACCTCCCCCTCAAGGGTGGAGGTGTAAGTTGCTGCGGTAAAAGCAGAATTCCCTCCCCCCTCGAGGAGGAGGGTCAGGGTGGGGGATGTCCGCGCAGCGGACAAGACAAGGCGTTTCCGTATTGAAACGGACATCAGCGGGGCGCGTCTCAGCGGTCGACCAACGTCCGCTCGATGCCCGCGAGGGTGGCTTCTACCATCAGGGCGAAGCTGCGGCCGTCCTGCTGTGCGCGGAAGGCCGGCAGCAGGCGGACGGTGATGGGATAGTCGGCCGGCGAGAGGCTCTCGACCTCGGCCAGCATCTCGGCGCTGGCCGGCTGCAATAGACCCCCGGCTTCGGCGGCGGCGAGGCCCAGCACGCTGGCGTACCAGCCGAAGCAGCAGTCGACGACCTCCTCGTCGGGCAGGCCGGCATCTTCCAGCGCCTGGTAGACCATCTCGGCGTGGCGGTAGTCGGCCGGGCCGGTGACCCAGAACCGGAGTAGAAGCGGAAAGGTCTTGGGGAAGGTCAGCGCCAGCGCCCGGTACTGCCAGGCCAGCTCGGCCAGCCGGGTCCGCCAGGGCGCTTCCGGGTCGACCGGCACCAGGCGCGCGTTGAGCGCATCGGCCATGGCCCGCTCCAGCCCCTCCTTGGACTTGGTGTGATAGAGCACGGCCATGACGTCGCAGCCGATCAGCGCCGCGACCTTGCGGACGCTGAAGCCGCCCGGGCCCTCCTCCTCCATGACCGCGATGGCGGCCATCACGATCTCCTCCGGTGCCAGGCCCTTGGGGCCGGGCCGCGCAGATTTTCTCGGCAAATCAACGAGTCCTCTTGAAATCTCTATAGTGCAGAATTTATATCTTTGCAGTGCAGAAATCAAGTCTCCGGTGCCCTGGGCGCTGGGGAGACGGACGACTCTTCAGGAGACTCTCCATGGCAACAGCCTCGACCTCATTTCTGAGCCGAAACGATCGCGCGCTCGGCATCGCCGTCGTCGTCGTGGCGACCTTCTTTCTCGGGCTGGCGCACGGCGTCGGCTATCCGCTCACCTCGCTCACCTTCGAAGCGTGGGGGGCGCCCGCTTGGGTGACCGGCCTCGCCGCCGGCATGCCGGCGCTGGCCGCCCTCGTGCTGCTGCCCTTCGCGCCGCGCATCTCGGCCCGTCTCGGCTTCGTGCCCGCCATGGCGGGCGGCTGCGTGCTGGGCCTGATCGGTTTCGCCCTGCTGCCCCTGTGGCAGAGCGTCGAGGGCTGGATGGTCCTGCGTTTTCTGATGGGCCTCGGCCTGCTCTTCCCCTGGCTGCTCGGCGAGACCTGGATCAACAGCGTCAGCAGCGAGGAGACGCGCGGCCGGGTGCTGGCGCTCTATGTGGTGGCGCTGTTCGGCGGCTACGGCGCGGGTCCGATTGCGCTCGGCGTCCTGCCGATGGATGGGCACGCGCCCTATTTCTTGGGTGGGGCTGCGCTGCTCCTGGCCAGCATTCCGCTGGTGCTGGCCTGGCGTCTGGCGCCGCCCATGGAGGCGCACGCCTCGGGCAGCTTCCTGACCATCGCGCGCGCCGTGCCCATCGGCATGGTCGGCGCCCTGGTCGCCGGCGTCATCGAGTACGCCTACATCTCGCTGCTGCCGAACTTCGCCCTGCGCCAGGGGGCCAACGCCGATACGGCCTTGCATCTGGTCAGCGCCTTTCTCTGGGGCGGCGTCGTGCTCGCCTTCCTGTTCGGCTGGCTGGCCGACCGCATGCGGCGCGAGCGGCTGATGCTCGGGCTGATCGTTGGCTTCGTGGCCTTGGCCATCCCGGCCGGCCTCGCCGTGGCGGAGAGTCCCATCTTGGCCCTGGTGGCCGTCTTCGTCCTTGGCGGCGTGGCCTGCGCCTACTACACGCTGGGCCTCGCCATCCTGGGTGAGCGCCTGCCGGTCAGGGACCTGGCCGCCGCCAACGCCGCCTTCCTGGTACTCTACCAGCTCGGCACGCTGGGTGGCCCGCCGGCCTTCGGCGCCGCCATGGAGGCCTGGGAGCCCATGGGCTTCGTCGCCGCGGGCGTGGTCTTCGCCAGCCTCGCCGGCCTCGCGGTGGTCTGGCTCATAAGGGCGGAGCGTCGCGCCGCCCGCGCCGCCCATAGTCATGCGGCGCCGACGGCGCAGACAGCCTGATGCCCTTCTCGGCGAAAAAGCTCGACGGCAGCCGGTCGCCCAAGCGCGGCCGGCTGCTGCAGGCGGATCAGCTCAAGAGGCCGCCTGCTTCCGCCTCAGCCCAAATCTCCTCGAATTCCGCCCTGGCCCGACCGCGGTGCTTGACCGCTTTCGCCGCTTCCAGATTGGCGAGCTTGCCCTCGCCTTCGACGATGATCAGCCCCACCATGCCGAGGGCGTAGTGCGGGGTGCAGAGATATCCGTAGTAGCCCGGCGTATCGAAGGTCACCGCGACGTCCTTGCTGACTTTGCCTTTCCACTCGGCTGCGCCCTCCGGCAGCATCCCGTCGATCGAAGCGCTGTTGTGCCCTCGATCGACGGTGACGAAGTTCACCGTCTCCCCCGGCTGGATGGTCAGGATGCGAGGCAGGAAGACATTGCGCTTCTTTTTGTCGTCCGGATGCCTGTTCAGCATTTCGATCGTGTGCTCGGCGGCGACAGCAAGCGACGGCGGCACCAAGACGAGGCCACCTGCAACCAACAGCGCTTCTCTTCGCGAAATCAAGGGCATATCCGACACCTCCGCTGCTTTGTCCCGATTCCGGCCCGCAAACGGCTGGCCAAGGGATTTTCTACTTGCTAATGCGAGTCATTCGCAAGCATGGTAACTGTTAGATGAAACGCGTTTTGCTGTCCACGAATTTAGACATGTGAGAGGTGGTGCGTGGTTATTCGAAGAAACTGCCGGCCGTTCCGTCGCCTCGTCCCAGGCCTGTCGATCGCGGTCGCCACGATGTTGTCGTGGTCCCAGTCCCTAGAGGCGGGCTCCACTGAAGACACCGGCGAATCCACCCAAGGCATCGTCGCGATCGAACAGCTTGCGCGGGCCGCCACGGCCGGGGACCCCGAGGCGTCCTATCACCTCGGCGCTTTCCTTGCGTCCCATTCCCGCGGTGCCGACGATCTGGTCGTGGCGGAGAAGTACCTTCGCTTCGCGGCGGAGCACGACCATGTCGATGCGCAGCATGGGCTCGGCCTCTTCCTCATCGGCAATGACGAGAGCGACGACCGCATCGATGAGGGTCTGTACTGGCTCGGATCTGCGGTTACGCAAGGTGATGCCCTTTCCGCCGTGGTTCTGGGCAGGCTGCACGAGCACGGCATTCACGGCGTGCCGAAGGACCTCTGCCTTGCGCAGGATTGGTACGAGGTCGGGGCGATGCTCGGCCTCAATCCGCCGGCGGGCTACCTCGAGGACATGACCGCCGATCAGCGCCAAGGCTGTTGAGCCTTACGGCGGACTCGGGACTCGGCCGGGCCCGCGCGTGGCGCGACCAGAGCAGCGTGCCGCCTGCGGTGAGGCCGCTGCCGATCATGAAGAGTATCCAGGCGATCGCACTATGGGGCTGCAGCCGGTCGGTGATCTCGACCAGCCCGCCATCGGGAACGGTCAGTTCATAGCGGCCGCTCGCTTGGCCCGCCCCGAACTCCCGCACGGCGATGCGAAGGTCGCCCCGCCCGGTCTTCGGCAGCCGGAGGGTGAGCGCGCCGCCCGCATCCGCGACATAGGCCACGTATCCGACATAGCCTTGCAACTCGGCGAGCGTCAGGGGCCGTTCGGGCTCTTCGGCCGAACAGACGCTGAGTGCCAGCAAGGCATCGAAGGGCGTGTCGACAGACAAAGGGCTGTTGACCGGATGCACCATCAGCGACATGGCCTCGAAGGCGACAGGCGCGCCGTCGAGCGCGGCAGGCACCTTGCTGAGCAGCGCATCGCCGATCTCCCAAGTCCCGTTGCGCAGCGACGCGAAATCCACCGTACCGCTCGCATCGGCGAGACCCTCCGGCGGCAAGCCGAACACGCGGACCAGATTGTCGGCCCGGGTCGAGAGGAAGAGCTCCAGCCTGTCGGGATAGCGATCCACCAGGATCTCGAGGTCCGCGGCGGCGGCCGCAGCGATCGACATGAGGAGCGCGCCGGCGACCAGGCCGAGACCGCGCCTCGCAACGCGGGTTATGGCGCACCCGGCCGGCATGCTAACAAGGCACATGGAGAGAGGTCCGATTTGACGGGCGAGAGTCCGCCACCCTAGCCAGCGATGCACCAGACGCTTCTTTTCGTTCATCTCGCCGCCGGCTCCGTCTGGGTCGGCGGACACCTGGTGCTCGCCGTCAGCCTGCTGCCGGAAGCCTTGGCGAAGCGCGATCCGGACCTGGTGCGCGGCTTCGAGCGCATCTACGAGCGGATCGGGCTGCCCGCCATGGCCCTCCAGGTCGTGACCGGGCTTTGGCTCGCCTATCTGCTGCTGCCGGACATTGCCAGTTGGGCCGACTGGAGCGACCCCGTGGCGCTGACCATTTGCCTCAAGCTCGCATGTCTGGCCGCAACGATCGCGCTGGCCGTTCATGCACGGCTCTCCATCATTCCGCGGCTCGATGCCGCGCGCCTGCCGATGCTTGGTGCCCATATCGTCGCTGTCACCGTGCTGGCGCTCGCGTTCGTGTGGCTTGGCCTGGCGTTTCGCTACGGCGGTGTTTGAGCCGCCCGGCTCGGGCCGACTGAAACCGAGGAATGGCCGAGGGTAGGGCATGACAACCGGATGTTATTGCGAATGAGTTTTATTTGCAATAACATCCGGTAGACACTAGGACGTCGTACGGCCGGCCCGGTGCGACGCCCCGCCAGCCTGTGGCCCCTGCGACCCACCAGTGGTCCCGCCGCTTTACCGTCAAACAACCTGCCAGGAGCGCAGTGTATGGGTGTTCAGAGTCTTGTCCTGCCTCAGTCGGTCCTCCAGGTGCCCGTCCAGAGCGTGCATCATTGGACGGATGAGCTGTTTTCCCTGCGGGTCGCCCGTCCCGCCAGCTTCCGCTTCCGCTCCGGCGAGTTCGTGATGCTGGGCCTTATCGTCGAGGGGCGGCCGATCTTGCGGGCCTACTCCATCGCCAGTCCGTCCTGGGACGACGGGCTCGACTTCTTCTCGATCAAGGTGAAGGACGGGCCGCTGACCTCGCGCCTGCGGCACGTCAAGCCAGGCGATCAGGTCCTGCTGGGGCGCAAGCCGACCGGTACATTGGTGCTCGACGCCCTCAAGCATGGTGACCGACTTTTTCTCTTCTCGACCGGCACCGGCATCGCTCCCTTCGCCAGCCTGGTACGCGACCCGGAAACCTATGAGAAATTCCACGAGGTCGTGCTCACCCACACCTGCCGCGGTATCGAAGATCTGCAATACGGTGCCAATCTGGTGGCGGCGCTGGCGCGGGATCCCCTGGTTGGAGAGATCGCATCCACTCGGCTGACCTATTATCCCAGCGTGACCCGTGAGGACCACGTTCATTTCGGCCGCATCACCAGCCTGATCGAAAGCGGGCGCCTGTTCCGCGACCTCGGCATCCTCGGTCTCGACTCGGTCGGCGACCGGGTGATGATTTGCGGCTCCATGGCGATGATCGCGGACACCCGGGCGCTGGTCGAGGCCGCCGGTCTCAAAGAAGGCTCAAATGCTGCCCCGGGTGACTACGTGATCGAAAAGGCTTTCGTCGACTGAGCGATTCCTACGCGGGCTGCGCTTGCGGCAGCCGGCGCAAACCGAACCAGAGAATCACCATGCCGACGATCAGCAGGGCATTGACGGCGACCTGGACGGCGAGCTGCGTCGGCGTCAACTGACCGAGTTGCGCAAAGATGTAGAAGCCATAGGCGATGCCCAGGACCTGCTCGCCGACGGCAACCCAGATCAGGTTCAGATAGCGCAGGGGGTCGAAGAGCATGATCAGGTAAACGCCGGCCAGCAGGAACATCACCATGCCGTACTGCTTACTCATGGCCAGCAGCTCGTCGTTCCAGCCGTCTGGGGTGCTCCACCCGACAACGTCGGCGCCCAACTGAGGATCGAAGGTCGAGAGATATCCGAAGCCCAGGTGCCACAGCACCCAGACCACCAGGCCGGCCTTCAGTATGAGCAGTCTCTTCGACATGATCCGGCCATCCTCTCCCAGTGTCGTTTCGTGCCTCGGCCGACTGCCGCCAATGCTCTCTTTTCCTTGGAGATTGCCGACAAGCGGTAAGCCACACACTCTCTGTGTCTTAGTGCTCATGTAGAGGCGACAGATCGGCAGGCAAGCGCTGTTCTGCGTCGGGCTGTCCGCCCGTCCCGCCTCACTGGTCCTCAGCCGCCATCTGACGCTCGCGGTAGAGCGTCAGCGCCAGCATCAAGAGGAGCCCGATGCTGCCGGTGAAGATGACGGCGATCACCCAGACCTCGGATTTGAGGCCGGTCCGCCTCTTGCTCGGCGGAACGATGAACCGCTATGCGACGGCCACGGTCAGCGGCTGAGCGCGCGCAAATAACTTCCCCTAATACCTACTTAGAAGCGCGGGCCTGGCAGCTAGCAAGAAAACCGGCCGGTTGCAGACCGTCACCGTCGGGCTCGGTTGCCGGTTCGCGAGTAGAGAGGGGAATGCAATAGTCTCCTAATACCCAGAGATCACGGCCGAAAGGTCAACAACTTGATCGCATCGTTCTCCGAAGAGGTTCACGGCGCGACGTACAGCGGTATCACTCGCAAGCACCTCTGCGTTAGAAAACACGTTTATACAGGTTTGGAGCCTTCGGTCGTCCCTCGTTCGCGCGTCATCAAACAGCTGGCGCTTCTTGGCTCCCATACTGAAACCGAGAAAAAGCACTACGACAAATGCGCCCAGAAGAAATGGTGTTATTTTTGCCGGCTGCCTCTGAAGACCGAAAAAGTACAGCACTGCGCCGCTCAAAAAAGCGAGAACGGCTGGGATCACATCCCCAACTACTCCATCCCTACTATTGCCTCCTGCATAGCCAGTCAGACCACCAAGCAGAGCGACCGAGAGTATCATCCAGAATGCGACGATCGCTTCGGACCTGTTGTCGGGTTTATGAGAAACCAAACCCAAAAACCAGAATGCAAGAGTCACACCCAACGAAACGACTAGGAAGTTGAAAAATACTCGAAAGGCGGAAAAATAAACTTCTGAGCCAAAGAACAGATCAGCCATCAGTACCTATTGCGCTCCCTCCGTAAGTAGTAATACACCAGATTGCCGCTCAAAAGTGAACGTTGCACCCAATGATCGCGCTCTGCTAGATCGCGCATCCGATTGGGCACACCGTAGGAGTAGCCGCTTTCTAGTGATGGGATCCGACGACGCTCGCCGTAGCCGCCATAGTGATCATCAAGAATATCGGAGTATTCCAGAATCTCTTTGATTTCAGATGCGTAGCGTTCGTCGAGTCTTGATATATGAACACTCGACTCACTTATCGAAATGATTGCGCTGTACGGCGGAGCAGGCAGCCAGGTGGGATCACTGTCGTCGCAGCAATCGTCGCCCTCACAATCATCAGCCAATACGCCCGGGACGCCGTTCTGATTAAAACTCCGGATGGCGGAACATATTCTTTCAGCTGCCTCTTCTCCATCCCATCCGGAGTAGTCAAGCGGGCAGTTTTGTGCTTGCGCTTGTGTAGCCAACGTGGCCGCCGCGAATAAACCGAAGAGAATTGCTGAATACTGCATTGCAGTGTCTCCTCAAAAAAGTAGTTGCTCCGATCATATAACACAATCATAAGGTCAATACGACAGATCGCAAAAGCAATCTCGCCGTGCAGGACCTGCGGCCTTCGACACAGAACGCCAATCGCCAGGCGATGCGGCCAGCGGTTGAATTGCCAATCACACCGGCCCCCGCGTGGCCTGCGGGATCGTCAAGCTGAACTGACGCTGCACGGCCGGCAGTACGGATTGTCTTGCCGGTCTATCGCTTTCCAACCGCAGCCTCACGCTCGCGGTAGAGCGTCAGCGCCAGCATCAAGAGGAGCCCGATGCTGCCGGTGAAGATGACGGCGATCACCCAGACCTCGGACTTGAGGCCGGCCGCTCGGGCGCGGTTCTGCAGCAGGAAGAAGGCGACCGTCACGCTGACCAGGCGGTCGATCCAGAGCTGCACGCCCCAACCCGAGGCCAGGAGCAGCGGCAAGAACTCTGCCAGCCTTAGGTCGGAGGCGGCGAAGCCGGTCCAAGCCACCAAAGGGATCGCGACCACAGCCGGAACCAGCCAGGCCGGCCAGGCAACCCGGTGCTTGCTCTGGGTAATGAGCAGCATGGCAACGACGGTGGCGACGAATGCGGCAAGTGCGATCAACTCGAATTGCGACACGGTCCAGACTCCCTCTCAGTCGAGAAACGGTTCCCGCCGCTTCCCACCATCGACAGGTCATTTTACAACTGCAAGGACCACTCGCCCGGAGTCCGACCGCCGCCGCGCGCCATGAGAGCGGGTTCAACCGCACCCGGACCCACTGCTGTCCGGTCGGACGTCGGGATGCTGGCCGGATGGCCTTGCACTGGCTTGGGTATCGCGGCTTTCGTCTGAACAGGGACTTGCCACGGCAGAGGAAGGTGTTTCGGCGCTGCGCGCCACCCCCCATCCCGGCGCTGCGCGCCGACCTCCTCCTCAAGGGGGGAGGTGTAAGTGACTGTAGTGACATCATAATTCCCTCCCCCCAACGAGGGGGAGGGTCAGGGTGGGGGGTGTCCGCGGAGCGGACAGGAGAAGGCGTTCCCGCACTGAACCGGACAGAGATGACCGCAACCCGGCTTTCAAACCCGCTCGGTCAATTTGCTCAGCACGACGGCATGAAGGCCGGAGGAGGCGCTGGCGACGATGGCGCCGCGCGATGCAATCGACAGGGCTTGCCCCTTCCAGTCGGAGATCGCGCCCCCGGCTTCGGTCACGACCGGGCAGAGCGCACAGATGTCGAAGGCGTCGAGATCGCTTCCATTGAGGCAGATGTCGATCAGTCCGCGCGAGAGCGCGCCATAGGCCGGCGCCCCGCCGTCGAACACCCTGAGCCGCCCGCAGGCGCGCATCCGCTCGTAGCCGCGCGCCGCATCGCCCGTGAAGCTCTCGGGGTTTGCCAGACTGACGATCGCGGAGCCGATGTCGCCTCGCCCGCTGCTCCGGACCGGGCGGCCGTCGAAGCGGGTGCCCTGTCCTTCGGCCGCCAGGTATCGCATGCCGCTCAAGGGCAGATCGATGATGCCCAGGACCGGAGACCCGTCGCGGCAGAGGCTGACGAGGGAAGCGAAGTTCAACAGCCCCGTTCCGAACTGACGCGTCCCGTCGATCGGATCGAGAACCCAGGTGTAGGCGCTGCTGCCGCTTTCGGAGCCGTATTCCTCTCCCAGGATGCCATGCGAGGGGAAGCGCTGACGGATGAGCTCCCGCCACGTCGCTTCGATGCTGAGATCGGCGTCCGTCAGAGAGGAGCCGTCTGCCTTGTAGGTGACGGCCAGGTCGCCACGCCAAACGTCTCTGGCACGGCCGGCCGAGGCGTCGGCCAGTGCGACCGCGAGCGACAGGAAGTCGAGGAGTTCAGGCATTCGATCTCACCGTTAGGCGCTGTTCGATGTTGGCGAAGCCGGTCCCGGCCGCAGCCAAAATACCGGCCAGCGCAAAAAGCTCGGAGTGCGAAAGCCTCCGAACTCCCTCTCAACTATGGCATGGCTCCATGCGCGCGCGGGGCATCACCGGTCGGGGACGATCGCGGTCGCTTCGACCTCGATCAGATACTCGGGCTGGGCCAGCGCCTGGACGCCGATCCACGAGGACGCCGGCGGGTTTTCCGTGCCGAAGACATCGACGAGAACGCGCGCGATCGTTTCCGCGTCCTCCCCCGGACGGAAGTTCGGGATGTAGAAGCGAAGGGACTGGAGGTCCTCCGGTTCTCCGCCTGCCGCGCGAACGGCGATGAAGACGTGCTCCAGCGCTTGCCTGAACTGGGCTTCCAGGTCGTCCGCCACGATGCGCTCGCTCGCATCCCATGCGACCTGGCCGGCGATATGCACGCTCCGCCCGGGCGGCGAGACGACGACTTGCGAGAATCCCCATTTCCTGCTGTCGAACAATTCGGGCGGCTGCAAAGTCTCTCGTGGCACGTCGGGCCTCCTGGACGGTGGAACACACGGTAGTCTAGGTAGGGACTCGCCCCGCCGAAGACCCATCCAGATCATAGGCTCGCGTCGATTTTCTCGGCAGGTCCGATCGACTGCGCTCCTGGGGAAGCAACGGAGGTTTCCGCACATGCTGACGCTCGACCACATCACCGTCATCGCCCCCAGCTTGGCCGAAGGGGTGGCCCATGTCCGGGACTGCCTCCGCCTCGAGGTGCCCTTCGGGGCGACGCATGACTACATGGGCACCCACAATCACCGGCTCCGGCTCGGCGGCGCGGTCTATCTCGAGATCGTGGCGTGGGATCCGGAGGGTATCCCGCCCGGGCGGGCCCGCTGGTTCGGTCTCGACGACCAAGCGCAGGTGCGATCGGACTGGGCCGAAGGACGGCGCCTGCGCGGCTGGGTTGCCGGCACCGCGGACATGACCGGCCTGCTTTCGGCCCACCCCGGGACGTTCGGCGAGGAGGTGCCGCTTCCGCCCGCCGACCCGTCTTTCGCCTTTGCCATCCCCGCGGACGGCTCGCTTCCGCTCAAGGGCGCGGCCCCCTCGATCATCGACCGCCGCGGGGCGCCCGAGCCCATGGGCGCCATCCCCGATCTCGGCGCGCAGCTTCGTGCCTTCACCCTGGAACATCCCGATCCGGCCGCCATCGAGGCGCTCTATCGCGACCTCGCCATCGACCATCCGCCGGTGATCGTCCAGGGCCCCAAGGTCCGCTACCGGGCCGAGATCGAGACGCCGAGCGGACTGCGCGCGCTGACCTGACCCAGCAAGCCGTTAGCTGAGGCTGCCGAGCTTCAGCGTCACGACGCCACCGACGATCAGCACGATGCCCAGCACGCGCATCAGGGTCGCCGTATCGCCGAAGAAAGCGACGCCGACCAGGAAGGTTCCCGCAGCCCCGATGCCGACCCAGACCGCATAGGCCGTGCCGATCGGGATCGTTTTCTGCGCGTACCACAGGAGGGCGCCCGAGATGAAAATGCACACGGCGGCCAAGGCGATGCCCGGCGCAAAGCGGCCGGGTTGCTGGGAGATTTTGAGCCCCACGGGCCAGCCGATCTCGAAGAGCCCGGCCAAGAGGAGGGCAATCCAAGCAACCGATACGGCGGACAATCCGAGTGCGCTCATTCTCGATACTCCTAGATCTCAGTCGCTTGCATCCTCCACGGATGGGGCCGCGTCGTGAAGCCGCTTGCTTCAAGGATCGACGGCAGCGCACGACTTTGCGCCGAACGGCAGCGCCGAGGTCTGATGGATCGCGCGGGCGGGTCGGGGATCGAACGGCTCGCCATAGAGGGCGTTGACCTCCGGCGGATCGGCAAGGCGGCTCAGGCGACGTCGCCTTCGGTCACGAAGATCAGGACTCTTGCGTTCGGCCCTGGGCTGTTCGCGATCATGCCGGCCAGGCCCGCCGCGCCAGACGGCGTGGTCGGCAGGCCATGGGAGGCGAGCCGCTCGACGGCCGCCTGGGCTTGCGCGTCGCTGACCGTCACGAAGCGGTCGGCGGTCTTCCTCAGGACCTCGAAGGCCCGCAGCGAGGGCTCCTTGCAATCGAGCCGTCCCATGTTGGAGACGGGGCCGTCGGCGCGCGTGGGGCGGCCCGCCGCCATGCTCGCCTTGAGGCAGGCGGCCCGCTCGGGCTCGACGATCGTGATCTCCGGCTGCTGCGGCCAGGTTCGCCGGATGTGCGCGGCCATCGCCGCGGCAAAGCCGCCGACGCCGGCCTGAAGGGCGACGTGGGTCGGCCAGCGGCCCGAGGCGGCGCAGGCCTGCCGCACCTCTTCGGCCAGCACCGCGTAGCCTTGCATCACCAGGGAGGGCACGCGCATCTCGCCCGCCCAGGAGGCGTCGGAGACAAGCGTCACGCCGTCATCGGTCGCGCGCCGGGCGGCGGCGGCCATGGCCTCTTCGTAGACCTTGCCGGCCCGCACCACCTTGGCGCCCTTTGCCCGCAAGCGCTCGGCGAAGCTCTCGGGCACCGTCTCGGCCAGATAGACCTCGCAGGCCACGCCGAAGACCTTCGCCCCGGCGGCGACGGAGAGGCCGTGGTTGCCGGCCGAGGCGCAACAGACCGTCAGGCCGGACAGCGCGGAGCCCTCCTTGGCCTCTGCGATCGCCTCGGCGTCAGGCGCGTGCCCCAGGGCATCGCGCAGCCGCGCCTCGACGAGGCAGAGCACCGCATAGGCGCCACCCAGCGCCTTGAAGGAGCCAAGCCCCATGCGTGCCGCCTCCTCCTTGGCATGCAGCGAGGCCCAACCGAGCGCCCGCGCCAAGGGGTCGAGGGATCGCAAGGGCGTCGCCTTGTGCGCTGGGCAGTGGGCCAGCCAACGGGCAGGAGCCGTGGGATCGGCGATATCGGGAAGCGCGCTGGTCATGGCGAGAGACTGCCACTGCCGCGTGAGGCTGTCCTTGCAGCTAGGCCGGCTCGTGTGCGGTGATCTTGCGGCCAAAGGGGCCGACACGTCATGATCGTAGCATGACGGAACTCGATCCTGCCGACCGTACTCTGCTGGCGCTGCTCCAGGCCGATGGACGCACGCCGCTCGACCGGATGGCCGAGGCGACGGGCCTCTCCGCCGCCACGGTGCAGCGCCGGGTGAAGCGCTTGCGCGAGGCGGGCGTGATCGCGCGTGAGGCCGCGGTTCTCGACCCGGCCTCGCTCGGCTGGGCGATGACCTTCCTCGTCCTGGTCGAGATGGAGCGCGAGCGCATCGACGTGCTCGACGCCTTCCGCCGCCGTATGCGCGCCGAGCCTCAGGTGCAGCAGTGTTACTACATCACCGGCGACGCGGACTTCGCCCTGATCTGCCTCGCGCGCGACATGGACGACTACGAACGCCTGACCCGCCGCCTGTTCTTCGACGACATGAACGTCCGGCGCTTCCGGACCAGCGTCGTCATGGAACGCAGCAAGGTCGGCTTGGACGTCGGCACGGAGTGAGGGGTGGGGTGGCAGCCAGCGCGTTACGGCGGAGCAGGGCGGCTTGCATAGCCGTAGCAGCGACAGCTCCGCCTTCTCGCTCATCTCGCTTCGCTACTATGGCGAATGATTTTGCGCCCGCCTACGCGCTGTGCGCTTCGGCGCGGCATCCGCTTCGCACGCTACGGCTTGTCGCGCCGTAGCTAGATTTCGGCTTTGCCGAAATCAGCGAAGGCGGATGGCGGTGAGGGTGGGATTCGAACCCACGAAGAGCTATTAACCCTTACACGCGTTCCAGGCGTGCGCCTTCAACCACTCGGCCACCTCACCCGCAGGG
>JANQIA010000470.1 GCA_028282405.1 Rhodovibrionaceae bacterium
TCGACATCTCCTTCATCGGCGACCGCGGCTACCTTTCCGACACCCGCGGGTTCGAGACCGATGCCATCTACACCTTCCGGGACGACGACGGCTCCGGCAGCATCGAGGCGGAGGAACTCTCGATCTTCGCCCTCGACGACCCGAACGACGGGCCGATCGACTTCGCTCATGCCGCCGACGGCGAGTCCATCGTGGTCTGGGAGGCGTTGGACTTCGAAACCGGCGTCTCCAGCGTCCTGCGCCTGACCGACCTCGACGGCTCCGGCGCGATCGACCAGCCGAACGAAACGGTGGAGATCTGGAACACGGACCAACTGCCCCCCGTGTTCGAGAACTTCGCCGGCTTTTCCATCGCCGCGGACGGCGAGGGGCGCCTGGCCCTGACCTCGAACGATTCCGACCGCTTCGGCGACAACGTCTACATTCTCGACGACCTCAACGGCGACGGCGACTATTTCGATGTCGGCGAGACCAATATCCTGGCCTCCCGCGCCTTCGACGACGATGCGCTCGACCGGCCCCGCGCGGTGGAGTTCTACGAGTCGCCGCCGGAACCGCTGCCGATTGCCGAGAACAGCACGCTTGGCGGGGGCAACCACTTCTCGCTGTTCCTCGATGCAGAGAGCAACACCGTCTATGCCGCCGGCGAGAACGTGCTCGGCCAGCTCGGGCAGGGCGTCGAGGGCTTCGACGTGCCCGCGCCTCTGCCTGTGGAGCTTCCGGAGGACTTCTCCGGCAGCATCGTGTCGGTATCGGCCGGCCTCATCCACGGCTCGTTTCTGACCGAGGACGGCGACGTCTACACCTGGGGCTTCGGCAATTCCGGGCGCCTCGGCCACGGCGACGAAGAGGAGCGGCTGGTCGCCACCAAGATCGAAGGCGCGCTCGACGACGAAGAGGTGGCCGCCATCGACCACGGCAACGGCGTCTCCTTCGCCATCACCGAGGACGGCACCCTCTACGGCTGGGGCCAGAACAACATCGGCCAGCTCGGTATCGACGACGGCGAGGACAAGCTGACCCCGACCGTGATCGACATCGACGGCAAGTCCGTCTCGGCGGTGTCGTCGGGCACCGGCCACACCCTGGTGCTCGCCTCCGACGGCACGGTCTACGGCTTCGGCAGCAACCGGGACGGCCAGGCGGCCCCCGACCAGCTCGAAGGCCCGGGCGACCCGATCAACAGCGTGCGCAGCCCCTCGCAGATCCCCGGGCTGCCGGACAACGTCGTCTCGGTGACCGCCGACACCCAGACCTCCTACGCCGTCACCGCCGACGGCAAGCTCTACGGCTGGGGCGAGAACTCCTTCGGGCAGCTCTTGGTCGGCACCGACAACGGCGACGGCACCTTCGTTCCCACCGACGACAAGGTGCTGGAGCCGGTGGAGATCGACGTGCCGGGCGATGTCATCGACGTGAAGGGCGGCGCGCGCTGGGTCGCAGCGCTGACCGAGGACGGCGACGTCTATCTCTGGGGCCCGAACGACGAGGGGCCGACCGGCGGCCTCGACGGCGACCCGGCGCTGGAAACCGACGCCTCCTTCTTCCCGACCAAGCTGGAGAGCCTGGACGAGGTCACCATCGTCGAGATCCAGACCGGGCCGAACCACATCCTGGCCCGCGCCGAGGACGGCACGATCTACTCCTTCGGCTCCAACAGCGACGGCCGGCTCGGCTATCCCACCGACGGCTCCACCTACGAGCCGCAGGTCGTGGAGCTGGACGGTGACATCCCGCCCTACCTGCTGACGGCGGACCCGGGCGACAACGCCCGCGCGGTTGCGCCGGAAGCCGCGGTGACCCTCACCTTCACCGAGGAGGTTTTCGCGCAAAGCGGCGAACTCCGCTTCGTCAATCGGGACGACCCGGCGGACGTCCTGGTCGTCGACGTTGCGAACCCCTACCTGGTCGAGGTGGAGGGCAAGACGGTCACCGTCTTCGCACCCGACTTCTTCGAGCCCGATGCCCGCTATGCGGTGGAGATCGAGGACGGCGCCTTCGTCGATGCCTCGGGTCAGCCCTATCCGGGCATTGCGGAGGGAGATACCTCGACCTTCAACTTCTCCGTCGCCGACACGCCCATCGACAACCAGATCCTGGTCGGCACCAGCGCGGCGGAGCTCTTGCGCGGCGGCTCGGAGGATGACGCGCTGATCGGCAACGGCGGCGCCGACTTCCTGCTCGGCAACGGCGGTGACGATGCGCTGATCGGCGGCGGCGGCCGGGACACGGCCGAGGGCGGCGCCGGCAACGACACCATCGAAGGCGGCAACGGCTGGGACTCGATCGACGGGGGCGAGGGCTTCGACCTGCTCCGCGGTGACGTCGGCGCCGATGTCATCGACGGCGGCGGCGATGCGGATGAGCTCTTCGGCGGTCACGGCCGGGACAGCCTGCACGGCGGAGAGGGCGACGATCTCCTCGACGGCGGCAGAGGCGCCGACGTCATGTCGGGCGGCGAGGGCAACGACAGCCTTGTCGGCGACGAGGGCCGCGACCGGCTGGACGGCGGAGAGGGCGACGACGCGCTCAGCGGCGGCTCCAGCAACGACATCCTGATCGGCGGAGACGGTAACGACTTGCTCGACGGTGGCGCGGGCCGAGACGTCTTCATCTTCGATCGCGACGACGGTCAGGATGTGATCGAGGGCTTCACCAGGCAGGACAGCATCCTGCTCGAGGACGACGAACTCTCCTTCATGATCAGCTTCGACAGCGCCACCGGCGATTCGGTCCTGCAGTATGGCGAGACGACCGTGGTGGTGCGCGACGTGGAGCTGCGCGCCTCCTCCATCGAGTACCTCGACGACACGGCTCCGCCCGACCTCACCGCCAGCGGCACCTGGTGGAACGGCGACGACTTCGTGATCTGACGGGCAAGACCCGGCGCAAGCCGCGGTCGCTTCGCGCCCGCACAGTGGGGGCCGGCCGGGGTGGGGGTGATGGCACACGCCACGGCACCCCGGCCGGAAGCGCGCCTCGTTCCGCCATCGCAACGAAATGCAGCGGGTCGGCCATCTGGTCGGCCCGCTCATTTTGCAGGCGGAACGGGGTAGGGCTTATCTAGGTTTCCACAGCTCTCCGTGGCCGCCAGTATCTCCGCACCACCAACTGTCACCCCGGCCCCCGAGCCGGGGTCCATGTCGAAGCCAGTGCAGACTGATGAATGGATCCCGGCTCGCGGGCTTCGCCCTTGGCCGGGATGACAGTATGTGCCGAATTACCGGTCGCCGGGCCTCTCCCGAAGAAAGGCGAGGATCTCGGCCAGGCAGCGGTCGGGCGCCTCCAGGTGCGGCCAGTGGCCGACGCCCTCGATGCGCAGGCTGCGGGAGCCGGGGCCGGTGACCGCGGCCGCCTGGGCATAGCTCGCTTGCCGCACCTGGGGCTCGTCGGCGCCGTAGAGCATCAAGGTCCGCACGGCGATGGGCCGTAACAGATCTCGGCGGTCTTCCTCGCTCAACCCACCGCGGTAGTAATCGACCGCCGCACGCGAGCGCTCGCGCGGAGCGAGAGCAGCCGTCACCTCGGCCAGATGCGCGTCGGGCACCGCCCAGCGCGGGCTCCATTTGCGATAGAGGTGGCGGACCTCGGCGAAGTCGGCCCGCCTTAGCCACCAATCGGAGAGCGCACCCAGCCCGAGATAGAGGTTGTGCGGCCGTCCGAGGCGTTCCCGCAGCCCGGAGGGAAAGACCGTGAGCGGCGGGTTAGCCAAGGTGATCAGAGAGACGAGCCGCTCCGGCGCCGAGGCCGCGAGGGCATAGCCGGCGGAGGCGCCCCAGTCGTGCCCGAGGACGACAGCCTGCTCGATCTCCAGCGCATCGAGCAGACAGACCGTATCCC
This sequence comes from Rhodovibrionaceae bacterium, assembly GCA_028282405.1. Taxonomy (GTDB): domain Bacteria; phylum Pseudomonadota; class Alphaproteobacteria; order Kiloniellales; family DSM-21159; genus JANQMX01. Next base: position 3,841 of record JANQIA010000470.1, read on the forward strand.
TTGCCAGCCGGCGAAGGCCGTAGTCTCCGTCTGCCGGAACGGCCGAGGGCGGGTAGCCGCGCAGCGCCATGGCGATGACGCGGAAGCCGGCGTCGGCCAGCGGGCCGGCCAGCCCGCTCCAGGTCTTGTAGGTGTCGGGAAAGCCATGCAGGGCGATGACGGGAGGCCCAGCCCCGACCTCGGCGTAGGCCAAGGCCGTGCCGTCCGCATCGATGAACTTGTCCGCCTGCAGCAAGGTCACCTGCGCACCCCGTCAACCTTCGCCATCCTGCCCTGGCGCGAGCATAGCGCTGTCCTGATGCCGCGAGATCTGCTTGTTTTGCTGGTGCCCATAGAGACAACCGGAAGAGATGTCGGCGCTGCTGCTACGCCAATGCAACTCGGGTATGGCGAGCGGCCGCCGCAGCCAGCCGCCGGTCCCGCGTCAGCAGCGTTGCGTCCAGCGCTTCGGCCAGCGCGACATAGCTCGCGTCATAAGCCGTCATGTTGTCTCGCAAGTCCCAAATACGCGGCAAGAGAACCCCGTGCGGATAGCGTCGCAGAGGAAAGTCGCCTAGGTCGGCCAGCGCCAAGCGTCCGTGCTCCGGGTCGATCTCGCCGAGCGCAGCGTAGCGCCGCACGACCTGCGCCACCTCCACATCGATCAAGTGAGGTGCGTGCAGCGTCTCTCGAGATCGAAAGAGGCGTTCATCGACTGCTTCGGCGGCGGGCGTACGAAGCAGAGACTCCAGCAGCGCCGAGGCATCGACGACGATCACCGAGACTCGCGTTCTGCGCGGACAGCGTCAGCCGGAGAAATCGACAGCGATACGCTCGGCCGATTGCGCAAACGAGCCTGCAGCTCGTCCAAGGTCGGCCGCGCGGCCACCTCGCGCAGCTCGCTCAGCAGATAATCGGAGAGCGACATGCCCGCCAGCGCCGCGCGCGCTTTGAGCCGGCGGTGCAGCGGGTCAGGCACGTTGCGGATCTGGATCATCACCGGCATGTGATAGACATTGGCACATGTAGGCCACATGTCAACGACAAGAGGAGGCCGCGCCATGCTCTTCATGGTCATCGAGCGCTTCAAGAACCGGGAGGCCGAGGCGGTCTATCGCCGTTTTCTGGCGGAGGGCCGCCTGGCGCCGGAGGGGCTGACCTACCTGGATAGCTGGGTCGAGGCCAACTTCGAGCGCTGCTTCCAGCTCATCGAATGCGAGGACCCGGCGCTGCTGCAGGAGTGGGTCCTGGCCTGGAAGGACCTGGTCGACTTCGAGTTCTGCCCGGTGGTGCCGTCCAAGCAGGTCTCGGCGGCCATGGCCGCTCGTTTCGATGCCGGAACGGCCACCTGCGACTGAGGCAAGCAGCGTCTAACGGAGAGGTTTCGGCGCCCCGCGGCTCTAGCCCTCAAACGGTGGTGCCCCCCAGATTGTCACCCCGGCCTTGAGCCGGGGTCCAGCCACACGCTCATATGGTGCCTACCGCTGGATCCTCGCGTCTCGACACTGTGTGTCTCGCGCAAGGATGATTCCAAGAGAAACCGCTGGCGGTGCCGAACCTCCTACTGTCACCCCGGCCCCCGAGCCGGGGTCCATCGATCGGCCTGCACAGGGTGTCGTCGTCGGGCACGGCCGTGGCGGCTACCCGGCTCTTTGTTCCGCAGCCTGCGCCCGGTCTTCCATGGTTCCCGGCTCGCGGGCTTCGCCCTTGGCCGGGATGACAGCCGGGGATAGCGAGCCACCTATGCAAATGCCCGGCTCGTTACTCGTACCCACGGTCGAAGCGCACGACCGAGCCGTCTGACAGCACCATCTCGCGGGCGTAGATTTCTATGACGAGATCGTCGTCGACGAAGCCGCGCACCGTCACTTCGTCGCCGGCCTTGGCCGGCACGATATTGGGGCCAACGTAGACAATGATGCTCCCGGACGCATCGGCCACACGGAACTCGTCCTCGTCCAGCAGCCGCTCGACCGTCCCCTGCACCGTGACGCTGCTGCCGCGCTGGACCTCGCCGATCGGCGTGATGCTCTCGGCGACGGCCCAGGAGGCGGTCAGAAGGCCGGCCAGACAGGCGAGCGCGGCCACCGTTGCCCTAGCGTGCATGGCAATGCCTCTCCGTCAGTCGATGGCGACGAGAAACAGGCCGAGGCCCGCGAGGCCGGCGAGCAGCAGCCAGGACCGCGGCATGCGCAGCGCGATCTCCTCGTTCAGCCAATCGAGCGGGCGATGTCCTTCGCGGGTGTCGGCGCTTTGGATGTCCTTCGTGTTCATCGGCTTTCTCCCTTGCTGTGTCGCGGCTGGCCCTTGCCGGCCTCTGTCATATCGGGGAGATAGGAAGCCTGTCTGACGGCAACCTGACGGCCCAGAAAAAGCCTCAGTCAGCGGCCGGAAAATCGAGGCCGAACGCGGCGCCACCCTCGGGATGGGTGCGCGCGGTGATGGTTCCGCCATGGGCGCGCAGCACCCGCTCGACGATGGAGAGGCCGAGCCCGCTGCCGGTCACCGAGGCGGACGGCCCGCGCCAGAAGGCCTCGAAGAGACGCTGGGGATCGCCCTCCGGCAGCCCTGGGCCGCGGTCTCGGACGGAGAGGCTGGCGCCCGGCCCGACCGTGACGGTGATCCGTCCACCGCCGTGAAAGATCGCATTCTCCACCAGGTTGGTCAGGGCAAGCGCGATCGCCTCCCTATCGCCCTGCGCTTGGGCCAGGGGCTCATCCGGCAGCAGCTCCAGCTCGGCCCCCTGCCGGATGGCGACGGGGGCAAGCTTGGCGACAACGTCTTCGGCGATCTCAGCCAGGTCCGCCCGCGCGTCCGCGTCGAGGACCACGGCATCGGCATTGGCGGAGGCGAGGATTTGCCGCACGGTCTGGGACAGCTCCGCCATGTCGCCGCGCAGCCGCGCGGCGGCCGGCCCGTCGGGGAGCTGGTCGAGGCGGGCGGTCAGGGCCGCGAGCGGCGTTCTGAGGGCGTGCGCCGCCTCGGCCGCCCGCCGTTTCTCGGCCGAGAGCGCCTCGGTCAGGCGCGCCAGGGACCGCCGGGTCGCGTCGAGCAGATCGTTGATCTCCGTCAGCGCCGTGTCGGGCGGCGTGACGTTGCCGGCCTGGCCCGGGCGCTGGGCGCGGGCCCACTCCGCCGCCCGGCTCACCGGCACGAGGCTGCGCCGCACCATCAGGGCGTTCGCCCCCAAGAGCAGCAGGATAGCCGGAATCAGCGGCAGGACGATGTGCCGGACCAGCTCGGCCAGCAAGGCATCTTCAAAGAGGTTGGCCGGGTCGGAGCGTAGGACCAAAAGCAGGTGCAGCCCGGCCGCCTCGGGCCCGACCTCGTGGGACGCGACGAGGATGCGCTCGGCACCCGCCGGCAGCCTTGCGATCCAGTCCCCGGCCAAAGGAGCGTCGGCAATGGCGTCTTCGGGGATCAGTCCCGGATTGGCCGTGTCGGCCACCCGGTCCATGGCGTCGATGAGCGCGAAGGCATAGGCCTCCGGATGGGTTTCGAAGAGGGCGCGCGCGGCGGGCGCAACCCGATAGGACCCGTCCTCTTGCGCGACGAGGGCCGCTTCCAGGCGCGCCATCTCGCGGACGACCATCTCGTCCTGCAAGGCCTCGGTGTCCGAACCATAGTAGGCCCAGATCAGCGCCAGGTTCGCGAGCAGCACGGCGAGGGCGATCCAAGCCAGGCGGCGGGTCAGCAGCCGGGCCATGGGGACGGCGCGCGTGGTCATTTGGGCTCGGTCCGGTCCGTCTCGATCAGCCAGCCGACGCCTCGCACGGTATGAATGGCGACCCCGCCCTCGGCGCTCTCGATCGCCTTGCGCAGGCGGGAGATGGAGGCCTCCAGCGCGTTCGGCGTCACCTCGGCGCTGAAGGCGTAGACCGCGGCCTCCAGCACCCGGCGGGGCACCACCTGGCCCTTGCGCCGCATGAGCTGCTCGAGCACGCCGACATCGCGTTGGCCCAGCGGGATCGTCTGGTCGCCCGCCGTGACCCGCCGCTGCACGCTGTCGAGCCGCAGGCTCCCGGCCGCCAGCACGGTGCCCAGGCGGCCGCCCGGGCGCCGCAGCACGGCGCGGCAGCGGGCAATGAGCTCAGTCATCTCGACCGGCTTGACCACATAGTCGTCGGCCCCGCCGTCGAGCCCCGCCAGGCGGTCGCCGAGCGCCTCGCGCGCGGTCAGGATGATCGCGGGCACGGCCTGCTCCCGCCGCAGCTCGGCCAGCAGGTCGAGGCCGTCGCCGTCGGGCAGGCCGAGGTCGAGCAGCAGGAGATCGTAGTCGGCATTCGCCGCCAGGGCGCGCGCCTTGGCCAGCGTCGCGGCATGATCGACCGCGAAACCGGCGCACCCGAGCGCATCGGACAGGCCCTCGGCGAGAGAGGGGTGGTCTTCGACAAGAAGCAGGCGCATCGGAGTGGTGGTGGAACGTCGTCTCAGCCTTGAACAACAGGCCGCTCAGCGCATCGCCTGCGCCTCTCAACTGGGGGCGGAGATCCACCTGCGCCAACAGAAAGAGCGGTTCGTTTCGATAGAGGAACGGACACCTGCGATTGATTCGAGCACCGGGGCACTGCTGTCCGGTTCGGTGCAGAAGTGTCTTCGCTTGTCCGCTCCGCGGACACCCCCCACCCTAACCCTCCCCCTCGCTGGGGGGAGGGAATTATGCTTTCATCGCAGTCCCTTACACCTCACCCCTTGAGGGGGAGGTCGGCGCACAGCGCCGGGTGGGGGGTGGCGCGCAGCGCTAAAAGACCTCTGGCTGCCGCAGCAAGTCCCCCTAAAGCCAAAAGCTCCGATACACAAGCCAACGCAATCCCTTACCGCAAATACCGC
>JANQIA010000492.1 GCA_028282405.1 Rhodovibrionaceae bacterium
CGAGCGCAAGACCTGGCGGTTCGAGCCATACTGGCTCAGGCTGGAGTACGACCGGCCCGGCGAGCACGACGGGCGCCTGCGCCTCAGCTCCCACGGTCGAACCGTGACGGTCGGCAGCTTCCTCTCTCCCGAGGAGCGGGAGGCCTTCGCCAGCGCCCTGGGCGACGCCCTGCACAAGCTCAAGCACGCCCCGGCCGCACCGGCGGCCTGCTAGAGCCTTCCTTGACCAGGTAGACCCCGTCTACTGCGTACTTGGGGTGGCGGTGAGAGGACTCTGGCCGCTCACGGCGGTTACCTGCGTCCCCAGGCGACACGAGCCCAGATTCGCTCGTGGATGATGTAATTCACCATGCTGACAGCCGTCGTCAGGACAGCGAGTGCTCCACCCTCGCTGACCGAGCCGGTAAAAACGTAGCCGATAACGGTCATCACCTTGAAACCCAAGGCCTGCCAGCACAGCGCTTTCACGACCGTTCTCGTCCGCGTCTCCATCTTTGGCTCTACCTCATCGAGCATGTCGTTGTTGCGCATCGCATTAGCGGAACAGGTCTTCGTTGCCTATTCTGTCTTTGGTCCACAGAAAGCATTGACTGTTTGAATAAATTGGCGTTGTTGTGTTTTATGGACAAAAGAACACGCGCTGATTTGTTCCGTGATCGGCTCGCGATGGCCATGGAGCATGCAGCGGTGAATCAGAGCGCACTCGCTCGTGCTGCCGGCGTAAACAGATCGACGGTTTCTCAGCTTCTGGATGCGGGCGCTTGCCGATTGCCCAACGCGCAGCTCGTAGGGGATTTCGCCTCGATTTTGGGTGTGAGCGCGGATTGGCTGCTCGGGCTGACGGACCGGCCTGAGCGGCCAGGCGACCTGATTGCCGCAGCGATGCAGATCACCGATGCCCAGCGCACGCCGACGGACGACCAGATCTTCGAATGGTACCGTGAAGCGAGCGGGCACAAGATCCGCCATGTGCCGGCGACGTTGCCGGACATGCTCAAAACCGAGTCGTTCATGCGCTGGGAATACTCGGTTTCGCTGGGTAAGACCCCCGATCAAGCAATAGCCACGATGCAGGAGCGTCTCGATTGGTTGCGGTCGGGGGCGTCCGATTACGAGACCGCGATGCCGCTGCAAGAGCTAAGCGCTTTGGCGCGCGGTGAAGGCTACTATCGCGGCCTTGATCTCAAAACGCGCCGCGAGCAGCTCGACCGCTTGGTTCAGCTCGCTGATGATCTCTATCCCTCGCTACGGCTGTTCTTGTTTGATGCACGGCGAGTCTTCAGCGCGCCGATTACGCTCTTCGGGCCGTATGTTGGCGTGATTTATGTTGGTCGCTTCTATCTTGCGTTTCGAGAAAGCGCACGGATCGCATCGCTCGCCCAACACTTCGATTGGCTGGTGCGGGAGGCGGAGATCGACGGCCGAAATGTCGCCACGCATCTAAGTGCGCTCTAGAGCCTTCCTTGGCTAGATGGAACCATTCTGACGGAGCGCCTTTGCGACAAGATCAAGCCTGGGCGCGAAGAGCATATCCCGAGATATGGTCGAGCGGTCAGGCGCAGGGATTGGCGCAAAGGCGCCCGTCCCGAAGGGCTTCCGCCTGGCGGGCGCCCGCTGGCGTGGCGCGCTTGACCGATGCGCTCGGCATCGCCCTGCGCGCGCCAAACCAGCGGTTCGCTAAGCCAGGCGAGAAGCAGAATTGTTTCCATCTAGCCAAGGAAGGCTCTAGCGTCTCGGTCGTTCGCGGAAGCTGGCCACGTTGGCCAGGAACAGCGTGCCGAGCACGACGGCGCCGCCGATCAGGCTGGCGTTGCCCGGGTACTCATGCAGCACCACCCAGATCAGCACGGGCGCCAGCACCGCCTCGAGCAGCAGGATGAGGCTCACCTCCGGCGCCGGCAGGTAGCGCGGGCCGATGGTCATGAGGCTGAAGGACAGCGGGATGACCAGCAGGCCCATGGCGCCGAGGTAGGCCGCGTTCGCTTGCGAGAGCGCCATGGGCGGGGAGACCGTCAGCGCAATCAGCGCCGTGACCAGGCCGGAGAGGCCCATGGCGGGCACCATGCTGACATGCCGGGAATGGCGGGCGACGGTGAAGGTCGCGGCCACCGAAACGGCGGTCACCAAGGCGGCCAGGTCGCCGAAGAGGGACCCCGGCCCGCTGCCGACGCTGCCGCTGGCGATGATGAAGATCCCCACCAGGGTGCAGGCGATGGTCAGCCAGGTGCGGCGGGACACGGCTTCATGCAGGAAGAGCCTGGCCATGATGGCCGCGAAGACCGGGGCCGTGCTGACGATGAAGAGGGTGTTGGCCACCGTCGTCGTCTCCAGGGAGATGATGAAGAAGACGGTGCCGATGCTGAACATGACGGCGAGCCCCAAGCCCATGCGGCCGATGGCCAGCAAGCCGGGCAGGAAGCGGCGGCGTTGTATGAGAGCCAGCGCCAGAAGGATGGCGATGGCGGACAGCAGCCCGCGCCAGAACAGGATAGTCCACTCGTCGACGGTGATCAGCCGCACCAGGAGGCTGTCGGGCGTGATGATCAGCACGCCCGAGACGGTGATCATCAGGCCTTTGCGGCGGTCGTCCTGCACCTATAAGTCCCTAAAGTTTGCAACCGTGGAGTTACCCTGTCGAAGCGGTCGACTCAATGTGAACTATGGTGCGAGGGCGCGGTGAGCTGCGCCGTCAGGTGGTCGAGAAACAGCCGCACCTTGGCCGGCAGGTGGGCGCGATGCGGATAGACAGCATACACGCTTCGGTCGTAGGCCTGAAAGGGTGTTAGCAGCGGAACCAGCGCGCCGCTCTCCAGGTCCTCCACCACCGTCGACTTGAGGCAGAGACCGACCCCAATGCCGGCCCGCACCAGGGTGGCGACGGCGCGGGCGGTGCTGACCCGGGCGCGGGTCGGCACGGAGATCTGCGTCAGGCGCCCGCCGATGCGGAACTCCCACTGGCCTTCCGGGCTGATCGCGCTGTTGACGATGCAGTCGTGCTGCGCCAGCTCGGCCGGCTGTTGCGGCGTGCCGCGGCGCTCCAGGTAGTCCTGCGCGGCGCAGATCAGATAGGGGAAGTCGACCAGGCGGCGGGCCACCAGGGAGGAGTCGGTCAGCCGGCCGATGCGGATGGCGAGGTCGTAGCCTTCGCCGATCAGGTCCACGGTGCGCTCCTCCAAGGCCAGGTCCACCTGGATGCGGGGATGGGCGCGCATGAAGTCGGCGACCACGCCGGCCAGCACGTCCTCGCCGAAGACCTTGGGCCCGGTGATGCGCAGGAGGCCGCGGGCACTGCGCTGGCTTTCCGTCGTCTCCTCGACCAGGGCGGCGTAGTCCTCCAGCAGGCGGCGGCTGGCGAGCAGGCAAGCCGTGCCGGCTTCGGTCAGGCTGACCCGCCGGGTGGTGCGGTTGAGCAGCCGGGCGCCGAGCCGCTCCTCGAGCCAGCCGACGTACTTGGAGGCGAGGGCCTTGGAGACGCCGCCGCGGCGCGCGGCCTCCGAGAAGGACTGCGCCTCGGCCACCTGGATGAAGGTTCGCAGGGCATCGAGCGTATCCATGGTGTTGTCCACGTTTCATTGACAATAAGTTCCAATAAAAGCGCATTATCATTCTGTGCAAAAGCAATATCTTTGTCCTCGTAGACACAGCGCCGGGGCCGTCCAGCCGGCCCGGCAGAGCCACAAGGACCATCGACCCATGCCGAAACTCCACCGCCACGCCCTCTCCGGCCATGCCCATCGCGCCGAGCTCTTCCTCTCCCTGCTTGGGGAGCAGACCGAGCTGATCGACGTCGATCTGATGAACGGTGCGCACAAGTCCGAGGCCTTCCTGGCCCTCAACCCCTTCGGGCAGGTGCCGGTGCTCGATGACGACGGCACCATCGTCAGCGACTCCAACGCCATCCTGGTCTATCTCGCCGAGAGCCGCGGCGCCGAGAGCTGGTACCCGCGCGACCCGGCGACCCGCGCCCAGATCCAGCGCTGGCTGTCGGTCGCCGCGAACGAGATCGCCAACGGGCCCGCCGCGGCACGCCTGGTGACGCTGTTCGGCGCCCAGCTCGACCACGACCGCGCTCTCAAGGCCGCAGCCACCCTGCTCGGCACCATGGAGGGCGAGCTTGCAAAGCGCCCCTTCCTGGTCGGCGACAGCCCAACCATCGCCGATATTGCCGGCTACTCCTACATTGCCCACGCGCCGGAAGGCGGCGTCGATCTCGCGCCCTTCCCGGCGGTGCGCGCCTGGCTCGACCGCATCGAGGCCCTGCCGGGCTTCGTCGCCATGCAGAAGACAGAGGTCTGACAGCCGACCACGCCGGGCCTGTCACGGGAGCGCCAAGCCATGACTCAGGAAATCCTAGAACCGACCGAGAGCTCGCCCTTTCATGCCGGCGAGCAGGCGCTGCAGGAGCGGCTCGGCGTGCGGGAGAAGGTCGAGCGCTTCGGTCGCCGGGCCATCCGCGACCATCTGATCGAGCAGCACCGCGACTTCTACGCCAAGCTGCCCTTCCTGCTGCTCGGCTCCCGTGACGAGACGGGTCAGCCTTGGGCTTCCATCCTGGCCGGGCGGCCGGGCTTCGCCCAGTCGCCCGACCCGGGCCGCCTGCAGCTCGATGCGGCGGCCATCCCGGGCGATCCCCTGGAGCAGGCCTTGTGCCCCGGCGCGCAGATCGGCGGCCTCGGCATCGAGTTTGCCACCCGCCGGCGCAACCGCTTCTCGGCGCGGGTCGGCGCGCTGGACGAGGGCGGTATCGAGCTTCTGATCGACCAGGCCTTTGGCAACTGCCCGCAGTACATCCAGACCCGCCAGCCGGAGTTCCGCCGCGACCCGCGCGATGCGAGCTTCCGGCCGGTCCGCGAAGAGCTGAGCCGGCTGGACGAAGAGGCGCAGCGGATGATCGCCGCGGCCGACACCTTCTTCATCGCCAGCGCCGCCCCACCGCCGGACGAGTCCGCCGAGGACGATGCCTCCGTGCGCGGCGTCGATGTCTCCCACCGCGGCGGCAAGCCCGGCTTCGTGCGCATCGACGACGAGGGCACGCTGACCGTTCCGGACTTCGCCGGCAACCTGCAGTTCAACACCCTGGGCAATCTCCTGCTGGAGCCGCGGGCCGGCCTGCTGTTCGCCGACTTCGACAGCGGCGACCTGCTGTTCCTGGCCGGCGACGTGGAGATCATCTTCGAGTCCGAGGAGATCGCCGCCTTCCGCGGGGCCGAGCGGCTCTGGCGTTTCCGCCTCAGCCGCGCCATCCGCCTGCGCCAGGGCCTGCCCATGGCCTTCCGCTTCGGCGAGTACTCGCCCAACTCCCTCATCCAGGGCGACTGGCAGGAAGCGGCGGCCCGCCTGGAGGCCGAGCGCCAACGCAACACCTACCGCCCCTATCGGGTCGCGCGGATTGTCGAGGAAAGCAGCCTCGTCCGCTCCTTCTATCTGGAGCCGGCTGACGACGGCGGCCTGCCGGGCTTTCAGGCCGGGCAGTTTCTCCCCATCAAGCTCGCGCGGCCGGATCTCGATGCGCCGCTGACCCGGACCTACACGATCTCCAGCGCGCCGGAGGACCCCGGCTTCCGCATCAGCGTCAAGCGAGAGACCAGGGGCGAGGTCTCCCGCCTGCTGCACGACCGGCTGAAAGAAGGGGACGTGATCGAGGCGCTGGCGCCGCGCGGCCAGTTCACCATCGATGCCGCCGAAACCCGGCCCGTGGTGATGATCGCCGGCGGCATCGGCGTCACGCCCATGGTCTCCATGCTGCGCCACCTGCTCACCGAGGGCCTGCGCACCCGCCACCTGCGGCCGGTCTGGTTCCTCTACAGCGCCAGGACGGCGACCGAGCGTGCGTTCTTCGAGGAGCTGCAGCAGCTCGCCGCAGCCGCCCCGCAGGTGCAGGCGCGCTTCATTCTGACGGCGCCGGGCCCGAGCAGCCGGGAGGGCCGCGACTATCACGCGGTCGGCCGCCTGACGGTCGAGACCCTCAAGGCACTGCTGCCTTTCGACGACTACGACTTCTATGTCTGCGGACCCGCCGCCATGACCCAGCAGATCTACGACGGTCTGCGCGATCTCAATATTGCCGACGGGCGCATCCACGCCGAGGCCTTCGGCCCGGCCGGCCTGAAGCGGCGGCGGGACGAGGGGGCGGCGGCCCGGGGGGTCCAGGGCGCGGTCGAGGCGGAGGGCGAGGCCAGCGTCGCCTTCGCCGAAGCCGAGGTCACGGCGGACTGGACGCCCGAGAAAGGCACGCTTCTGGAGCTGGCGGAAGACGCCGGGCTGTCGCCGGTCTACGGCTGCCGCTCGGGCTCCTGCGGCTCTTGCGCAGTCCCGCTCCTGGACGGCGATGTCCGCTACGTGCAGGAGCCCTCCTTCCCGGTCACCGCGGGCGAGGTGCTGACCTGCTGCGCCGTGCCCGCCGCCAAGGAGGGCGCGCCGCCCGCGAGCCTGCGCCTGGCCCTCTGAATCGTTTCTTGGCGTCGACGCCACTGCCGTCACCCCCACCCCCACCCCTGCCCCAGCGAGGGGGAGGGTCGGGGGTGGGGGTGTCCGCGGAGCGGACAACACAAGGCAGTCCCACACTGAGCGGGACAGCAGTGGGCCTGACCCACTGCTGTCCGGTTTAGCGTCGAGGTATCTGCCGGAAGGCATTGCGTTGGCTTGGGTATCGCGTCTTTCCGCAGGACAGGGACTTGCCGGCAGCCA
>JANQIA010000504.1 GCA_028282405.1 Rhodovibrionaceae bacterium
GCGGCGTGAAGAAGGGGTCGATGTTGAGCTCCTGCGGCACCACGCCGATGGCGGCGCGCGCGGCGCGCGGCTCCCGCTCGATGTCATGGCCCCAGATCTCGGCATGGCCGCTGGTCTTGATCACCAGCCCGGCGAGGATGTTGATCAGGGTCGACTTGCCGGCGCCGTTCGGCCCGAGGAGCCCGAAGAGGCAGCCGCGCGGCACGTCCAGGTCGACGTCGATCAGCGCCTGCTTCGGCGGCGACTTGCCGGCGGCGCGATAGGTCTTGTTGAGGCCGCGGATATGGACCGCAGCCTCCGGGCCCTCCGCTGGGGCCGTGTCGCTGGCTTGGGATGGCGCACGCGGCGCCGGGGAGCTATCTAGCATTACGCGAGCCTAAATATGCCCGGCGCCGGGGAGGGTCCAGCCCCCTTTCGCGCATGGCACCTGTGGGTTGGGGTTGCAACAGACAGCTTTACCCGCTTAACGGCCCATTGATCGCTGTGTGCGATGGGATATCATGCGCGCCGCCCAAGGGGCGCGGAACACTGGGAGCGAGCCGGCCATGGAGCCACCTGAGATCATCACCGTCGACTCGGAAGTCGTGTCCTGCGACGGCGGCGGCGGCGCGCTCGGCCATCCGCGCGTCTGGCTCAACATGGAAGGCAAGGGCCAGATCGACTGCCCCTACTGCGGTCGCCGCTTCATCCTGGCGGAAGAGCGGGAAGCGGCCCAATAGGTCCGAGCCCTTTTCGCACGCTCGCCAAAGCCCTTTCTACACAGAGACTTCGCAAGATCGTGAGGCGGTGAACGCGCTCACAATGGCGCTGCGCGTTCGTCGCCACCTCTTCTGGTGAGGGCAGACACGTCTGCCGCAACGAGACAGAGGAGACATCCGATGAAAGACCAACGCAGCACGGCCAAAGCCGACCGCATCGACGCCTTGATGCCTGTGCTCGGCACTCTTTTCGCCGGCCTGGCCTTCGTCGTCACGGCCATCGCCGCCCAGCCGGGCGTAATGTCCTAGCACCCTGACAGCAAGTCATCTCCACGCGGCGGCGGGGCTCTTCCCGGCGCCGCCCACGGCGATCTCGACAGTCCGGTGCCGCTGCGGCAAGGTCCTGCTACTCTTGGGACAAGGCAGCCGCCATGAAGCACCTCTACCTCGTCGACGGCTCGGGCTACATTTTCCGTGCCTATTTCGCGATTCCGCCGCGCAGCACCAAGGCCGGTGTGCCGACCAACGCGATCTTCGGCTTCACCAACATGCTGATCAAGCTGCTGCGCGACAGCCAGGCGGACGGTCTCGCGGTGATCTTCGATGCGTCCGGCACCTCCTTCCGCAACGAGATCTACGACGAGTACAAGGCCAACCGGGACGAGCCGCCGGAAGACCTGGTTCCGCAGTTCGCGGGCATTCGCGAAGCCACCTTGGCCTTCAACCTGCCCTGTCTGGAGCTGCAAGGCTACGAGGCGGACGATCTGATTGCCACCTACGCCAAGCTGGCGAAGGAGAAGGGCATCGACGTCACCATCGTCTCCTCCGACAAGGATCTGATGCAGCTCGTGCGGGACGGCGTCGACATGCTCGACCCCATGAAGGACAAGGCCATCGGCCGGGCCGAGGTGATCGAGAAGTTCGGCGTGCCGCCCGAGAAGGTGATTGACGTGCAGGCTCTGGCCGGCGACTCGGTCGACAATGTGCCCGGCGTGCCCGGCATCGGCGTCAAGACGGCGGCGCAGCTGATCGAGGAGTACGGCTCTCTCGAAGAGCTGCTGCAGCGCACCGGCGAGATCAAGCAGCCCAAGCGGCGAGAACGCCTGACCGAAAATGCGGAGATGGCCCGGCTGTCCAAGCGCCTGGTGACCTTGGACGAGGATGCGCCGGTGGCGGAGATCGGCGGCCGCGCCTCGCTCGACGAGTTCGGCCTGTTGGAGCCGGAGCCGAGCAGCCTGCGCGCCTTCCTGGAGAAGTACGAGTTTCGCTCGGTGCTCACCCGTCTGGCCGACAAGCTGGGGGAGGGGGACCTCGTCCCCGACCACCGCGAGGCCGGCAAGGCAGGAGAGCCGGAGGCTTCGGATGCGCCGGCGCAATACAGCTTGGTGCAGAACGCGGACGCGCTGAAGACTTGGGTCGACAAGGCCCGCGCGGCGGGCGTCTTCGCGGTGGATACCGAGACCACCAGCCTGGACGCCCAGCGCGCCGAGCTGGTCGGTGTCTCGATGTCGGTGACGCCGAAGGAGGCCTGCTACATCCCTCTCGGCCATACGGCGCAGGAGAGCGGCGACGAGCTGGAGCTGTCGGGCGGCGAGGCGCCGAAGCAGATCCCCATGGAGGAGGCTCTGGCGCTGCTCAAGCCGCTGCTCTCCGACCCTTCGGTGCTGAAGATCGGCCAGAACCTGAAGTACGATATCGGTGTGCTAGCGCGCTACGGTCTCGCCGTGGCACCACTCGACGACACCATGCTGCTGTCTTACGTGCTTTCGGCTGGGCTGCACAACCACAGCATGGACCAACTAGCCGAGCTGCACCTAGGGCACAAAACGATTTCCTATTCGGAGGTGGCCGGCAAAGGGAAGAGCCAGGTGACCTTCGACCGCGTGCCGCTCGACAAGGCGCTGGACTACGCCGCCGAGGACGCCGACGTGACCTTGCAGCTCCATAGGACCTTGAAGCCGCAGCTCGTCCCAGCCGGGCTGGTCACGGTCTACGAGACCATGGAGCGGCCCTTGGTGCCGGTGCTGGCCAAGATGGAACGGCTGGGCATAAAGGTCGATCGCGCCATCCTGCGGCGCCTCTCCAACGAGCTGGCCCAGCAGGCCGCCGAGCTGGAAGAGGAGATCTACAAGCTGGCCGGCCGGCCCTTCACCATCGGCAGCCCCAAGCAGCTCGGCGAGATCCTCTTCGACGAGATGGGGCTAGAGGGCGGCAAGAAGACCAAGACCGGCGCCCACGCGACCGGGGCCGACGTGCTGGAGACCCTGGCTGCCCAGGGCCACGACCTGCCGGCCAAAGTGCTCGACTGGCGGCAGATCACCAAGCTCAAGTCGACCTACACCGATGCCCTGCAGGATCAGATCAATCCCGATACCGGGCGAGTGCACACCTCCTACAGCCAGGCCGTTGCCTCGACCGGGCGGCTGTCCTCCACCGACCCGAACTTGCAGAACATTCCGGTGCGCACGGAAGAGGGCCGCAAGATCCGCACGGCCTTCGTCGCCGAGGAGGGCATGAAGCTGGTCTCGGTCGACTACAGCCAGATCGAGCTGCGCCTGACCGCCCACATCGCCGAGGTCGATGCGCTCAAGCAGGCCTTCGCCGACGGCGAGGACATCCACGCGGTGACCGCCAGCCAGGTCTTCGGCGTGCCGCTGGCCGAGATGGACCCCATGACCCGGCGTAAGGCGAAGGCCATCAACTTCGGCATCATCTACGGCATCTCGGCCTTCGGACTTGCGAATAACTTGCGCATTCCGCAATCCGAGGCCAAGGCCTTCATCGAGGCCTATTTCGCGCGCTATCCCGGCATCAAGGACTACATGAACGCGACCAAGGCGCAGGCGCGCGAGCGCGGCTATGTGGAAACGCTGTTCGGCCGGCGCATCCACATTCCGGCGATCAAGGAGAAGAACCCCTCGCGCCGAGCCTTCGGCGACCGGGCAGCGATCAACGCGCCCATCCAGGGCACCGCCGCCGACATCATCAAGCGCGCCATGATCCGCATTCCGCCGGCCCTGGAGGGAGCCAAGCTCTCGGCCCGCATGCTGCTGCAGGTGCACGATGAGCTCTTGTTCGAGGTGCCGGAGGCGGAGGTCGAGACGACCATTGGCGTGGTGCGGGAGGTGATGGAGAACGCCAATCGTCCCGCCGTGCAGCTCTCGGTGCCGCTGGTGGCCGATGCCGGCGTCGGCGACAATTGGGACGAGGCGCACTGACCGCATGCAAGCGCAAGCGAACACCCCCAATGCTCTGCAGCAGGCGCAGGCGCTGCTGAAGGCCGGCCGCATGGCCGAGGCCGAGCGGCTCTACCGCCGTGTGTTGGCCAGCCAGCCGGGCCATCCGGGCGCGCTGCACGGCCTGGCGCTGCTGGCCCAGCAGGCCGGCGATATGGCCGAGGCCGAATCCCTGCTCGAGCAAGCCGTTGCCGGCAGCCCCAAGAGCCCGCAGCTCCACAGCGCCCTCGGCCTGGTCCAGCAAGCGCACGACAAGCCCGCAGCGGCGGCCGAGAGCTTTCGCCAGGCCATCGCGCTTCACGCACAGGACTTCGCCAACTACGGCAATCTCGGCAATGCGCTACAGGACAGCGGCGACCTCGAGGGTGCCATTGCCGCCTACCGCAAAGGCCTGGCGTTGCGCCCCGGTCATCCGGGCTTGGCGACCAACCTCGCGGCGGCGCTGCTGAAGCAGGGCGCGGCGGCGGAAGCCCGGCAGCAGCTCGAAGGCGTGCTGGCCCAAGACCCGCAGAACGTACGGGCGCTGGCCTATCTGACCACGGTCCTGCAGGAGCTGGGTGCCGAAGCGGAGGCCGACCGTCTCTTGAACTTGGAGCGCCTGACCTGGCGAGGGGCGCTGTCCGTGCCGCAGGGCTACGCGAGCCTCGAGGCCTTCAACGCGGCGCTGGCCGACGCCATCCGCGAGCATCCGACGCTTACTTGGTCGGCGGACCCCAAGCGGCGCGCGGTGCGCGAGGGCGCGGTTACCGGCGATATCCTGAGTCAGCCGACCGGCACCATCGCGGACTTCAAGCAGTCGCTCTGCCAGGCCATCGATGCCTATATCGCCGGTCTACCGGACGACACCGGACATCCCTTCCTCGGGCGCAAGCCGCGGACCTACGCGCTGCTCGGCTGGGGCAACGTCTTGCGCGCGCAGGGCCATCAGGCGCCTCACGTGCACAATCTCGGTTGGCTCAGCGGAGTCTATTACATCACGGTGCCCGACTTCGGCGAGGGGACGGATGCGGCCGGAGCCCCCGAGGGCTCCATCGAGTTCGGGCGGCCCGGCTACGACCTGCCCATCCGCTTCACGCCGAAATGCGCGCTGATCGAGCCGGTCGCCGGGCAGGCCATCTTCTTCCCGTCGTACTTCTGGCACGGCACCGTGCCCTTCGCCCGCGACGTGGAGCGGATTTCCCTCGCCTTCGACCTGCGGATCACCAGCTAGCCGGCGATCCTGCGTTACCCCGACGCCTCTTCGACTAGAGTGACGTCGGTCTTTTTTTCTCCCCCATCGTCTTTCGCGGAATGTCACCCTTGGGCGAGCCACGGCAGTGGCGAGTTCCGAGGGTCCACGCCAGATTTCAGTGCGGACCGATGCGTGGATGCTCGGAACTCGGCCCCCCTTGGATTATAGGGGCCTTACGGCCCAGTGGGCCTCGCCCAAGCATGACGACAAGAGGTGCGGCACTACAGGCTTATCATCCGTAGCCGGCACGAGGCACAGGCGTCTCGGCCGCTTCTCCCCGGTGAGGGGCTGTTTTAGCAGCGACGAGGTCGTCGAGGCGGTTTCGCGCTCTGCGCAAGCGCCTTGGCAGGCAGTGTCCTAAAGAGAGACCTGCTCGTCCCGCTCGGCGGGTGGCGGCGTTAGCGGGCCTTCGCGGAAGGTTTCGTCTTCCACGACCTCGGTCTCGCTCTCTTCTTCCTCGACCGTGCCAGGTTCGGCTTCGGTCGGTTGACCGGCGCTCGGCGACTCGGTGGCCGTGGTCTTGCCGCGCAGCGCCACCGGCTCCTCGATGATGCGCACATAGTCGCGGCCGAACTGGACGATGACCGGCGTGCCGTCGGCGATCGGCTGCGCGTCGCTTTCGCGGTTCTGCACCAGGGTCACGACCTTGCCGTCCGGCATCTCGACGACGTACTCGAAGCCCTCGCCGCTCAGGGTCTGCTTCTCGACCAGATAACCGGCGCCGGCACCGAGCAGGCCGCCGATCACCGCGGCCAGGCCGGCATTGCCGTCGCGGAAGCCGAAGCCTGCGCCGGCCGCACCGGCGGCGCCGCCGATGATCGGTCCAACGGCGGAGGGATTGCCCTCGATGTCGATCTCGCGCGATGAGACCACCGTCGCCTTCTCCGTGCGGAGAATGCGGCCGACATCGCCCTCGTCGTAGGTGTTGGTGGAAGAGGTCGCGCAGCCGGCCGTCAGCAGTATCATCACCGCGGCAAGCGACCATCGCACTGTTTTGCCTGCTCTTGTCATCGTTCCCAAGCCCGTCTGTGATTCCAAGCGCACCACGGCGCTCCCAACTCTACGAGCCGAATGCGCCCGACATCCCCGAATTCTCCGGTAACCGCGTGGCGACAATGTGCTCCTCGGCAACTCTTGCGTGGGTTGGCGCTTGCCGCAAAGCTGACACCTCCGGGGGGTAGCGATCTGATATCCCGGCCAAATAGGACGGTGGAACTATGGCATTCTTCTGGCCGAACGGCAAAGCCTCGCCGCTTCAGGAGCCTCCGCACGACTTCCAGGAAGAAGAGCGGCGCGGCCTTCGGCTCGCAACCATTGGGCAACTTGTGGTGTCGCTCCTGGTCGGCGCGTACTTCCTGCAGGCCGGCACCTGGGAGGTTACCGGCTTCGCCGTTCTCGTCGCCATGGGCTTTGTCGTCCTGGCGCTGATCAAGCTGGTCCTCTTTTCTCCGGAACGCTACCGCGCCTGGTATCCCTTCCCGATCCTGGTGCTGGAAGCGGCGCTGATCATCGTCGCCATCGCCGCACCGAACCCTTTTTCCGAGGATCCTTGGCCGATCCAGATGAAGTTCCGCCAGGACAACTTCATCTTCCTCTTCCTGCTGCTCGGCATGACGGCCTTCAGCTATCGGCCGCGTCTGGTGCTCTGGGCCGGCGCGGCGGCGGCGACCTGTTGGTTGCTGGTCAGCCTCTACATCGACCGCTTGCCCGACACGCGCGACTGGAGCGACTTTCCCCCCGACGCGCCTCTGCCCGAGCTTATGGCCGCCTACCTCACGCCTACCTTCTTCGTATGGGAGGGCCGGGTGAAGGAGATCCTCGTTTTGGTGCTGACGGCCGCGCTCCTGGCGGCGGCGGCGGCCAGGGGGCGCATGCAGGTGCGGCGCAACATCGCCGCCCGCGCCCAGCGGCAGCGTTTGGAGTCCGTCTTCGGCCGCTTCCTGCCGGAGAGCGTCTGGCGCTCGCTGATCGCCGACGGTGAGGGGCTCAAGCCACAGCGCCGCGAAGCCACGGTCATGATCGTCGACATCCGCAACTTCACCGAACGGGTTCGCGGCACGCCGGCGGACGAGCTCTTTCCCATGCTCACCGCCTTCTTCGAAGCGGTCGAGCAAAAGATCACCAGTACCGGTGGCGTGCTGTTGTCGTACAACGGCGATGCCGTCCTCGCCGCCTTCAATCTACCCCTGGCGATTGAGGATTATCGCAGTCAAGCGCTGGAAGCGGCCCGCTCCGTGGCACTGTTGGCGCAGGAGGAGCGCTTTGGCGGCGAGCTGATCTCCGTCCGCATCGGCGTTGCCACGGGGCCGCTGACCGCGGGGCTCGTCGGCGGGACGGCGCGGGCCAGCTACACCGCCTACGGCGACGCGGTCAATCTGGCGGCGCGCCTGGAGGCGCTCAACAAGGAAACCGGGACCACCATCCTGGCCGACGCCGAAACGCTCAACGGACAGTCCACCCGCCCCGAGCACGCATGTCTCGGGGAAAAGGAGATCCGCGGCTTCGGCAAGCCG
>JANQIA010000515.1 GCA_028282405.1 Rhodovibrionaceae bacterium
CGACGCCAAGCCCGCACCTGTTCGGCCGCCCTGGCCTTGGCCTGGCTGTCGAGGCCGTCGTCCTTGCCCATGTAGACTGTGCGCGATGGGAAGGCGAATCCGCTTCCCGCCTCGGTCACCAAGTCATAGATGCGCAGAAGGACATCCTCCCGAATAGCGTGGAAATCGTTCCACTCACGTGTCTTGGCATAGACGCGAATGGTCACGTTCAGGGAGCTGTCGCCGTAACCTGAGAAGCGCACCCGCACGGTGTCACTGTTGATGCGCGGGTGAGCATGCAGCATCTCCCGGAGCTTGGCCATGACGTAGCGTAGTTGGTCGGGAGCGGTCTCATAACGCAGGCCGATCACCTCGCTGATCAGCATCTCGTCACAGCGCGCCCAGTTCGTGATCTGCATGTCGGCGAACTGAGCATTCGGAACCGAGACCAGCGTGCGGTCGAGACCACGCAGTTGCGTCGAACGGATGCCGATGGTTTCGACCGTGCCGGTCTTGTCACCGAAGCTGCAGAAGTCGCCCACCCTGACAGGCTTGTCGATGTAGAGAATGACGCCGCCGATCAGGTTTTCCAGTGTGGGCCGGATCGCGAGGGCGACGGCCAAACCGCCGATGCCAAGGCCGGCCAGGATACTGAGGATAGGCAGGCCGAGTGCCTGGCCGCCGTAGGCCAGGATAACTGTGACACCGACCACCCCGATCGCGCCCGCAACAAGACGCAGTAGATTGGCATCGAAACCTTCATTGGAGATACGCGGCGAGAGAATGATCCACTCGAAGAGAAGCCTGCTTGCGAGCCAAAACAGCCAAGCCGCAGAGACATAGATCAGCACGATAACGACAGTGTCGACCACGCTGGAGAAACGCCCCGAGGTGTTAATCTGGAAATCCACAAAGGGGATCAGCACCGCAACCACGAGCAGGATGGAAAGCGGGCGAAGCAATCGCCAGGATAGGGCTCGGATGCGGTCTTCCGGCTCGTGGCGAGATAGCCAGCGGTGCAGTGCAGAGAGCAGCAGTGCCGCGAGTGCAGCGACCAGCGACGTCGCAATCACCTTCCAAATCGGTGTGTCCATCCACAAGTCACGCAAGCGCGGTGGCATCGCTTGGACCACCGCACTGGGCATCAGCGGCCCGGTCAGTTGCGGCAGGGAGGCGCTCCAGCTGCGAATTGGCAGACTCGATTGCAAAGGCACGTCTGCGACCCCGCGATAGAAGCGCGGCGCAACGAGAACTGTGCGACCGTTGAAGAGAAACTCGCCGTCCCGCGCCCCGCCTTCGATGCGAGTGATCCGCAGAGGAGTCTTGGGTATGCGGTACTGCGCCAGGCCCTCATCCGCGAAGCCCTCAGCGTCCGGCACATCCGCTAGCGGCGGCAGTGCGACCCGGCCAAAGATGTCGAGCAGCATTGCGACCGTATCGTCACCGACTTCCCGGCGCGAGGCGCTGGCCACCGCTTCCAGATTGATCAGCGCGCGGAGTTGATCGAACAGCAAAGTGATCTGGTCGTGCCCTTCGCTCGACCGCGAGGCATTGTAGTCGAGGACCGCCGCCTCCAGCTCATCGCGCAGGCGCAGGAAGGTGATGAGCGTATCGCGCGGGCTGTCAGTCCGCACCGGCCGAATGGGAGGACCTTCTTGTTCGGACGCCTCTTCTCCGAAGATCCTAGAAACGTCTTGCGCCACGGCCCCGGACGCGAGGAGCAACAGCACAGCGAGGAAGGCGAGGACTCCGCAGGACAGTCTGCGAAGGTTGGTCACGGCGCTCTCCAAACGTTCTTTTCTCTTTTGTCCTACTACGAGACCTAGAACGATTGCCTGAGCCCACCAGCCTCAACGACCATGTCTTCCAGTCGGAAAGGCGCATCAGCCGTATCGGCCGCTGCCCCGGTGGGACCGAGGCGCTGGGCGTCAGGTCCGCTCCTTCTGCTCTGCCTCAATGTGACATACCGGCAACAAGCCCTGACAGCTACCGCCGCTCAAGAGATGAACGGGAGCCTGATGCTGCTGCCCGTCGATGGAGTGCACCCTTCATGGGAGAGCATTGCGGAGGGTCGCTACGGCCCGACCCAGCCCCTCTATCTCTACGCCAAGGTGCAACACTACTGCGCCGTGCCGGGCTTGCTGGAGTTTATCGACGCCTTCACCAGCGAGCAGGCTTGGGGGCCGGAGGGCTACCTAGCCGATGAGGGTCTGACGCCGCTTTCCGACCTGGACCGGCACGGGCAGTGCGCCAACGCCATCGGCCTCAATCCCCTTTGGCATCGAGGCTCACGAACCGCGATGCCCTACTCGGTCTCGGGCAGGGTCAGCTCGAAGATCCAATAGTCCTCGTAGCCTGCGCCGCGGGTGGTGGTGGTGCCGGCAACCACGAGCGCACCATCCACGCCGCTTTCGAGCGCCATGGGCTTGTCCCACTTGGCGCCGCCAACGATGCGCTCCCAGACCATTTCGCCGCTCGCGTCGACAGCGAACAGCCAGGCGTCGGCGCTGCCGGCCCCTTGCGAAGAGGTCGCCGCAGCCACCACTGCGCCGCCGGCCGCCCGCGGCGTGATGGCCCAGGCGTTGTCGCGCGCCGGCCCGCCGAGCATCCGTTCCCAGCGCACTGCACCCTCCCGGTCCAGGCCTGCCAGCCAGACGTTGTCTTGCAAGCTGTCGGGCATTCCCGTCACACCGGCCACCACAAGGCCGCCGTCGGGCAGCGTGGAAACGGCCGTCGCGGCCTCGAAGGCGCTGCGGTCGAAGCGGTGGCTCCAAAGCTCCTCGCCGGTTTCGTCGAGACGCAGAACCCAGAGATCGTAGCCAGACTCTTGACCCCAGTATCCGACGATGGCGAAACCGCCCTCTGGATGAGGACTGGCGTGGAAGGCGCCATCGTCGCCCGGCCCACCCAACACTCTCTCCCACAGCACCCGTCCGGCGGCATCGATCCTCAAGATCCAGGCGTCGCGGTCACCGGCGCCCCGCGAGGCGGTGAAACCGCTGACGAGAAAGCCACCCTCTGGCGCGGCCGCTATGCCACGTGCCCGCTCATTAGCAGCACCGCCCAGCACTCTTTCCCAGAGGAGGTTGCCCCGCGCATCCAGCCGAAACAGCCAGAGGTCACTCTCCCCGGCACCTTGCGAGCGGGTGTGCCCGGCCGCCGCAGCGCCGCCGTCACGCGTGGAGGCTATAGCGAAGACCTGGTCGGTGTCCGGGCCGCCAAAGCGACGCTCCCAGAGCGACCGCCCTTCCCGGTCGAGGCGCAGCAGCAAAGCATCGAAGCTCAACCCAGGGCCTTCCCGGCTGTTCCCGGCCAGCAGCCAACCGCCGGCAGGAGCGCGCGCCAAGCCATAGGCTCGATCTTCTGCCGCTCCACCGAAGGTCCGTGCCCAACGGCATGGGCCGGCTGCGACGGCACAGTCCAGCGGCGCATCGGAGGAATCTGTCGATGGCGGAGAGGAAGACGGCATCGCTTCGGGTGCTGCCTGCGTGTCTCTTGCCGACTCGACCAGCATCAAGCTCGCCGTCAGGAGACCCGCCAGCAAAGGGAACGCCTTGGAACGCCGCACGGGATCTCTCCGGTCCATATGAAAGGAACGAGTTGGTAGCCTTTCGGCTAGCGGTCCAATGCGGCGTCATTGTGCGCCTCGCAGCCCGCCGCGCCTCGCTGCCAGGCTACATCGCGCAGTTGCGCCCGACTAGGACCTTAGGGCCAAACGCAGGTCGCGGCGCTCGAGAGTCCCGTGGTCACTTGGCGGCAGACCGCAGGGACCGACACGGCACAAAACAGCGGCAGGGATGCGCTCATCGAGGCGTTGGTCAGCGCCTCGGGGCCGTCTTCCACGCGACCGCTCCAAGCGGACAAAGGCTGTGAGGCCGAATGGCAGTCGAAGAAGCGCCTTATGATGTGGACGACCTGGCCGAGTTGCCCAGCAATACGCCAAGACCGCTGCGAAAAGCAGGAGAGCGAGCTGAACTGCGATGGTCATGGCTATCCTTCCTGGATCGCTTCTATCGGTGCACCGATGGGAACCGGGCAAAGGCAGGTTGCTGCTGCCCCGATGCGCCTTATGCAGCATTTAGCGTAAAACTCAGAAGAACTGGTAAAGGCGCTGTTAGCTCTCGGAAGCGCCCCATCTTCGACACGCCAGCCTCAACCGGCGCACAACGAAGGCCTCCGCTTAGAACGGCAAGGGCGCGTGCAGAATGACCGGGGCCGTCCCGATGGTCGCTGGGTTGCCCAGCGCGGTGATCGTGAAATCAGCCACGTCGGCACGGGAAATGAAGCCGTTGCGCCACTCGCTCGGCTCGGTCAGCACGTCGTAGCGACCGGTTCGGGGGCCGTTGGTCAGCACCACGGGCCGCACCAACGTCCAGTCACGATCGCTCTGCCGAATAAGCCGCTCCTGCACAGTCTTGTCGGCATAGGCGCGGCCGAGGAAGAACTGGAACGGCAGGCTCTCGATGCGCCGCATGTGTTGGGCGCTGTCGCCGGCGCCGAAGCCGGTAATGCTGACCAGCCGTTTAACCTCGGCTTTGGTCATGGCCGGCAGCAGCACACGTGTGGCCTCCGAGAAGAGGGTGACGGGACGGAAGGTCCTTTCCAGGCTGGGTGTGATCCCGAGTGCCTGGACCACGGCCGTCACTCCCTCAAGCGCCGCGTCTATGTCAGTCCGGTCCAATGCGTCCCCAGGCCACGTCTCGAGGTTCGCATGGGACAGACGGATGCCGGATGCCCCCCGCGCGAAGGCTCGAACATGGAAACCTTCCGCGAGCGCGCGCTCGACCACCTGCAAGCCGATGCCGCGACTGGCGCCGATGACCAATAGGCGTTTGGTGTGCAAGCGTGCCATGCCTTCGATGCCGATGTGATCAGGAGAGATTGTGACTGCTAGCCGTTACGGGCAAGCGATACACGCGGATCAGACCTCATGAAGCCAGCAAGAGAAACGGCGGAAAACTTGGGCAGCCGCATCGCCCATGGCCCCTCTTTGCCCTGCAGCAGTCTTGCGACCAGAACGCTTGCGCTTAGTACATTCGTCTAGATAAGGCGGCAAAGGCTTGCCGACATCGGCAATTTCTGGAACCTCAATGAAATCAATAAAGACAGGCTGGACACCAACGGCAGGCTGCGGACGACGGGACGGAGCAGCCTGGGGGAGAAGTCGACGTGGACAACCGGGAACTCTGCGCGCTCATGCAAGCCATTGCCGAGCGACAGGACAGAGAAGCCTTTGCGGCGCTGTTCCGCCAGCTGGCACCGCGCCTCAAGGCCTATGCCCTACGGGGCGGCTGCTCGGACGCGGAGGCCGAAGAACTGGTGCAGGAAACCATGCTCACCGTCTGGCGGCGGGCCGGCTCTTTCGATTCCCGCATTGCCCGGGTATCGACCTGGATCTTCACCATCGTTCGCAACAAGCGCATAGACCTCAAAAGGCGAACCACCCATCCAGTCGCCGAGATCGAGCAGGCAATCGAGCTGCCGGCCGACACAATCGATCCGGTTGAGGCGCTGGACGCGGCAAGCGCGTCAGAGGCCATTCGCGAGGCCCTCAAGTCCTTACCGCAAGAACAGCTCCTGGTGCTGCAGAAGGCGTACTTCGAAGACAAGAGCTATCCGGCCTTGGCTGAAGAGCTCGGCATACCCTTGGGAACGGTGAAGTCCCGTATTCGTCTTGGCCTGCAACGACTGCGCGTTCCCCTGGAGATCTTCGCATGATCACCAGTCACCCTGCGCCCGAACTGCTGCTCGACCATGTAAATGGCCAGCTCCCCCCGGCCGTAGCGTTGGTCATAGACACGCATCTCGAGCTCTGTTGGGCGTGCCGTGCCGCCGTTGCTGAAATCGAGGTTCTGGGTGGGGCGCTGCTGGAAAGCCTGTCGCCGGTCGCGGTCTCGCAAGACTTGCTCGACAGTACGCTGGCCAAGCTGGGCACGCAGGACGCTGTCCAGTTGGAACGAGGGGCGCTGACTCGACGGGCAACCGTTGCAGCGAACAGAGCGCCACGGACGCTGACGCCTCTCGTCGGCAAGGATTACGAGCGTCTGACCTGGAACCGCATCGTCGAGGGTGTCGAGGAGGCCCGCGTGCCACTCACCGATAGCACGCACCGCGTCACTCTGCTGCGGGCACGGCGGGGGAGCCGTTTCCCTTTTCACGATCACGCCGGAAACGAGTACCTGGCAGTGTTGGAAGGCGGCTTCTGCTGCAACGACCGGCCTTTCGTCAAAGGTGATTTCGCGTCCTGCGAAACGTCCGAAAGCCATGGCCTGACCATGGACACGCACGATGCGTGTCTATGCCTTCTGGTGCTCGATGGACCGCTTCTCTTTCCAGCGGCGGAGGACACTGCTCTAAACGAGGTGTTTCGCCTATAAGCCGTCCCAGAGCCTCGCTCGCCACCGGTCCCGCTGTCACCACACAGTCCTCGCTTGGAAGGAGACGCAAGGTCTCTTAGTCTGAGGTGCTGCTGAGCGGTGGGCACCATGGGAACTCCTTCACAATCGCCGAATCAGGACTCGCAGCAAAGCGAGACCCAAACGGAGGCTGCGGATTCCAAGCCTCTTGATGTGTCGCTTGACGCATTCGTCGACGTGCAGGCGCAGGCGACCACCTCGGCCGGCGCCACGGTAGCGGCACAGACCAGCGCCAGTTCCCCAAACGAGACCGATGAAGGCGAGGAGAGGCTGGCCCTCTCCATGATCGCCGAGGGCAATCTCGCCGGCGGCCTGGAACGCCTGGTCGGTCTGGCGGAGGCTGCAACCCTCACAGCCGCTGCTCACTGGCGACGTATCGGCCGCTTGGCGTTTCCAGCCGATCCGATCTTGGCCAAGCAGGCCTACGAGAAGGTTCTCACCTTCGACCGCTCGGATGTCCGCGATGCCATTCACTTGGGCCACATCTTGAAGCGCGAAGGCGACCTGGCCCAAGCGTTGAAGGTTCAAGAAGATGCGCTCACGCTGGTCCCCGAAGATGACGCCCGCACGCGCTGCGCCCTGCTGATCGAAATCGGCGACCTGCTGCGGATGATGGGCGATCTCGATCGGGCGCTGACGTGCTACAGAACGGTTCGCGAGACAGCCGGGAGCCTGGCAGAGGCGGAGCCCGACGACCCCAGCTTGCAGCGCGGCCTCTCCCTGAGCCACGAGAAGATCGGTGACCTGCTGCAGGCGAAAGGCGATCTGCCCGGCGCACGGGAAAGCTACAGTCGCGCCCTGGCGATACGCGAGCGCCTAGCGGCCAAGGGCTCGGCTGACGCCGCTTGGCAGCGTGACCTCGCCGTCAGCCACCACAAACTCGGTGAGCTCAGGCGGGTTCAAGGCGATCTGGCCGGCGCACTGCAAAACCACAATGCCGCCTTGAGCGCCTTCCAAGGCCTGGCACAAGCGGACGAAACCAACGCCGGCTGGCAGCGTGACGTGGCAGCCAGTCAGATGAAGATCGGCGAGCTGGAGATGGCGCAGGGCGACTTGGCCAGCGCGGAAAACCGCTTTGCCATGGCCCTGGCGGTGGCCGAGCGTCTGGCGGCGGACGCACCGGACAACCCGACCCTGCAGCGCGATCTCTCGGGTAGCCACATCAAGATCGGCGATATCAAAATGACCCGGGGCGATCTCGCGGCAGCGGAAGAGTCCTACGCGACCGCGCTTGCCATCCGCACCCGTCAGGCTGAGGCCCAGCCGCAGGAGGGAACGCGGCAGCGTGATCTCTCCCTCTGCCTTGCGCGGATGGGCCAACTGCTTCTGGTCCGTGGCGATCTGGTAAACGCCCTCAAACAATGTGCCGCGGCGCTCGAGATCCGCGAGCGCCTCGTGGCGCAGGAGCCCGGGAATCTCAGTCTCAAGGGCGACCTCGCTGCCGGCCTGGGCAGCCTCGGAAAGGTGATGAAGGCGATGGGCCGTCGCGAGGAAGCGCTCGGCATCCTCAAGAAGGGGCGTAGCTTGGTGGCACCGCTCGCCCGCGACAGCGAGGCCACGCTTTGGCGGGACTACCTGACCAGCTTCGACGCTGAGATCTCGTCACTGGAGACATAAGGCACCGGATCACGTCTCCGAAAGTCGGCCATTCCTAACGACTACCATCACCTAGACGACTTACTTGCGTCCACGTCGGGCGATAAACAGTCCGGCGAGGCCGAGTGCGAGGAGAGCGAGGCTGCCGGGTTCGGGCAGGCTTTGCAGGGCCGGATCGCCGGTGCTCGGGATACCGGCGATCGGAGCAAACGGGCCGCCAGCACCACCTGGCCCGCTCGCGCCACCGCCACCGGAGCCACCGTCACCTGAACCGCCGCCACCAGAACCACCGCTGCTCGGGCCGCCGCCCGATCCGCCACTTGGGCCGCCACCGGCACCGCCGCTCACGGGAAACACCCGGCCTGGGATGCCGCCGGGGCCAAGCGAGGGCCCGCCAAGGTCGAAGAGCGGTGGAAAGCCAAGCGGCCCCTCGGCCGGATCGGCCACCGGGCTCGGAATGCCGTCCGTTCCCGGCCAGTCGCCGGCACCCGGCTCGATCGCCAGCAGCCCGCCGGCGAAGGCGTCGTCGCTATCGGAGCCGCCGTTCGAGCCATAAGCCAGCTCCCGCCTGCCGTCCCGCCCGTACCGCTCGAGCGCTGCCCCGAAGCCTCCGCTACGAGGGGCCGCAGAAGCGAGCGTGACAAGCTGGTCGGTCGGTTCGTCAGCGCCAAACAAGGTGCCCTCGCGATCGAAGGCCAAGCCGGTCACGCCTTCGAAGTCGAGGGCCCTAACGGCGCGCCCCGCCCCGCTCTCGCGATCGATCACGACGAGCTGACGGCTGGCGAAATCGACGCCGAAAAGCCGGCCATCCGGGGCGAAGGCGAGGTCCTCCACAGCGGCGAAACCAAGCGGTCCAACGGCGCGCCCGACGCCACTCTCGCGATCGATTGCCATGAGCTGGCCGCCGGCAAGATCGACACCGTAGAGGCGGCCATCCGGGGAGAAGGCCAGTCCCCCCACACGCGCAAAGCCGAGTGGCCCGACACTGCGTTCCGCTCCACTCTCGCGATTGATGACGACGAGCTGGCCGCGCTCGGCATCCGCGCCAAACAGGGTGCCGTCTGGCGCAAAAGCGAGCCCCCTCACATCCCCTGCCCCGAGCGACCCAACCGCACGCCCGGCACCGTTTTCCGTGTCGATGACGATGAGCTGGCGACTACCGGAGTCGACTCCGAAGAGCGTGCCGCCGGCATCGAAAGCGAGGCCTCTTACGCCCTCGAAACCGAGCGGGCCGACCGCGCTGCTGGCGGGGGCTTGGGCTGCAGGTGCGCGGAGAGGCTCCGACAGTAGGGGACCGAACGGCGTCGCCTGCACCACGGCGGCGCTCAGCACCAGTGCGATCAACGCACCGCTGAGAGATCCAAAGACCAATGCAAACCGAGCCATCTCGTGTTTCTTCCCGTACACGCCATACGCAAATGACGAGAACCACACCGCAGCCGCCCGTGCTGGACGGACTGCGGTTCGCAGGTCAGATCGCCAAAAGCGATAGACGAAGTCCCGATCGTCGGTTGAACGGTGCGATGTACTCGTCGAAAGCGACGAGGCGCCGATTTTTTTATCCGTCCAACCCGCCTGGCAAACGCGCTCGCATAGGGCCCACGACAGTGCGCCGCCAAGGTCTGAAGTCTATACAACTCTGGAACAGCAACCTTCAATAGGGTGGGCTGTGACAATTGCACTGGCCGACGACTTGAAGCCGTCGGCAGTTAGATGCATCGATGCTGGATATGGCCGCGACGCGCTGGCCATCGTCGCTCCGTGCCAAGCTGTACCATGGCCCCAGCTCAAGGTCGTGGGGAGGAGTGAAGTGGGAGGAAGTAGCGTATGACCCGTATCGCGGTGGCTGGGTTTCAGCACGAGACCAACACCTTCGGGGCGACGAAGGCGGTTTATGCCGAGTTCGTCGAGGCCGATGCCTGGCCGGGTCTGCTGGAGGGCGAGGCGGTGCTCCAAGGCACGGCGGGGCACAACCTGCCCATGGCGGGTTTCATCGAGGCGGCATCTGCTGTCCATGGCGTTGAGCTGGTACCGCTCCTTTGGTGCGCGGCGGAGCCGTCCGCCCATGTCACCGATGACGCCTTCGACCGCATCGCCGGCATGATCCTGACGGGTCTTAGAGAGGCCGGCCAGCTCGATGGGCTCTACCTCGATCTGCACGGCGCCATGGTTACGGAAAGCCATGAGGACGGCGAGGGCGAGCTGCTCGCACGCATCCGGCAAGCGGTGGGGCCCGATCTGCCGATTGCGGTCAGCCTCGACTTCCATGCCAACATGACGGAGGCGATGGTGGCCCTGAGCTCGGCCCTCACCATCTTCCGGACCTATCCTCACATCGACATGGACGCGACCGGCGCCCGCGCCTTCACGCTGCTCCGCCGTTTGTTGTCCGGCGAGGTGCTCCACGCCACTTTCCGCCAGGCCCCCTTCCTCGTGCCGCTGACTGCGCAATACACCGGCGCCGAGCCATGCGCTGGCCTCTACCAATTACTGGAGACGCCACCCGCCGGCGTGATCTCCGCTGATATCGCCATGGGCTTCCCGGCCGCCGACATCTTCGATGCCGGCCCCTCCGTGGTTGCCTACGGCGAAAGCCAAGCCGCGGCGGAGGCGGAAGCCCACCGTCTGATGGCCGCGATCGAAGCCGCCGAGGCCGCCTTCGACCCCCAGCTCTTGTCCGCTCAAGAAGCGGTTCGGGCAGCCATGGCTCTCAACGGCGGAAAGCCCGTGGTGCTCGCCGACGTGCAAGACAATCCTGGCGCCGGTGCCACCGCAGACACCACAGGCCTGCTCACTGCCCTGGTCAACGAAGGCGCGCAAGGCGCGCTGTTGGGCATGCTCGACGACCACGAGGTTGCCGAAAGGGCTCACGCCGTCGGCCTCAACGGTACATTCGAAGCCGAGCTCGGCGGCAAATCGGTGCTGCCTGGTCTCGGCCCCTTTAAGGGGCGCTTTGAGGTCGAAGCCCTAAGCGACGGGCACTTCCCTTTCACCGGTGAGATGTACCATGGCAGCGTCGCCGAGATCGGGCCGACGGCCTTGCTGCGCGTCTTGGACGTGAACGCGGATGTCCGCGTGGCGATCGGCTCAAAGCGCTGTCAGTGCCTCGACCAGGCAGTCTTCAGCCACCTGGGCGTCGAGCCGGCCAAACAACGCATCTTAGCGGTCAAGAGCACGGTGCACTTCCGCGCCGATTTCGAGCCCATCGCCGCGCGCATCCTCTATGCCGAAGCACCCGGCGCCAACCCATGCCGGCTTGAGACGGTCGACTACAAGCGTTTGAGGCCGGGGGTTCGCCGCTAACAGCGTGCTGTTCCCGGCTATTCGGTAACGGTGGGTTCAGACGTCTCCTGGACCGCGTCCCGCTCGGCCGCGTCGATGCGAACCAAGGCCTTCACCTCCACCTGCCCTTGGGGCACCGTTCGAATGCCAAAGAACGCATTGTCCTTTTCGAAGCAAAAGGCCTCGCCCGGGTGGTGAATGAGCTCGCGGCGCGGGATGTGGAAGAGAGTCACCCTGTCTTCGCCGTAAAGCACGACGATCGGCCAAATCCCCTCCCGGAGATGGTTCTCGTATTCGATCTCTCGCCAGCGAAGGCCGCTACCTTCCAGCAGCTCGGGCATAACGCGGTTTGGGTCGTCATACTCAAGCAAGGCGCATGCCCTCACCCAGCCCCGCCCGACGACTTGGGAGAGATCGAAGACCTCCTGCTCCGCGCCGAGATCGAGAAGGCGGTCGGCCATCTCCTTGTCCTCCTCTGGGAGGAAAGCCCCGCGGTCCTCTAGGTGATACTCGAAAAAAAAGAACACGATCAGCGCAAGGCACGCCGCCAGCGCCGCTCCGACAAGCCGCAGAAAGAGCTTCATGACCTTGCCTTGATGCTTCGCTGGTTCACGTCTCACCCGTCGCCCGCCGCCTTACGGGTGAATTGCGACCATCAGATGGTGCGTCGTCAAGAGATCTCGCACCCAGATGTGATGACCGGCGGCATCGGCCCGAACACTTGTAGTAACAGGACCTTTGCGCAATTGTGGAGGGATCCCCACGGTTTTCGCGCCCGTGATGAAGGAGCCCGACAAGAGGCTCTCAGTAGGGAGATCGGGAATCATGCGAAAGATAATCTGCCTTCTTCTTTGCCTACCCTGGCTGATGCTGGGGTGCGGCGAGGAGGGGAAGGCCATGAAGAAGCACCTCGACGGCGGACAGCTTCGAACGCAGGCGACGGCGCTGGCCGAGGCGTGGCTAATCCACGCGCCAACAGAAAACGGCTTTTTCAGAACGCGCTTCAACGCTCTCTGGGAGCCTCTGCCGGGCAACAACAAGGTATCGCTGGTCTCTCAGAGCCGCATGATCTACGTGCTCGCCGCCGGCTACGACCTGTCGGGCGACCCGCGCTACCTCGCGGCGGCCCGGGCCGGCGCCGATTTCATGCTGGAGTCGATGCGCAACAGAGAGACGGGCGGCTGGTACCGCGCCGTCGATGCGGAGGGCCGGCCTGTCGAACGTGGCGTTCACCCCTACGGCTATTCCTTTGTCGTCTTCGGTCTCGCCCACGCCTATCGCGTGACCGGCGACCGGGCTTATCTCTCGGCAGCCATAGACACCTGGCGGAGCGGCGTCTGGCCAGGGCTGGAAGAAGCGCGGCGATCAAACGACCAGCCAGTCTCAGCACGGGCTGTCTCCTTACCCCAAGGCGCGGTCTGGTCGCAGAACCCCTACATGCACCTTTTCGAGGCACTGTTGGCGCTGCACGAGGCGAGCGACATGCCGGAGGTTTGGTCTGACATCGAGGCCATGGCGGCCTTCACGGAGGAGAGGCTGATACAACCCTGCGGCTGCCTCCCCGAACTCTACGATGCCGAGACCTTCACACCGCTCGACGACGCGGCCGGCGGACAGGTGATCATCGGCCATCAAGTCGAATGGGCCAGCTTCCTCCGGCAAGCCGTCGACAGAGGTCTCGACCAACGCTATGCGGGGCTTGCCGAAGGTCTACTGGACTTTGCCATCGCCTACGGTGTCGACCGCGACAACGGTGCCCTTCTCGGGCAGAGCGACCAGCACGGTGTCATCCGGAACACCGCCCGTTGGTGGTGGGCTCAGGCAGAGTTGATGCGCGCGACGACCGCCTTCGCAGCCCGCGAGAGACGCGCCGACCTATGGCCAATCCACCAGGCGGCGTCCGACTATGCTCTCATCCACCACATCGACCCGGTGCACGGCGGCTGGACGTTCGAGAGCTTCATCGAGTCCGGCAAAGGGCTAGCGACCTTGGAGAAGGCCATCGGCTACCACGCCATGGCCTATTACCTCGAGGCGCTCTCGCACGTGCCCGAGCGCTAATCCTCGGAAAACACCATCGCCCCAGCCTCCCAGCCACGACAGATAGAGCA
The DNA here is from genome assembly GCA_028282405.1 of Rhodovibrionaceae bacterium. GTDB lineage: Bacteria > Pseudomonadota > Alphaproteobacteria > Kiloniellales > DSM-21159 > JANQMX01. The sequence continues at coordinate 13,385 of JANQIA010000515.1, forward strand.
AGCGCAGGGACGGCTTTCATTGGACCCGCGCTCAGCCGCGTCATACATCTAGTCTTGGATTGGAGATCCGCTGCGACCCGTATGAGGCTGTACCTATGGACCCCATCGACGAAACCAAAGTTACCGCCAGGCTGCCCAACCTGGACGTGGAAATGACGCGGCGCGAGCTTCCCGAAGAGAACGCGGAGACGATTACATTGCGCTTGCGGGCGACGCCTTCGTTCGAGGCTTTTGCCGGAGCGCTCCTGCAACCCAACCACTCTGCCTTTGCGCCTTTCATCGCTGCCTGGCTGGACAGCGCCGACGGCCAACCCCTTCTTCCCATGGCTTCAGATGACGCAAGCCATGTGGGCGCCCTGGTTGCAGGTGATGATGCCGATGGCATCGCAGCCAAAGGCCCTTCCCTCCAGCGACAAGGACGCTGAGCAGGACTAGGCCACGCGATCCCGCCCGGGGAGGCCTCGATCGCCAGCAGGTCCGTGGCAGCGGTTGCTATTCCCTCTAAATTCACGGCCCTTTCGCGCGCCTTAGACGGAGCAATCGCGGGGGGCAACTAACCTCGTCTCCGTTCTGAAGCGGCGGCCCCGCCGTCGCTTCTCAGCGGATGGAGACGACTATGAGCCTCTTCGACATCAGCCGAGCCGGCGCGGTCCACAATGCACTTGAGGCCGCGAAGGAAAGCCGTGCCAGAGACCCACGCGCCCGCTACGCGCATCAGCAACAAGCCTTGCCGAACCCGGCCGCCCCCATGACAGAACGTCCCCGCTGGCGAGCAAGGATACGGCAGGTCCGGTCACTGCTGTTCGGATAGCGGCCTGCGTCGAAAGCCCTTGAGCTTGGGTTGTTGGAGTGGTGTCCCCTGGCTCTCGCCTTACGGGCGCCGGCGGTCAGCGCCAGCGCACTCTGTGACACGAATGGGACAAATGCGCTGTGAGTTGCCCGCGCCGAGCAGTCGGGCACGAATTCTACAGCAGCGCGGTTGAGCCCTGCGTTTTCGGGGCCCAGACTGACCGCGTACCGACAGACAACCGGATGCACGACCCTGGGGGACCGGGCGAATGGCGGTATCTCAGTTGGACGGGGGTAACGAGTCGGAGCGCCAAACGGAGCTTCGGTCGGCGGGCGAGTTCAGACATGAGCAGGCCGAACGCCCAGCCTGGCAGCGCAAGCTGCTGCCGCTCATGGCCGCCGTTCTGATCCTCGCGGCGATTTTCTTCGCCGTCATGAGCGTCTTCGAACTGCGCGAGTTCTACGACGAGGTGGCGCACGAGCCCCTCGATCTCGCAATGCACTTTACCGAGATGGAGCAAGGCGCGCCGGCAGATACCTTGAACCATCCCGACTACGTCCGCTTCAGGGTGCTCGCACTGCTCGAAGCCGAGGCGCTACAGCGCCGCTACCACCAGGCGAACGCCACCATGCTGGGGCGTATCTGGACCCGCCAGATCGGCTTCATCACTGGCATGCTGCTCGCCCTGGTCGGCGCCGCCTTCATTCTCGGCCGGCTGCAGGAGGCGCCCACCACCTTCGAGCTCGCCTCCGACCAGCTCAAAGGCGCGCTCGCCACCTCCTCGCCCGGCATCGTCCTGGCCGTGCTCGGCACGGGACTGATGGCGCTCACCATCTGGATTCCCTTCGGCGTCGAGACCCGCGACATCAACACCTACCTCGAGGCTCCGCCACAGATCACTGCGCCCGCGCCGGCCAACGTCATGCCGACGGAGATTCCCGGCGCCGGCCAGCGCACGACACCCGATGCGGAAGAGCTACGGCTCTTCGGCACGCCCGGCACCGCCCCCTCCGACAACAGCCGTTCCGGGGCCACCTCGGTGGGGAGCACACCCACACCACCAAGCGAAGGAGGCGTAGAATGACCCGTTTCTTGCACGCGGTCGCCTGTGCGGCCGCGCTTTGGTGCCTTGCCACGACTGCCACCCAGGCAGAGAGCCTCTATGACCGCGGCCGCGCGGCCTGGAGCGCCGGCGACTATTCGGCCGCTCTGACCGCCCTGCTCACCTTCCGGCAGGAGCCCTACGGCCGCCGACCGGACGTCGACTACATGCTCGGCACCAGCGGTTGCCGCGTTGCCGAGCGGGTGACCTGGGGCCGCGACGTGCTCGACTGGATGCTCTACGCCTACGCTCTCACCTACCAGAGCCGCATCCACGTCTCCCGCGAGCGCGACCGCTGCCGCGACGTGGAACTCGCCCGCCTGGACGGCGACCTCACCCAGATCGTCGAGGAACGCGCCGCCGGCATGACCGGCTTCGGCAAGACCTTCTATTGGGCCGCGCGCGAAGAGCAGCCCGTCGCCTCCTATCCCATCCGCCGCAAGCAGGAGATGGCGAAGGAGGAATTGCTGGCCCGCCGCATCCCGCTCGGCGAAGAGGCGGCCGCCATCGCACTGGCCCAGAGCCTCTCGCCCAATGGCCGTGCCCTGGTGCACGAGCGTTTCCTATTGGTCAGCGAGGCCGGGCACGAGTCGAGCGACCTCAGGGCCATCGGCCGCACCCTGAACCGCTACGTCGGCTTCCTGGAAACAGCCTACGGCATGGTCCCGCCGGCCCACTACCTCGCCGTCTATCTGGTGAAGAGCCATTACGACGTCAGCGAGATGGCCGAGCGCCTGCACGGCCTCGACGTCAGCCGTGCCACGGTCGGCTACGCCTTCGTCGATGACACCAGCGTGGTCGCCGCCGTGCCCGAGCAGGCGGCAGGCACGGTGTTGCACGAGCTCTTCCACCTCCTGGTGCGCGAGCGCTTCGGCGACGTGCCCCAGTGGCTCGACGAGGGCATGGCCGCGCTCTACGAGGTTTCCGGCCGCAACGGCGACCGCTATTTCGGCCTGCCCAATTGGCGCGGCCGAGTGCTGGAGGAGCTGTGGGACCTGCGTCCCGATATCGCCACGCTGATCCGTACCGAGTGGTTCCTCTTCGACGACCCGGAGCAGGCGCAGTCCATGGCGGATGACGGCCGCCCGGCCGACATCAAGCGCCAGGCAGCAAACATGGCCACGGCGCGCTACTTCGCGCTCTATCTCGAGCAGCGCGGCGAGCTGGCGCCGGTCTTCAAAGCAATGCGCGACCAAGGCTTCGCCACGCTGGAGGGCGACGCCCGCGACCACGCAGTCGGGCTGGTGGAGGCGACCCTGGGGCGCGATGCGGCGACGCTCGATGCCGAGTTCGCCGACTGGTTCCTCTCCGGCCAGGCGCAAAGGCCGCGCGACGGCCTGACCCCGGTGGCCTACGGCGCGCCGCTTTACGACGCCATCAGCGACGTCAACGTGCGGACCGGTCCCAGCACGGCCTATTCGAAGATCACCCTGCTGCGCAGCGGCAAGCCGGAGTGAAATTTAGAGGCCCTCGCGCCATGCGGTGCGCAGGCGTCTAAGAAACCTCCACTTACGCCGGCTGGGCGGCAGCCGGTCCGGCCGGGCCCTTCTGGGGCGCCGCGGGGGCGGTCATCGGATAGTCGGCCGGGAGACCCCACTTCTCGCGGTAGGCCTCCGGTGTCAGGCCGTGGGCGCTCTTGAGGTGGCGGTGCAGGCTCTTGAAGCGCTTGCCGCAGTCCAGGCAGACGAGATATCCCTCGCCCACCGACTCCGCCGGCGGCACCGCCGGGCAATCGGCGCCGAAGCCGTGCGGGTGCTCTGCCGCCTCGGCCCGCTCTACCGCGCGGGTCAATTCTTCCAGGCGCGCCTGCGCCTTGGTGCAGAGGGCATGGCCCTCCTTGGTCGCCCAGGCACCCGCCTGGGCAGCGACCAGCCCGGCTTTGAGCGCTAAGCGTTGGGCGCTTCGATAGAACTTTCCTTGCATCGTCTGTCCTTTCCGCACCTCGCTTCCGAGCGTGCTTTGCGTGCGGCGCCTTCCTAAGAAGCACGCCTTTGTCCTACTGTGACATTTAGGACACAGCCGACCCGGCGCAAGGCGGCACGAGCTGTATATCAGACGCTGACACGTAATCCGCTGCCCCTCCTCACACCAAGCTCGGGTCCCAGTCGGCGGTCGTGGGAGCGTCATCTCTCCCCCAGCGGGCCATCTGGGCTTCCTGGGCGCGCTGGGAGAGGACGGGCTCGGCGAAGGTGAGGGCCAGGGCGTCGCCGCCGTCGGGCGAGAGGCCGAGGCGGGCGCGGATCTTCTCCTTGGCTTCCAGCACTAGTTGATCGTTGGAGTTGAGCTTGAAGCCGGGGGCGACGATGTGGGTCATCAGCTCGTCCTCGTCGGGGATATCGGCGCCGCCCGGGTCGGCCAGCCAGTCGCGCAGGGCGCCCCAGATCTCGGCGCGCTTGTTGGCGTAGTCCCGCGACCCGGCGCCGCCGAAACCGCCACCGGTGCCGCCCGTCCCCGCCGCCCCCATGCCGCCGAGCCCGGCATCCAGGCTCGCCCGGGCGCCAAACTGCACCGGGGTGAGCACTTGGCCATAGCCACGCTCGACCAGGCGGTCGTGCACGCCCGAGCCATAGCCGCCACCCACGTCGATGAAGACGCGGTCGGGCTTCAGCCGCTCGATGATGCGGGCCAGCGTCCCGGCGATCTCCATGCTGTCGCTGCTGTCCATCCGCTCGTTGAGATGCCGCCCGGCGACCCGGCCCTTGCGGCTGATCATCCAGGTGCGGTCGCCGCCACCCAGCGCCACGTCGACGCCGATCACCAGCGGCGCGTAGGGGTCGACCTCAAGGCTCGCGCGCCGTGCGGCCAGCACCGTCTCCGGCCGGATGAAGCTGCCCTCGCCCGAGACCTGAAAGGCCTCCTCCACCGTGGCCGGATACTCCTGCCGGAAGAGCCAGCAGGGCCGCTCCGGGTCCTCGCCGCGGGCGGCGGCCAGCTCGCGGTTCTTGGCGTGGGCCCAGCGCAGCTGCGGGCGGGAGAGGCCGTGCAGCTCGCCGTAGCGATGCCAGGCCTCGGGCGGCTTCCAGCCCGCCGGCACGATCTGTCGGTAAGCCTCATGCGCGAACCAGGGCAGGAAACAGAGCTGGTAATCGCTCTCCCCCTTCATGGCCTTCATGCAGAGGGCATAGAACAGGCCGCCGAGGCCGTTGGCGGTGGACTCCAGCACCACCTCGGTGCCCGGCTGGGCCGGCACGGCCTGCAGCACGCCGGAGGCATGCTCCTCCGCCCGCTGCCAGAAGGCGACCTCGCTGCCGTGAAAGAGCTGGATCGTCTCCGCCCGGCCCACGCCCGCGGCCTTGGCGGTGCCGACCTTGTAGCCGGAGTCGAGGCGGCCGAAGGTCAGCTCCTTTGCATTCGCGGCCTTGATCTGCGGGCAGACGGGGCTGGGCAGATTGTCATGGAAGCGCTTGGCCATCTCGAAGAGCGCAGCGGTCGCCTGGTCCCGGTGGGTCAGGATGAAGGCGCGCAAGCCCTTGGCGTGGGTCACCTGGTGGAAGAAGCGCGCGCCAACGTAGGTGGAGACGCCCATCTGCCGGCCCTTGGGCACCAGGGCGCGGACCCGGCCGGTCTCGGCCTTCTGCTTTTCCAGCGTCTCGTGCAGGCGGCACTGCGGCGCGTTGAAGGTGAGCGGCTCGATACGCCCGGCCTTGGTGCGGATCTTCAGGCAGGCCTCGGCGTAGTGCACCAGGTCGTTCTTGAGCCGCTGGCGGATGGTCCGCTCGCGTTTGGATAGGGGGAGCGTCAAGCTTGGAGCCTCTTTCTCTCGTTAGTCGCTTCAGGCACAGGCTGTCATCCCGGACGCGATAGCGAGCCGGGATCCATGAATGGGCTGGGTACTAAACTCAGGCTTCAGGCGCAGGCCGATGGATGGACCCCGGCTCGCGGCCCTCGCTTACGCTCGGTCCTTGGCCGGGGTGACAGTCAATGATAAGTGCGGCCAATGGCGCCCGACGGCGCGACCTCAGCCCATGAGACCCAGCCTCGCGATTTGATCCATTGTGGAATTCGGGCAGGGCTGCACTCTGGGGGGCTGCGTCCAGCCCTCACCAATCTCGGACGAAGGGGCGGGGACAGAACGGCACGAGGTCACGCCAGCAGTGATCGAGCTTTGGATTCCCATCACGGTCTTCGCGGCCTTCATGCAGAACCTGCGCTCGGCTCTGCAGAAGCACCTCAAGGGCCGGCTGTCGACCGGCGGCGCCAGCTACGTGCGCTTTCTCTATGCCTGTCCCTTGGCCCTGGCCTATCTCCTCGGACTGCATGAAGTCGGCGGCCATCCGTTGCCCGCAGTCAACGGGCTCTTTCTGCTCTACTGCCTGCTGGGCGGTCTCAGCCAGATCCTCTTCACCTTCCTGCTGATCCATCTGTTTTCCTTCCGCAACTTCGCGGTGGGCACGACCTACTCGAAAACCGAGGTGATCCAGGTAGCGTTGCTTGGTTTCATCCTGCTCGGCGACACCATCAGCGTCGTCGGCATCTTCGCCATCGGCGTCGGCATGATCGGCATCCTGGCGCTGTCCGTAGCCCATCGGGGCGTTAGCTGGAAGAGCCTCGCCACCGGCCTGTTCGAGAAGACGACCGCGATCGGCCTCTTGTGCGCCACCTTTCTTGGCGCTTCGTCGGTGTTCTACAGAGGCGCCGCCCTGGCACTCGACGACGGTGACGTCGTCATGCGCGCCGCCTTTGCGCTGGCGCTGGCCCTGGTCATGCAGACGGTGATCATGGGGGCCTACCTGCTGCTGCGCGAGCCCGGCCAGATGACCGCGATCTTCCGCCACTGGCGGCCGGCCCTGGCCGTGGGCGTCTCAGGCTTTCTCGCCTCGGTCGGTTGGTTCACAGCCCTCGCTCTGCAGAATGCCGCCTATGTCCGCGCGGTGGGCCAGGTCGAGCTGGTCTTCACCTTCATCGCGTCGGTTCTGTTCTTCAAAGAAAAGACAAGCCCCTTGGAGCTCTCCGGCATCGCGTTGATTCTGGCGGCGATCCTGCTGCTGGTCCTGGCCGGATGATCCGCTAAGGGACGCAAGGCCGAGGCAGTCCGGTGGCGCGTAACAGGCATGCTTAGGCTTGGCCTAGCACCAGCCTTTCAGACTAGGCAAACTTGCCCGCCATGACCCACCTCACCATCGAATCCCTGCACCCCGACTTCGGCGCTAGCGTGCGCGGCGTGACGCTCTCGGGCGATCTCTCGGAGAACGAACTGGCCGCCATCCGGGAGGCCGTCGACACCTACTCCCTGCTTTGCTTCCCCGATCAGGACATGACCGACGAGAAGCATCTCGCCTTCACCCGCCGGCTCGGCGAGCCGGAGGCCGAGCATGTCGCGTTCGGCACGAGTGGCACCGTCACCTACTTCGGCACCATCGGCAACGTGGCCGACGACGGGACGAAGCGCGACAACGCCCACGCCAACACGCGCTATCAGACCGGAAACCAGCTCTGGCATTCGGACTCCTCCTTCCGCGAGCGGCCGTCCTATGTCTCGATTCTCCATGCCTACGAGGTGCCGGGCGAAGGCGGCGAGACAGCGTTCGCCAGCATGCGGGCGAGCTATGAGCGACTGCCAGAGGACCTACAGGAGACCATCGAACCGCTCTCGGCGGTGCATGACTACGTCTTCTCGCGCAGCCCCATTGCGCCGGTCGACCCGAACCATGCGGCCTCGCTGCCGCCGGTGCTGCATCCCCTGGTGCGGACCAACCCGGGCAATGGCAAGAAGAACACCTATGTCGGCTCCCACGCACGCTCGGTTCCCGGCTGGTCCGGGATGGACAGCCGCCGACTGCTCGACGATCTCCTCACCCGCGCGACCGTGGAGGAGGCCGTCTACGCCCACCCTTGGCGGGCCGGCGACACGGTGATCTGGGACAACCGCTGCATGCTCCACCGGGGCGCCGGTTACGACGCCGACCGCTGGCGCCGACGCCTGCGCCAGACCCGCGTTGTCGGCGAGCATCGGGGCGTGCTTCTGGCGTGAGCCTTAGTCGCTCGCGCCGTCGCAAGCCTTACCAATCGCGCGCCGGCGCTATCCAGGCTTCGTCGGCTGCGAACTGGAAACCGTGACCTCTGCCGGTCTCGACAGAACGTTCTTCAAAGCGAACGGTTTCTTCGGTCAGCGCAGGATAGTCGTTGCAGGGCCCAGCCACCTGGTCGGAGGTGTCGTAGATGGAAAGGACCTGGCCGGACATCTTCGGTGAAGGACCGCTCCCCAGGCGCCTGGCATGGCATCCGCCGACCAAGACCCACCGGAGCGCCGGCTCGCCGATCTGCTCGCTCGCGAGCTGGGCAATGAAGGCCCCCTTTGAGGCGCCGACAACCTTGATCTCAGATGCTTCTTTGCCCGCCTCCATCAGGGACTCGATCAGCTCCACCAGTTCCAGCGCCGCCGCGTGCGGCTGTGCGTTGGGGGCACGCTCCGGCGCAATCACTTGAGCTTCCTGGCCCAAGGCGTCTCGGATGCCGGTGAAGTCGTAGACACCGAAGCGCTGATGCGCTTCGCCGTTCTTGTTCTTCTCGAACCAGGCATTGTGCAGGAAGACGATGGTCTGCTGATCTGCAACGGCCGGGGAGCCACCTGCAGACCAAGCGACAATCCAAGCCAGGGTACTAAGCAAGAGGAGCTTCTTCATTTTGTCTGTCTCACCTCAGCCGTGGGTCGATGACAGCGTTCTTCGAAGGCGGCCCGGATTGCGAGCGTGCGGACCGCGTCGCGTGATCAGGTAGGTGTGGCGAAGAAAGCAATCGCGCAAGACGGGCGGCCTGTGTCGCTTGCGTGACCAAGCATTTGTCATCATTCCAACTCATCCAATGCTTGCTCGTGGGTGAGTTTGACGGCACCGCCGTGGGCGACCTGCGCCAAGCGCGGATGGAGATAGGGAGCGGCCGCCTTGGCCGCCTCGACGCGCGCCGACTGCGGCTGGCCTTCGTCCTGCATGATGGAGAGCAAGTAGTCGAGCGGGCTCTTTGTCGATGCCTCCGCCGGCGGTGCGTCGGGTTCCTCCGCAGCCTGCGCGGTCGCTTCTCTGGGCTCTGGTTTCGCGGCTTCAGGTGCTGCCATCTCGGCGCTCCTCCTGCTTCGATGAGACTGTTTGGGATAGCCGATGCCTGCGCCCGAACGACAAAGCGCCCGACGGGCAGGGCCGGCCGGGCGCAGGTTCGACAGGATCAATTTTTGGCATAGAACGCTGTGCGCCCGCGCCGGATCAAGCTCGCTCGTAGGTCCGGATGGAATGCCCAGACACGAAAGACGGGAAAGTTCGTGCCATGATGCCTACATGGAGAAGGGGATATTGAGACTGGGGACTCCAGATGGAACGGGCCGTTTCCTTCAGTCGACGCGTGGCTGCGCTTTGGGTCGCGCTGCCGCTCGGACTTGCGGCCGGCGCCGCCATGTCCAGCACTGCGGCTTATGCCGGCCCTGGCTCGGAGGGGATCCATTCGGCCGAGCCAACTGTCCAACAGGCGCAGTTGCGCCGCGAGGATCTGGGTGGCCGCAACCTCAGGGGCGAAGACCTCGTTCGCGCCAATCTGCGCGGCGCCGAGCTCTCCGGCGCCGATCTCTCTCGCGCCGACCTCAGACGGGCCAACCTCACGGGCGCCGACCTCACGCAAGCCATCCTGACCGATGCTGACCTGGGCTCCGCCAACCTGACCCGCGCGCGTCTCACCGCGGCGCGAATGGAGCGGGCGCGGCTGATCGACTCCAACTTGAGCTTTGCCGAGCTCTCTGGCGCCGATCTCAGCTTTGCCGATCTGCGCGATGCCTGGCTGCGCGGGGCGGATCTCGGCGAGGCAATTCTGCGTGAGGCTGACCTGCAGCGGGCCCAGCTCTTCCAAGCCAGGCTCGATGCGGCCGAACTGGAGAAGGCGGATCTCAAGCGCGCCTCCCTCATCCAGGCTGTGATGGCCAATGCCAATCTCGCCGACGCCAACCTGCGGGAGGCTGACCTGGCCGGTGCCGACCTGGCCGGTGCCGAGCTCAGGCGGGCCATCCTCTTCCAGGTCGACCTCACCGGCGCCGACCTGCGCCGCGCCGATCTTTACGGCGCCAATCTCACCCAGGCCAACCTGCGTCAGGCGACGCTCAACAACGCAGACCTTGGCCAGGCTCAGCTCGCTGGAGCGGACTTTACGGGGGCGGAGTTAGGCCGCGCCAACCTCGGCCATGCCGACCTCAACGGCGCGCGTCTCACCAACGCCGACCTCGGCGCCGCCGACCTGGGCACGGCCAACTTGGCCGGTGCCGACCTGCGCGCCGCCCGGTTGGTGCGCGCCAACCTGCGCCTCGCCGCCCTGCGCGGGGCAACACTGAGCGGCGCCGACCTGCGCAGCGTGCGCGGCCTCACCCAGGCCCAACTCGACCAAGCCTGCGGCGATCTCGACACCCGCCTGCCCGACGGCCTGACCATCGAGCCTTGTGGGTAGCGTCCTCGCAAGTGCCTAGAGAACGCAAGCACTACAAGCTTGAAACAACAGCAAGAGACGCAAAGACAATGTAGCAAACGTTTAGGATCACCGATACGCGTGCAGCGTGGGCCCAGAAGGCATAGGCCAAGCAGTTCTCGCCCCGACAATGCCGCCCGACGTAATCACCCATCCCTCGCGCCGCTAACTGCACCACTGCCCACGCGAGGGCTGCTTCTCTGCGAAGCGGCGCAAACGCTGTTTCTAATACAGCCGGAGGCTGCACAACACATCGCAAAAGTGATAGCGTGCCGGAGTAGAGTGAATGTAAGCACAATGAGTAGCGCACCAAACAGCCCCGTCGAGAGCAGAGAGTCCGCTTTTTATCATCTATAGGTTGGTATCACTCACAAATCTGAATTATACTTTCTGACTGAAAAGTATAATTCAGATTTGTGAGTGATACTCTCCCTGCATTTCGGTGACTGGCATGGACCCAAAGGACTTCGAGAACTCTCCAAGCGGCGCGCTCGTCGCAACGGTCTATAGCCAAAAGGCCTTTGTACCCAACCCTTTGCCGCCGAAGATTGATGTCGCCAACTGCCTGGCCGAGGTCGATCGGGCATCCCGCGCAATGGCCGAACTAAAAGGCATGACCTACAAGGTGCAAAATCCCCTGCACCTCATTAACCCGCTTCAACAGCGAGAGGCCATAGCCTCGTCCAGCATCGAGGGCACCTATACCACAGCTTCCGATCTTCTACTGCTGGATCATAGCCTGGGTGCAGGACACGCCGACCCCGACACAAGAGAAGTCTACAATTACATCTTCGCCCTTCAGGACGGCCTGCGTCTGCTGGAGACGCTGCCCATTTCGTCCAAACTGATCAAGCAGGTCCATGCCATCCTCATGCGCGGCGTAAAACGGCATCGCGGCGCGGAGATCGTGCCGGGCGAGTTTAAGCGTGACCAGAATTTCATCGGCAGTCGCGTCCGTGGTATCGACGACGCGCGCTTTGTGCCTCCGCCCCCGCACCTCACCCCCGATCTCATGAGCGATCTCGAAAAATTCGCCAACTCGGAAGACGCGCACAATCTGCCCCCCGTCATCGTCAATGCTCTCACTCATTATCAGTTTGAAACAATCCATCCCTTCCCCGACGGCAACGGACGGGTCGGGCGTCTGCTTCTGCCACTCATGCTTTACGCCCAAGGCCACATGCCGCAGCCTCTACTGTACATCAGTCCTTTCATCGAACGCCACAAGGACGAGTACAACGATCTGATGCTGGGAGTTTCGCGCTCCGGCGCCTGGGAAGACTGGATCTGCTTCTTCGCCCGCGCCGTCGAGATGTCGGCCTTGGACACGATGCAGAAGATCAATGATATCGCCGCGCTCAAGGAGGCCTATGTTTATGAGGTCCGACAGGCGCGCGCCTCCGGTTTGCTGCCGGTCTTGGTTGATCTGGTCTTTGATCGAATCTTGATTTCGGTTCCTGAAGCAGCAGCGAAGCTGGACGTCACCTACCGATCAGCACAGCAGAACGTCAAGAAGCTCGTCGAGCTCGGTCTCTTGCAGGAGCTACCGGAAAAGGCCAGGCCCAAACTGTTCCTCTGCCGCCCGCTCTTCAACCTGGTCTTCGAGCGGGAAGCCCGAGATGGCGAGAACTAGCTGAGACTACAGGTGGCTCTCCGCCAACAATATCAGCTGCCCGATCTCAATGCGGCTATGGCAGTTGGGTTGCTAGCGCCCTCGGGTCTGAGCCTCACGCTCCCGAGCGCCGTCCTCCGCCAGGGCGCTTTCGAGCACCTCGAGGCCCACGGCGAGCCAGGCCCATTGCTTGAGGGCGGCGGGTGACGGTGGCTTGGCCGAAGCAGCCGCGGACTTGGCTGCTGCACCCTGCCCGGCCACCCTTCCCGCATAGACCGATGCAATGAGTGGCGGGCGGTCGTAGAGCACCAGCTCCTTGATCTCCGCTTCCATCTGGCGGGAGACGGCGCGCAACCGCCGGGTCGCCCGGTCGTAGCGCCGCTTGGCGGCGGCAAGATGCGCCTCGCTCGGGCCGTCTTGATGATCGATGGGCACCGGGCCGCGCGCTTCTTCGGGGTCCAGCCGCGCCGCTTTGAGCCCGCCGCTCACGGTGCCGAAGACTTTGGCGCGCAGCCGGGCGTAGTCGGCGCCGGCCTGCTGCTGCCGCGGGCTCAGGAGCCCCCAGGCGGTCAGCACATCGAGCCAGCGGGTGGTCGCCGCCGGGTCGGCACCGGCGGCCAGCACCGCGCGCTTGGCCTGCAGCTCCGCCGTGCCCTTATCCGCCTTGGGCTGCCCTGCCCGCGAGACTCGGCCACTCGGCTCCCGCTCCGCCAACACCTTGCGTTTCCGGCCTGCACGACGCCGGGTCATGGAATCACCTTTGTCGCTAGCATGCGCAACCATTCCCTCATCGCAGCTTGCCCTCAACCAAAGGGATGCGGACCATCTCGGCCTCCAGGGGCGGCTGCTCCTGAGCGAAGCCGCGATCGAGGAACGCAAGCTTCTGCGTCAGCCGCGCGATCTCGCAGCGAAGGAGGTGGATCTCCCGCACCGCCAGGCGCAGCTGTTGCTCCAGCTCCATGCGCCGCATGGCCGTGATCTGCTTGCCGGTCGGCAGGCGGTAGGGCGGCGCGGTCTCTTGACTCACGGGCTCGCTCATGGCGCCGCCCTCCCCGCCGCGAGTGCATTCAGCGAGAACCCGTGACGAGCGGCGGCATAGTCGAGCAACGCGAAGGCGTCGCGCTCCGCGGCGTTGCGCGGATCAAGGCCGAGACTTTGCGCACGCGCCTTAAGCGCCGCCTGAGCGGCTTTCGAGGGCGGCCGGCCGTGGCCCAGCAGATGGCGACGCACCGCTTGCACGTTCGCCTCGCTGGCCGGGACCGCCTCGCGATGACAGATCAGGGCGGCCACGCCGGCCAGACAGATCAGGCGGCGCAGAGTCTCCGGACTGGGACGACCACCCGGCCCCTCACCGCTCCAAGGCGCCTGGTAGACGACGCGTAGCGGCCGATTAGTGCCGATGATGAGCTCCAGCCAGTCGGCGAAGGCAGCCAGCGCCTGGCCCAGGTCTGCCGCCTCCCCGGGCAGAACGTTGCTGCCCAGCAGTGGGCTCGAGTCCGGCCGCCAGAGAGCGAAGCCGCAGCGGCCGCCGAGCTCCAGTGCCAGAAAGCCCTCGCCCTCGGTTTCGCCCTTCTCCGGCTTGGACGTGACAGCAGACTCACTCATGGCTGAGGCCTCCCGTGGCACTGGTGCAAGGGGCATGCGGAGAAAGAGAGGGGGCGGGCGGCCGGCGGCTTGGGCGTGGCGCCGCTGGGGGAACGGCGCCTGGGGGAGCAGCCGCCCGCCCCGTGCCCGACTTCCCGGTGGGGTGGGAAAGGACGGGCAAATGCCCCTGCTCCCAACGTAGATCGCCAGGAGCTGGGGCGGACCCCAGCTGTTCCGCCGGGGCCTGCCCTGCCGGAAGAGGCGTCGGCAGGGCAAAAGTCGTAGGGGCGAACGCGCGCATCAGGCCGCCCCCTCAGCCGAGACATCACTCTTGGATGTCGCCGAGCACGACTCGATCTCCGTTGGGTATTCTATCTCAGGATGTATCGAGTCGGCAGAGCGTTGAGCGTCACTTTTCTCGCCGGCGTCTCGTTCTTCGACCGAAGAGCGACGAAAAAAGTCCTCCGGCTCCAGAGCAATGCCCCGGGCGCGAGCTTGGTCCAGGAGGCGCTGTTGATGTCGCGCAGGGACCAAGCCCCCGGTGCCGCCACGGGCCTTTGGATAGGTCCAGCGGAAAACGCGGGAGATGTGAACCCCAGCCAGCTCGGCGGTGGTCTGGGGGCCGCCCAGAAGGGCTACGATGCGTGAGGCAGGATTGAGCATGACGAGTCATACTTGCGATAATCACATTGCGAATGCAAGCAAGAAATGCGATTTAGTCACTGGAAATGTCATTGCGTTTTCCGCAAAATACCGCCATGGAACGCGAAAACGCAATGCAGACACATTCCTGGCTCAAGCTGGGTCTCAAGAGAGCCCAGCGTACGCAGCGTGAGCTGGCCGCTTACCTTGGGCTCGATCCGGCGGCGGTAAACCGCCTGATCGGCGGGCAACGCGAGCTTAAGGCCAGGGAATTGCAGAAGATTCGAGAGTTCTTCAATGACGATGACTTGATCCCGGCGGAGATTTTGCAGGATCTCGATGTGCTATCTAAGGCTTTAATCGAGGACAATGCCTCGCTTTCCAGAGAAGACCTTAATATTGCTGAGGTAAATGTATCAGCTTCGGCCGGCCACGGGGCCGTCGTGGACTACGAGCAAGAAGAGCGCTCCTGGCGCTTTCCAGAGCGCTGGGTGAGGTCAGAGTTGAACAGCACACCGACGAACCTGCGAATCATCACCATCGAAGGCGACTCCATGGTCAGCGAGCCGAGTACGGCGCGAGATCTGTTGCCCGGCGACAAGGCGGTGGTGAACGTCGGCGACATCCGCCCCTCACCGCCCGGCGTCTTCGTGGTGCACGACGGATTGGGTCTGGTCGCCAAGCGCATCGAGTACGTCGCCGACAGCGACCCGCCGACCATCCGTATCTTGTCCAACAACCCTGCCTACCCCGAGTACCAGCGCAGCCTCGAGGAAGCCCGCATCATGGGCCGGGTGGTCGGTCGCTGGCAGCGGCTTTAACGTTGCGGGTCGTGCTTGGACCGCGCGCGCTTGAGGGCGCGGGGCTCTCGCCAAGCGAAGTAGATCGGGATAGCGAACCAGATCGCCGCCTTGCCGAGAATGAGGATTTCGCCGCCGCTCATAGAGCGCCGATCTAGGTCAGGCCAGCGCCGCGTCTAGGGCAGGCCCTGCACTACCGCGCGCATAGTCCTGAGCGCGAAAACAGCGCCTTACTCGAAGGCCTCCTCAATCGCCTTCTTCGTCGCATCATAGGTATCTTCCGCGCCCCCGGCGATCTTGTCGCCAAGCTGCTCCGCGTCATCTACGAAGTTGTCGCCCATCTCTTCCATCGACATGTCGTGGTCTCCCGAACCGATGTCGCCGGCACCGACTTCGGGGGACCCGCTGGCCGGCGAGGCACTATCGGGTGAGCCGCTCTTCGAGGTGGCGTCCTCCGCGGCTGCGGAAAGAGCGAGACCTGCCGCGAACAGCAGGCATACAGTCCCGCCTAGAAATCTCCTGCCGAGCTTGAAAAGCGTCATTGTCCACTCTCTCCTTGGATGCCGGACTGCCTGCCAACGCGCGAGAGCCACTTGCCCCGGCACAGCCCGCTAAAGCGCCTTTACGTCGAAAAGGCAGCGGCCTGCAAGTTCCTGTGCAACGCCACAGCCTTACTCGCCAGGCCGTTCAAGCGGAAAACGCAGCCGCGCCACCAGGCCCGGCGCATTGTCAGAGAGCTCGATACGTCCGCCATGCATCTTGGCTACGGCAGCGACGAGAGCCAGGCCCAGCCCCGTCCCTTGGCTTTCCTGATGGGTCCCGCGGCTTGGGTCCAAGGTGGCGAAGCGCTCAAGCACCCTCTCCCGCTGATCTACCGGAATGCCGGGGCCTTGGTCGATGACGGCGAGGCTCGCCTCTCCCTCTGCACTGGCGACCTCCACGGTCACCGTCGAGCCGGTCGGCGCATAGCGCAGGGCGTTCTCGAGCAGATTGGAGAGCGCTTGGGCGATGAGCTGGCTATGCCCCCGGATCGCCGGCGCTTGCCCCCTCGAAACCAGAGTCACATCGCGATCGCTGGCGACCGGCCCGTAGAGCTCCACCGCATCGCTCGCAAGCTTGGCAAGGTCGAGAGCTTCGAAGTCGGCTCGGGCCAGGCCCGCCTCGGCGCGGGAGATCTCGATCAAGGACGCGAAGGTCCGCAAGAGACCCTCGGTCTCGCTGACCGCACGGCTCGCCAGGGCTTGGCGCCGCTCCTCCGCCAAGCCTGGCTCCGCGAGCTCGGCAAGCTGACCACGCAGGCGGGTGAGCGGGCTACGCAGATCGTGAGCCAAGCTGTCGGTGGTGGTCCGCAGGTTGGCGACCAGACCCTCGATTTGCCCGAGCATTCGGTTGAGCGTCTGGCTCAATCGGTCGAACTCATCGCCGCTGCCGCGCAGGGGCACGCGACGACCGAGATCGCCGGACATGATGTCGCCCGCGGTGCGCGCGATGTCGCCGATGCGGCTCAGAACGAAGCGGGAGAGCAGCCAGCCGGTGACCAGACTGAGCAGGAGAGCAGCGAGCAACGACTGCAACAGCGCGTCGCGCAGCGCTTGGCCGAACAGAGTCCGCGCCTCGGCATCGCGGCCGACCAAGAGGCGCTCGCCGCCGGCGAGACGGATGGAAGCGGCGGCGATCGGGGCCGCTCTCTTGCGATCGGTGCGGTAGAGCTTGAGCTCGACCCAGCCCGATCCCGGCGCCACCGTCGGCGGCCAGGCTTCCAGGTTGCCGGCGATACGCCCGCCATAGGCATCGGTCAGCAGATAGACGGCATCACGTTCCTGGGCACTGTCCAGGCGGCGGTCGATAGCCCGGGCCAAGCCGAGGGTGCCACGCCTCTGATAGTCCTCGGACAGGCCGGTCAGCTCCGCGTTGACCACCTCCCGCACCTCGCCTTCGATCAGCGAGTTGGTGGACCAATAGAGGAAGGCCAGCACCCCGGCCGTCGAGAGCGCCACCAACAAGAGATGGACTGCAATCAGGCGGGTCGTGGCGTTGCGCAACACCGTCACGGCCTTAGCGCTGCTCGCTCAGCACATAGCCGGCGCCGCGCACGGTGTGGATGAGCGGCGGCTCTCCGGGCGCATCGATCTTCTTGCGCAGCTTGCTGATATGAACGTCGATGACATTGGTTTGCGGGTCGAAGTGATAGTCCCAGACCCCCTCGAGCAGCATGGTGCGGGTGACCACACGGCCTTGGCGGTTCAGCAGGAATGCGAGCATCTGGAACTCACGCGGCTGCAGCTCGATGCGCCGCCCGCCACGCGTAACCGTGTGAGCGATGAGGTCCAGCTCCAAGTCGGCACAGCGGAGCTGCGTCTCTTCGCGCGGCTCGCCCCCTTGAGGCCGGCGCAGCAGCGCCTCGGCACGGGCGTGCAACTCCTCGAAGGAGAAGGGCTTCACAAGATAGTCGTCGGCACCGGCCCGCAAGCCGCGCACCCGCTCGTCGACCGCGCTCATCGCAGTCAGCATCAGAACCGGAGTGGCGATGGACGCCGCACGCAGGGAGGTCACGATGGCCAGGCCGTCGATCTGCGGCAACATGCGGTCCAGGATGATGAGATCGAAGTCGGCTGAGGTCGCGAAGTAGAGCCCTTCCCGCCCCTCTCCGGTGGTCTCTACCGCGTAGCCGGCCTCCTTCAGCCCTTTGGCAATGAAGGCGGAGGTCGCCGGGTCGTCCTCGATGATTAGAATTCGTCTGCTCACGATCACCCAATCTAAGGACTTATTGTCCGCGCCCCAAGCGGATGAAAGGGGTCAAAAGAAACAAAGACGGGCCTACCCCCGGTGAACAGAGGGGCAGACCCGCCAGTTGCTTCGTCGGCGGTGAGCCACTTAGCGCTCGGCTGCTGACCTGCAGCCG
>JANQIA010000012.1 GCA_028282405.1 Rhodovibrionaceae bacterium
AGGACTGCATCGTCAAGCGGCGCTAGCCAGGTCGCTCCCGATGACAACGCCCGCTGCCGTCATCTTCGGCTGCGAGGGCCTGCGGCTCTCCGATTGGGAGCGCGGCTTCTTCCGGGAGGTCCAGCCTCTGGGTTTCATTCTCTTTGCGCGCAATGTCGACAAGCCTGAGCAGGTTCGCCGCCTGACCGCTGAGATGCGTGAGAGCGTCGCCCGCAACGCGCCGGTGCTGGTCGACCAGGAAGGCGGTCGGGTACAGCGTCTGCGGCCACCCCACTGGTCCAGCTTGCCCCCGGCGGCGCGTCTTGCCGAAGCGGGGGAGGCGGCCATTCGGACAGCTTCGGCCCTGACTGCCGCGGAACTGCTCGACGTCGGCATCGACGTGAACTGCGCGCCCTGCCTCGACCTGCTGCTTCCCGAAGGTCATGGTGTCATCGGAGACCGTGCTTTCGGGGCGACGCCCGAAAGCGTGGCCACCTGCGGCCGGGCCTATTGGGAAACGCTGCTCGCCGGTGGGGTCATGCCGGTGATCAAGCATATGCCGGGCCACGGGCGCGCCCGGGTCGACAGCCACGAGAGCCTGCCGGAGGTCGAAACCGACCTGGAAACGCTGGACCACAGCGATTTCAGACCCTTTGTGGAAAACCGTGATGCCCCCTGGGGCATGACGGGACACTTGGTCTTCCGGGACTGCGATCCGGGCCATCCGGTGACGCTTTCACCCACAGCCATCGCCGAGATAATTCGTGGACGACTCGGCTTCGATGGTGTCCTGGTAACCGATGATCTCTCGATGGGGGCCCTTGGCGGCAGCATGCAGGAGCGCACCCGCACGGCACTTGCCGCCGGATGCGATCTGGCGCTTCATTGCAATGGCAAGCGCGAAGAGATGATTGGCGTGGCGGAGGGGACTCGGCCGCTCGATGACGCGGCGCAGCGCCGGCTGTCTGCCGCCGAAGCCCGGCGTGGTCAGCCGGACGAAGCGGACCGCCAGGCCCTGAGGGGCGCGTTGGCGGCCTCGTTGAGCGAAACGGCAACCTCGCCGCAGGCCGTGGCAGGAGTTGGAATTTGACGGCAGAGGCCGACTTCGAAGGTGACAGCCCCGCGGTGGCAGGGGTCTTCTTGGTCGACCTGGAGGGTTTCGAGGGGCCGATCGACCTGCTTCTGCAGCTTGCGCGCGATCAGAAGGTCGACCTCACCCAGCTTTCCATCCTGCAGCTCGCCGAGCAGTACATCGCCTTCGTCAAAGCGGCGCGACGCGTGAATCTGGAGCTGGCGGCCGACTATCTGGTGATGGCGGCCTGGCTGGCCTACCTGAAATCCCGGCTGCTGCTGCCGGAGCCGGAAGGGGAGGAGGAGCCCTCCGGTGCAGAAATGGCCGCAGCGCTCAGGTTTCAGCTGCAGCGGCTGGAGGCCATGCAAGGGGCCGGCGTCGGTCTGTTGGACCGTCCGCGCCTGGGCCGTGATTTCTTTGCCCGCGGCGCGCCGGAGGCGGTGCCGCGCGTTACCAACGTGCTCTATCAGGCCAGCCTCTACGACCTTCTCTCGGCCTATGGCCGCAGCCGCAGCCGTGCGACCGAGAGCGACAGCTTGCGTATCCTTCCCCTCAACCTCTATTCCGTCGATGATGCCATGCGGCGGCTGACGAGCCTGCTCGGCGCTGCACCCGGTTGGCGCACTTTGGCGTCCTTCTTGCCGCCTGAGCTGCGCTCGGGATTGCCTGGGCGCTCCGCTTTGGCCTCGACCCTGCTCGCCGGCTTGGAGATGGTGAAGGAAGGCAAGGCCGAGCTGCGTCAGGAGGGGCACTTCCGCCCGATCTATCTGCGCGAGAAGGCGCTGGGCGAAAGCAAAGAAGGGGCCGGGGGCGCGGCTCCAGAAGGAGCTGCGGCCGAGGACGCGGCTGACAGTCGGAGTGATCATGAGTAGCGAACGTTTCGAGGACTTGCGTTTGTTGGAGGCGTTGCTGTTCGCCTCCTGCGAGCCAATGGCTCCGGCCCAGCTGGCACGGCACTTCCCTGACGGCACGGACATCCCGAAGCTCTTAGAGGAGCTTCAGGCGCTCTATGCCAACCGCGGAGTCAACCTGGTGCAGCTCGACAAGAGCTGGGCCTTCCGCACGGCGCCCGACCTTGGCGGTCGCATGACCATCGAAACCAACGTCCAGAAAAAGCTGTCCCGCGCCGCCATCGAGACTTTGGCCATCATTGCCTACCACCAGCCGGTCACCCGAGCGGAGATCGAGGAGATCCGCGGTGTGGCCATGTCCAAAGGCACATTGGATAGCTTGCTGGAGGCCGGCTGGATCCGCCCCAAGGGACGTCGCCGCACGCCTGGCCGGCCGGTGACCTGGGCGACCTCGGAGGCTTTTCTCGACCATTTCGGGCTCGAGAGCCTGGAGGCTCTGCCGGGGCTCGACGAACTCAAGGCCGCTGGTCTGCTCGATGCCCGCCCTGCCGTCAGCATCGGCCGGCTTGGCCAGTTGCCGCCGGTCGATGAGGAGAGCGAGTCCGAGGAGACGGCCCAGGAAGAGAGCGAAGAGTCTCTCGAAGAAGCCCTTGACCCGGCGGAGATGGAAGAGATTGTACGGCAGGAGTTGGGGGCCTGAGGCCGCTGCCTCCGTCCCTCTGGCCGCGTAGCATTGTTTTTGCAAATCATTCGCACTAGCATTGACGGGCGACCGACCCTGTAACTTTTGCGGACTCGCCCTGTCCCATGCGGGCCTTGGACATCGATCACCTGTCGCATCGCTACGGCAAGACCCGGGCGGTGCAGGACTTTTCGCTCTCTCTCGCCGAGGGTGAGATCGTCTGCCTGCTCGGCCCGTCCGGCTGCGGCAAGACGACGGTGCTGCGCCTGGTGGCTGGCTTGGAGAGCGTGCAGTCCGGCCAGATCGCCATGGATGAGCAGGTGATCGCCGAGCCGGGGCGTGAATGCCCGCCGGAGGACCGCCGGGTGGGCCTGGTTTTCCAGGACTATGCGCTTTTTCCTCATTTGAGCGTATTCGAGAACATTGCCTTCGGCCTGACGACGCTAAAGCGGCCCGAACGGGCCCAAAGGGTGTCAGAGGTGCTGGCTCAGGTAGGCCTGAGCGCGATGGCCGAGGCCTATCCGCATATGCTGTCCGGCGGGCAGCAGCAGCGCGTCGCCCTGGCCCGGGCCATGGCCGTGCGGCCGCGGCTGATGCTGCTCGATGAGCCCTTCTCCAACCTGGATACGCAGCTCCGTCACGAGGTGCGCGACAGCACGCTCCATGTGCTCAAGAGTAGCGGTGCCGCGGCCCTGGTGGTCACCCACGACCCGGAAGAGGCCATGTTCCTGGCCGACCGAATTGCGCTTATGGATGAGGGGCGCCTGGTGCAGTGCGGCACGCCCGCCGAGCTCTACTTCAAGCCGGCAAGCCC
>JANQIA010000021.1 GCA_028282405.1 Rhodovibrionaceae bacterium
AGAGATCTTCGGCGAGGACAAGCGCTTCGTCTTTCACTGCGCCTCGGGCTGGCGCTCGGCCCTCACCGTCGCGACGCTCAAGGACATGGGCTTCCCGGCGGCCCATCTGAAAGACGGCTTTTCGGACTGGGAGAAGCAGGGCGGGCCCGTGGCCTTTCCCGAGCCGACGTAGAGCGGGCTCTAGAGAGTCTTCAGCGCTTCGGACACGCCGTCGGCGGCCTGCCGTACGAGCTCGCCGATCTCCGCCTCGCGGCCCTCGCTCAAGTTCACATCGGGCGCCGAAACGCCGATGGCGGCAACGGGACGGCCGCTCGGCAGGCGGACGGCGGCGCCGAAGCTGAAGATGCGCTCGCGGTACTCGCCGGTGTCCAGCGCATAGCCGCGCGCCAAGGTCTTCGCCATGTCGGCGTCCAGGCGCTTGAGGGATGTCAGGGTCCGATCGGTGAAGCGGGTCAGGTGGCCGCGCACCTGGTCGCGCAGCCGGCCGTAGTCCGCCGCCAACAGCGCCTTGCCGGTCCCGACGCAGTGCAGGGGCGCGCTGCCCCCGATCGGGTTCCAGGAGCGAATGGGCTTCTGGCTGTCGATCTTGTCGATGTAGAGCACGGAGAGCCCCTCGGACACGGCGAGGTAGATCGTCTCCTCCGTCGCTTTCGAGAGTTTCTGCATCTCTGGCGCCGCGATGCTGGGCAGGTCCAGGTTCTCGACCACCGCGTGGCCGACCTGCCAGACCTTCATGGTCGCCGAATAGGCCTTGGACTCCGAGTTCCGGACATAGCCCAGCGCCGTCAGGGTCTGCAGCAGACGGAAGGTGTTGGACTTGGTGAGCTCTAGCTCCCGCGAGAGCTCGGTCACCCCTTTGCCGTTCTTCGACTTCGCCAGGGCCTCGAGAATCTGCAGCCCTTTCGACAGGGTCGAGTCGAGCCGGACGGGGCGCTCGGATTTTGCGCTCTCGGGCTTGTCCTTCAAGGATAGGGATTTCATTCGGCAAACCTCGCCTGCGGTCCTAGCAAACGCCTTCGTGCCGGGCAATCGGCCTCACCGGTCGCTCCCGGCCAAAGGCGGCTCGAAGGCCCCTACGCTGGGCAGGGCGCCGTCGTGCTTCTCGATCTCGACGAAGGCCGACTGGGCGGCGGGGCCCTGGGACAGGCGAGAGGTCCGGAGATCGTGGGTCAGCACATTGGGATTGCCGTGCCGGTCCCGGTGATGGGGGTCGGCGAAATCCGGATCGTACCATGCACCGGTCCAGAGGAAGACGACCCCTTGGCAGATGTCGTCGGTCACCACGGCGCCCGCGAGGCAGCGGCCGCGTTCGTTGAAGACCGTCACCACGTCGCCATCGGCGAGACCGCGCTCGGCGGCGTCCTGCGGGTTGATCAGGATCGGCTCGCGGCCTTGAACCTTGCGGCTCATGCTGAAGTCGCCGCAATCGTACTGGCTGTGCAGCCGGGTTTCCGGCTGGCCCGAGAGCAGATGCAGGGGATAGGCCTTCGCCTCGCCGCTCTGCCAGCCGCGCGGCGGCAGCCAGGCCGGGTGGCCGGGGCAGTCCTCATAGCCGAAGCCGGCGATGACCTCGGAGGCGAGCTCGATCTTGCCGCTCGGGGTCGCCAGGGGGTTGGCCTCCGGGTCGGCGCGAAAGGCGGAGAGGTAGACGGCATGCGGCGCCGGGTCGTCGAAATGCACGACGTTGCCCTGCAGGAAATCCTGCCAGTCGGGCAGGCTGTGGCCCTGGGCGGCGGCCCGACCCTGCATCTCGCCCCACATCTCCTGTTGCCACTCTTCGGCGCTCAGCCGGCGGCTGAACCGCGTGCCGAGCGATAGGCGCCGCTCCAGCTCGGTGAAGATGTCGAACTCGGTGCGCGCTTCGCCGGCCGGCTCCAGCGCCTTGGGCATGGGAATGAGGCTGCTGTCCTGGTTGCCGGCACCGAAGTCGCTGCGCTCTTGCGGAGCGGCGACGGGCAGCACGATGTCCGCATGCCGGGCCGTGGCCGTCCAGCTGATCTCGTTGACGACGATCGTCTCGGGTTTCTGGAAGGCTTGGCGCAGGCGGTTGAGATCCTGGTGATGGTGAAAGGGATTGCCGCCGGCCCACCAGACCATACGGACGTTGGGAAAGACTCGCCGCTGGCCGTCATAGTCGTAGGCGCCGCCGGGATTGAGCAGCATGTCGGAGACCATGGCCACCGGCACGAAGGTCTCGACCGGGTTGGCGCCTTGCGGAAAGGAGGGCCAGTGGAGCGGCCTATCCATGGTGCCGATGCTGGCGTCGGCGCCGTAGCCGATGCCGAAGCCGCCGCCTGGTAGCCCGATCTCACCCAGCATGGCCGCCAGGACCACGGTCATCCAGAGCGGCTGCTCGCCGAAGTCGGCGCGCTGCAGACCGACGGCAGTGGTGACGAGCGTGCGCCCGGCCGCCATGTGGCGCGCCAAGCGGCGCAGCCGCTCGGCCGAGATGCCGGACTGCTCAGCCGCCCAGTCCGCATCCTTCGCCACGCCGTCCGTCTCGCCCCTGAGGTAGGCCGCGACGGTCTCGAAGCCGACGGTGTGGCGCGTGAGGAAGTCCTGGTCGTGCAGACCCTCGCTCAGCAGCGTGTGGGCAAGGCCCATCATGATGGCGCTGTCCGAGCCGGGGCGCGGCGGCAGCCATTCCGCGTTCAGAGCCTCCGCCGCGTCGTTGCGGAGCGGGCTGAAGTTGACGAACTCCACGCCGGCCTTGGCGCAGGCCACCAAGTCGTCGCGCAGGCGATGCCGCCCCACCCCGCCGCCTGAGATCTGCCCGTTGCGCAGCGGAACGCCGCCGAACATGACGACCAGCCGGCCGTCCCGCGCGACCACGCGCCAGCGGGTCGCCTGCTTAACGTGATCGCGGTAGTTGCCGACGATGTGCGGCATCAGCACTAGGGCGGCGTTGTAGCTGTAGTTGCCTTCCGAGCGGACGAAGCCGCCGGCGGCATTGAGGAAGCGCTTGAGCTGGCTTTGCGCATGATGAAAGCGCCCCGCGCTGGCCCAGCCGTAGGAGCCGGCGAAGATCGCCTCGTTGCCATAGTCATTGCGGATGCGGGTCAGCTCACCGGCGACGAGGTCGAGGGCCCGGTCCCAGCTCACCTCGACGAAGGGCTCTTGGCCGCGCTCGCCGGAACGGCCGTGCGGCCCCTGCTCGAGATAGCTGCGGCGCACGGCCGGGCGCCTGACCCGGGCGCTACCGTGGAGGCCTTCCGGCAGGTTGTCGTTGATGCGCGAGGGGTCAGGGTCGTCCGGATGCGGCCGAACCGACATCAGCCGCCCGTTCGAGATGTCGAGCAGCCCGGCGCCCCAGTGGCTCGCGGTCAGCAGCGGTTGGCGTTGTGGGTCACGATCGGACATAGTTTGTTCTGTTATTCGGTACAATTATATTGAATATTGACACGCTTGGAAAAGCTTGTCATCTCCTATTAGGTCACTCGAAGCATGGGGTCCAGGCCTGTGAAGGACGCTTCCTTGAGCGATGCGCTGGTGCACCTGGGACGCGGCGACCCGGTCAGCGGCCGCTCGGTCAACCTGCCGATCGATCAAAGCTCCACCTTGCTGTTCGACACGCTCGCCGAGTTCGAAGCGGCGCGGGCGGGCCGCTATCAGCACGGCACCTTGTACTACGGCCGCTACGGCAACCCCGTCAGCTTCGCGCTGGAGCGCATGATGGCGACGCTGGAAGGCGGCAGCGGCTGCGTGTCGGTCACGGCCGGCCTCACGGCGGTGACCTTGGCGCTGATGGGCGCAACCAAGGCCGGCGATCATGTCCTCGTGGCCGACAACGTCTACGGGCCGACCCGCGGCTTCTGCGACAGCGTGCTGACCCGCTACGGGGTCGAGGTCACCTATTTCGACCCGATGGTGGGCGCGGGCCTGGCCGAGCTGATGCAGCCCAACACGGCCGCCGTGATGTTCGAGGCGCCGGGCTCCGGCACCTTCGAGGTCCCGGACATTCCCGCCATCGCCGAGGTTGCGCGGGTCCATCGCGCGGTCTCCATCCTCGACGGCACCTGGGCCACGCCGGTCTTCTGCCAGCCGCTGGCGCTCGGCGTCGATGTGGTGGTGCACTCCGGCTCCAAGTACATCTGCGGCCATGCGGATGCGATGATCGGCTTCATCGTCTGCAACGAAACGCGCTATGCGCAGATGCGCAAAATGGCGCTCGACATCGGCGACAAGGCCGGCGCGCAGGATGTCTTCCTCGCCCTGCGCGGCCTGCGCACGCTGGAGATGCGGATGCGCTATGCCCAAGACGCCGGCATGACGGTCGCGCGCTGGCTGGCGGAGCAGCCACAAAGCCTCAAGATGCTGCATCCGGCCTTTCCCGACTGCCCCGGGCATGCCCTCTGGCAGCGCGACTTCAGTGGCGCGTCCGGGCTGTTCAGCGTCCTCTTCAAGCCCTGCAGCGATGCGCAGCTTCACGCCTTCGTCGACGCCCTGGAAATGTTCAGCGTCGGCGTGAGCTGGGGCGGCTTCGAGAGCCTGGTGCTTCCGGTGAAGCCCCACCGCACGGCAGAGCCTTGGACGGAAGAGGGGCGCGTCGTGCGCTTCAGCATCGGCAACGAGACCGTCGAGAACCTGATCGACGACCTCTCCCGCGCGCTCAAGCATCTCGACTAGCCTCGAAAGGCCTTCAGCCCAATGCACAACATGATCGATCATTTCGCGATCGGCGCAGCCGACCTGGACCAAGGCGTCGCGGCCTTGGAAAGCGCGCTCGGCGTGACCGTGCCGCGCGGCGGCAAGCATGCCGCCATGAGCACCCACAACTGCGTGATGCAGGCGGGCGGTGCGAGCTTCCTGGAAATCATCGCCATCGACCCGGAGGCGCCGCCGCCCGTCCGGGCCCGCTGGTTCACCCTGGACGAGGTCGGGACGCAGGCACGCCTCGCCCAGAGGCCCCGTGCGCTCTGCTGGGTGGTCGGCACCGACGATCTGGATGCGGTCGTCGCGCGGAGCCCCGTCGATCTCGGCGAGGTGGTTCCCTTCTCCCGTGGGGACCGGACGTGGCGCCTGACGGTGCCGAAGGACGGCAGCCTACCCGAGGCCGGCCTGCTGCCGGCGTTCATCGAATGGTCCCCCGGCCCTCACCCGAGCAGCGGGATGCAGGACCTGGGCGTGATGCTTCACAGCGTGCAGCTCTCGCATCCGGACCCGCAGTGGCTGACGGGCGTTCTCGAGCAGCTCTCCGTCGATCATCTCGCCGAGGTCAGCGAAGGCCCGCGCGCAGTCTGCTTCGCCCTGGACTCGCCAATGGGGCGCGTCACTCTGGACTAGTGCCCGAGGATCTGGCTGAGGAACAGCTTCGTCCGCTCGTTCTGGGGATTGTCGAAAAAGGGGCCGGGTGCTCCCTCTTCCACGATCTCGCCGCGGTCCATGAAGATCACCCGGTCGGCGACGCTGCGGGCAAAGCCCATCTCGTGCGTCACGCAGAGCATGGTCATGCCTTCCTGGGCGAGGTTGACCATGACGTCGAGCACCTCGGCGATCATCTCCGGGTCCAGGGCCGAGGTCGGCTCGTCGAACAGCATGATCTCCGGGCGCATGCAGAGCGCGCGGGCGATGGCGACCCGCTGCTGCTGTCCGCCGGAGAGCTGACCCGGGTACTTGAGCGCCTGGTCGGGGATCTTGACCTTCTCCAGGAACCCCATTGCCTCGGCCTCGGCATCGCGCTGAGAAGCCTTCCGCACCAGCATGGGCGCGAGGGTGCAGTTCTCCAGCACGGTCATATGGGGGAAGAGGTTGAAGTGCTGAAAGACCATGCCGACCTCGCGGCGGATCTCGTCGATGTTGTGGACATCGTCGGTGAGCTCCGTGCCGAGCACCGTGATGGTCCCGGACTGGTGCTCCTCGAGCCGGTTGATGCAGCGGATCATGGTCGACTTGCCTGAGCCCGAGGGGCCGCAGATGACGATGCGCTCGCCGCTTTTCACCGTGAGATCGATGTTCTTCAGCGCGTGAAAGGCGCCGTAGTATTTGTGCATGTTGCGGATTTCGACCGCGTTCGCCTGCGGGTCGGGCATCCTCTCGTCTCCCTATCGCTTCGCCACGGACATGCGGCGCTTCAGGTACTCGCCGTACTGGCTGAGCGAGAAAATGAAGATCCAATAGATCAGGCCGACGAAGACGTAGACCTCGATGTAGTAAGGCGCCCATTCGCCGGTGCCGAAGGCGGCGTTAGCGGAGGCCAGAATCTCGAAAAAGCCGATGATGATCACGATCGCGGTCTCCTTGAAGGTGACCACCACCATGTTGATCGTGCCCGGCAGGGAATGGCGGAAGACCTGCGGCAGGACGATGCGCCCCAGGATCTGCCAGAAGTGCAGGCCGAGCGCCTGTCCTGCCTCGAACTGCCCCCGGGGAATGGCCTGGAAGCCGCCGCGAAAGACCTCGGCCTGATAGCAGGCGAAGAAGAGCGCGAAGGCGATGATCACCCGCCAGATCTTGTCGCCGTGCAGCCAGTCCGGAAGCAGGATGGGGACGACGACGGCGGCGGTGAACAGCGTCGTCAGCAGCGGCAGGGAGCGAATGAAGTCGATCAGGATGGAGACGCCGTAGGAGATCACCGGCAGCTTGGAGCGCCTGGCAAGCGCCAGTCCCAAGCCCATCGGCATGCCGATCAGGACGACCGAGGAGAAGAGGAACAGGGTGAGCGACAGCCCGCCCCACTGGTCCGTGGTGACCTCCTGCAGGCCGATAGGGCCGCCTTCCATCAGGAGGTAGTAGGCACCGAAACCGACGACCCACAGCAGGGCCAGGCGCTTCAACGACCAGAACAGCGGGATGCAGGAGAGGATGACGGTCAGGATGATGGCGACGCAGGCGAGCGTGGAGCGCCAATGCAGGTCATAGGGATAGAGGCCGAAGAGGATCAGGCGATAGCGGGCATCGATCACCGACCAGCAGGCGCCATGCGCCGTGGGGCACTGGTCGGCATTTTCCGCGCTCCAGACGGCGCCGATGACGGCCCAGTCGAAGACCAGATAGGCGATGTAGAGCAGCAGTGCGAAGAACAGGACGGTCGCGATGGAGGCCGGCAAGGAGCTGAAGGCGTGCTTCTTCAGCCAGTGCGAGGCCGTTCCGACGGTCGACGGGGGAGCTGCGGCGATGTCGGTCATCTCAGTGCCCCTTCAGGCGCAGGCGCGCGTTGAGCAGATTCACGAGCTGCGCCAGCGTGAAGTTGATGAGGATGAAGGCGGCCATCAGGATGCCGATCAGCTCGAGGGTCTGGCCCGACTGGGTGATCGAGGTGGACACGATCATGAAGAGGTCGCTGAAGCCGATGGCCACGCCGATGGTGGTCGCCTTCATCAGAAAGACCCACTGATTGCCCAAGGGCGGTATGATCGTACGTAGCGTCATCGGCATCTTGATCTTGAACCAGATCATGCCCTCCTGCAGGCCGAGCGCCCGGCCGGCCTCGATCAGGCCCTTGGGCACCTCCTGCAGTCCGCCGCGCACGACTTCGGCGATGTAGGCGGCGCCGTACAGGGTGATGCCGATCACCATGGCGACGAATTCGATGGGCAGCGGCAGGCCGCCGACGAAGCGTAGGCCCTTCAGTTCCGGGGCCGAGACCAGCCCCGCCCCTTCCGGTGCCAGCGTCACCCAGAGAAGAAGGGTCAGCGCGGCCACGGCGGCGAGCCAGATCAGCAGCTTCAGGCTCGTCCGCAGGGCGGAGAGGCGCGCGATCAGGACGCCGGCGACGACAGCGAAAATCGTGAGGCCGATGCCGGCGACCGTGGGGATGGTCAGGCCGGGCACCATGACGCCGCGGTTCGAAATGAAGATGGCATCGGCGATCGACATGGCCTGGCGAGGGCCGGGCATGTGGATCAGCACGGCATACCAGAACACCAGTTGAAGGATGAGCGGTATGTTGCGGAAGAGCTGGATGAAGATCGTGGCCGAGCTGCGCACGGCGATGTTGTTGGCGTCGCGCGCCGTGCCGACGGCAAAGCCGAGGACGGTCGCCAGCACGATGGACACCAGGCCGAGGAACAGCGTGTTGAGGAACCCGATGAACAGGGTCTTGCGATAGCTGTCGTCGATCGAGTGATCGATCAGCGAGAAGGAGTAGGACCAGCCGGTCGCCCGATCCAGGAAGGCGAGGCCGCTGGAGAGGCCCATCTCCGCCAGGTTTGTGCGGGCGCTGGAGACGGCTTCGGCAACGATGACGACGATGACAGCCAGGAAGAGCGCCTGGATAGCCAGGTCTTTGGCACTGAACTTCCTGCGGAGAATCACTGCCTCTGCCATGGCGCTCGCTATCCTTTCGGGATGGCGGGAGGGCCACCCGTGCGCGGGTGGCCCTCTATGTTCGGCGGATCAGTCGAGGATCGGCGCGTAGAGGACGCCGCCGTGGCTCCAGAGGTTGTTCAGGCCACGCTCCAGCTTGTAGGGCGAGTCCTTGCCGAGGTTGCGGTCATAGATCTCGGCGAAGTTGCCGACCGCGGCAATCATCTCGCGGGCCCAGGTCTCGCGCAGGCCGAGGCGCTCGCCGATGCCGGGCGTCGAGCCGAGCAGACGGGCGACCGTGGGATTGGGCGGGTTGGCCGCCATCTCTTCCACGTTGGCCATGGTCACGCCGTGCTCTTCCGCCAGCAGCAGCGCGGCCAGCATCCAGTTGGTGAAGTCGACGAAGTCCTCGTCGCCCTGACGCATGGCGGCCGAGATCGGCTCGCTGGAGAGCTGGTCCTCTAGAATGATGTGCTGGTCCGGATTGTCGATCTCGGTGGCGCGCAGCACCGCCAAATTCGGCCCCCAGCCGGCGAAGGCGTCGCAGCGGTTGGCGAGATAGGCGGCGCGGAGCTCGGCGGCCTTCTCATAGGAAATCATGGTGTGCTCGACGCCGAGCGTCTTCAGGTAGTCGGCGACGATGCGTTCGATCGTGGTGCCGGCTTCGACGCAGATCGTGCCGCCTTCGAGCTGGGTCGCCTGGGTGATGCCGAGATCGGAATGGGCCATGAGCTGCGTGCCGCCGAAGAAGTACGGCAGGCTGAACTGGAGGCCGAGCTCGGTGTCGCGCCCCATGGTCCAGCCGGTCGCCTTGATGATGATGTCGACGTCGCCCGACTGCAGGGCCGGGAAGCGTTGCGCCCAGCTCAGCGGCACGATCTGGACCTTGTTGGGGTCGCCCAGAATGGCGGTCGTCATGGCGCGGCAGAGGTCGATGTCGAGGCCCCGCCACTCGTTCTTGTCGTTCACCTCGACGAAGCCGAAGTAGCTGCCGTTGTGGCCGCTGCACAGCATCGTCCCGCGTTCCTCGATCATCTTGATTGTCGCGCTTTCCGCGGCGAGGGCGCTCGGCACGAACGCCGCACAGGCCATGACCGCAAGGAGCGACTTCAGAGTCTTCGTCATAGACGTGGTCTCCCTTGGATTATTGTGCTGTATAATGATACAACAGTGCTGATATACGATATTGGCGCGTCGCATTGTCGCTGTCAAACGATTTGTCGACAGCATCCTTGCGGCCTTGCGGGGGTGCGTCGTCGGGAACAGACGGCGCTGAACGCTGCGCGCGGTCGGCGGTCAGGGTGGAGGGTGTCGGCGAAGCGGACGAGAAAAGGCTGTCCCACACTCAACCGGACAGCAGTGGACCAGGACGGCGCCTAGCGGCAGAAGCCGATCACGCAGGCGCGCAGGGCTAGACGCTTGGCGAGAGGGTGAAGACCCGCACCGTTTCATTGCGGCCTTTGACGCGCTGCTCGCCGACGAACGATAGGCCTACGGCAGCATCGTCAGCGGCGCCGTCTTCTTGCGTGCTACGGTCCATCAGCTCGGCGCTGACGACCAGGTCGGTGTCCAGGCCGCGGGTCAGACTCTGCAGGCGGCTCGCCGTGTTGATCGTGTCGCCGATGACAGCGAAGGCCATGCAGCGCTCGCTGCCGATGTCGCCAAGGACGGCCGGGCCGTAGTGCAGGCCGATGCCGACGCCGATCTCTCGCAGCCCCTCCGCCCTTCGCTCCGCATTCCAGTCCGCCAGGACCGTCAGCATCTCCCGGGCGCAGAAAAGCGCATTGCCGGCATCGCGGGCGCCGGTCTCCGGCACGCCGAAGGTCGCGAGCAGCGCATCGCCGATGTACTTCTCCAAGGTGCCGCCCCACTTGAAGACAACCGCCTCCATCAGGCCGTGGAAGCCGCGCAGCATCTCCAGCACCTCGGCCGGCGCCATGGCTTCCGACATGGCGGTGAAGTCGCGGATGTCGGCGAAGAGCACGCCGACCGCCTGCTCGCGCGGCGGGCCGAAGGGCTGGTCCCGGGTGGCCAGCTCTCTTGCGATATGCGGCGGGAAATAGCGCGCCAGGTTGCCCTGCGCCTGCTCGGCCTTGCTGCGCAGCTCCATCGCTTCCTTGAGCACGTCGAGCTGATCGAGGCTGCGCTTCATGGTGATCAGCAGGTCGTGGAAATCGATCGGCTTGGTGACGAAGTCGAAGGCGCCGCGGTTCATGGCGGCGCGAATGTTGTCCATGTCGCCGTAGGCCGAGATGATCAGGGTCTTGAGCTGCTCTTCGTAGGGGCCGAGCTCATCCAAGAGGGTCAGTCCGTCCATGCGCGGCATGTTGATGTCGCTGACCACCAGCTCGATCTCCGGGTCGGCGCGCACCTGCTCCAGCGCTTCGACCCCGTCGCCGGCGAAGCTGAAGATGAACTCGCCGCGCCGGATTTCCCGGCGGAACTTGCGCCTGACCAGCTCTTGCAGGTCTTGCTCGTCGTCGACTATCAGGATCTTGGCGGTCATAGCGGCACCGCCTTGCCTGCGATCAGCGCGAGGATCGTCGCCTTCAGCACAACGAAGTCGATGGGCTTGGTCAGGAAGGCCGCGGCGCCGCCGGCTAGGGCGCGCTGGCGGCTCTCGCTATCGCCATAGGCGGTAATCATGGCGACCGGCAGGTTGGGCCAAATGCGCTTGCTTTGCGACAGCAGCTCGAAGCCGGTCATCCCCGGCATGTTGATGTCCGAGAGAATCAGCATCAGCTCCGGCTCCACCTCGGTCTTCAGAACGGCCAGCGCCGCTTCGCCGCTGACGGCGAAATGCAGCACGAAGAGGCCCTGGCGCAGTTCCTTGCGAAAGCGGCGGCGAAAGAGATCGGCCACGTCGGGCTCGTCATCGACCACCAGGATTGAGACGCTCATGGTCCCCTCCTTTCAACGCGGCGCACGGCGCGGCAGGGCGATGCGGAACTCGGTGAAGCGGCCCGGCTCGCTGATCACGCCCAGGCTGCCGCCGTGCTGCTGCACGATGATATCGTAGCTGATCGAAAGACCCAGGCCGGTGCCCTCGCCGCTCGGCTTGGTGGTGTAGAAGGGGGTGAAGAGCTTCTCCCGCACCTCGGCGGGAATCCCGGCGCCGTTGTCGCGGACCCGGATGCGGATCTCCTCCGTCCCGTCGCCGCCGAGGCAGGCCTCGGTGCCGACGGTGAGATGCGGCGCATAGCCGGCCTCGCCCGCGCGTTGCTTCATGGCGTAGAAGGCGTTGGAGAAGAGGTTCACCAGGACCCGTGTGATCTCTTGCGAGACCAGCTCGGCGCTGCCGGCGGCGGGGTCGAGCGCCATCTCGATCTCGGCGTTGAACGCGCGGTCGCGGGCGCGCTCGCCGTGATAGGCTAGGCCGACCGCTTCCTCGACCAGTGCGTTGATCTCCGTCTCGCGGCGTTCGCCGGTATCGCCGCGCGCATGCAGCAGCATCGACTTGATGATGCTGTCGGCGCGCTTGCCGTGACTTGCGATCTTTCCGATGTCGTCGGACAGCAGGGTGAGCAGCTCCCGCACCTCCTCTCGCTGATCGTCGCTCAGGCCTTCGACCAGGGGCGCGGCAAGCTCGCCGAGCTCATCGAGCAGCTCGATCGAGGTGTCGGCGAAGTTGTTGACGAAGTTGAGCGGGTTCTTCAGCTCGTGCGCGATGCCGGCGGTAAGCTGGCCGAGCGAGGCCATCTTCTCCGCTTCGACCAACCGTTCCTGCGCCCGCTCGAGATCGGCCAAGGCCAGCTCCGTGCGCTCCTTCTCCGCGCGCAAAGCGTTCTCCGCTTCCTTGCGGTCGGTGATGTCGTAGACCCAGTTGATGAAGAGGTCGGCGCCGCGCTCCATGGGCAGGAGAGAGAAGAGCGCCCAGACGGTTTCTCCCCGGGCGTTCTTCAGGCGCATCTCCCGGTCGCGCACGGCGCCATGCTGCTGCACCAGGCCATAGACCTCCTCGCGCTCGCGCGGGTCGGCATAGAACTCCGGCGCCCTGCGCTTCAGGAAGGCCTCGCGGGGCAGCCCGGCCAGCTCGCACACCCGGCTGTTGGCGAAGAGAAACTCGCCGCTCTGCTTGACGAAGGACACGCCGATGGGCGCCGTCTCCAAGGTGCGCTGCAGTTGTTCCTCGCGCTCGCGCAATGCCTCTTCGGCCTGCTTTTGCTCGGTGATGTCGTAGTACCAGGACAGCCGCGAGGGCGAGTCGCCTCCATCCATGCGCACGTAGTTGATCAGCG
This sequence comes from Rhodovibrionaceae bacterium, assembly GCA_028282405.1. Taxonomy (GTDB): domain Bacteria; phylum Pseudomonadota; class Alphaproteobacteria; order Kiloniellales; family DSM-21159; genus JANQMX01. Next base: position 12,483 of record JANQIA010000021.1, read on the forward strand.
CCCAGAACGTCGTGCCGTCTCGCCGCCGCATCCGGCAGACGGCGTCCTTGACGAAGCCCTCCTCCTGGAACCTGCGATGCAGCGGCACGCGGACCTCGGGGTCGGCGAAGAAGGGCCGCCAGTCCATGCCGTCCAGGTCTTCCGCCGCCCCCAATCCGAACATCTCGCGGAATCGGCGGTTGGCGAACATGGACTCGCCGTACTCGTCGCCGGAAA
>JANQIA010000053.1 GCA_028282405.1 Rhodovibrionaceae bacterium
CCTAAGGCCCGCGGACGAAAGAGGGAGGAATTTTACTGTGGCTGCTAAAGACGTACGTTTTGCCGCCGATGCGCGGTCTCGGATGCTGCACGGCATCGACACGCTTGCCGATGCGGTGAAGGTGACCCTGGGCCCCAAGGGGCGCAACGTGGTCATCGACAAATCTTTCGGCGCGCCGCGCACCACCAAGGACGGTGTGTCGGTCGCCAAGGAAATCGAGCTTGGCGACAAGTTCGAGAACATGGGCGCGCAGTTGCTGCGCGAGGTCGCGACCAAGACCAGCGACATTGCCGGCGACGGCACCACCACTGCCGTCGTGCTGGCGCAGTCGATCGTCCGTGAGGGCGTCAAGGCGGTTGCCGCTGGCATGAACCCGATGGACGTCAAGCGCGGCATCGACCAGGCGGTCGAGGCGGTGATCGTCGACATCGTCAAGCGCTCGCGCCGCATCGGCTCGGCCGATGAGGTGGCGCAGGTCGGCACCATTTCCGCCAACGGCGACGTCGAGATCGGCGGGATGATCGCCGAGGCGATGCAGCGGGTCGGCAACGAGGGTGTCATCACGGTGGAGGAGGCCAAGAGCCTCGACACCGAGCTCGACGTGGTCGAGGGCATGCAGTTCGACCGCGGCTATCTCTCGCCGTACTTCATCACCGACGGCGACAAGATGATCTGCGAGATGGAGAACCCGCTGATTCTCATCCACGAGAAGAAGCTCTCCAACCTGCAGCCCATGCTGCAGCTGCTCGAGACCGTGGTGAAGAGCGGCCAGCCGCTGCTGATCATCGCCGAGGACGTCGAGGGCGAGGCGCTAGCCACCCTGGTGGTCAACAAGCTGCGCGGCGGCCTCAAGGTCGCGGCCGTCAAGGCACCGGGCTTCGGCGATCGCCGCAAGGCCATGCTGGAAGACATCGCGGTGCTGACCAACGGCCAGGTCGTCAGCGAGGACCTGGGCATCAAGCTCGAGAACGTGACCACCAAGATGCTGGGCACGGCCAAGCGCGTGATGCTGACCAAGGAAGAGACCACCGTGGTCGGTGGCGCCGGGAAGAAGAAGGACATCCAGGCGCGCTGCAACCAGATCCGCGGGCAGATCGACGAGACCAGCTCCGACTACGACCGTGAGAAGCTGCAAGAGCGTTTGGCCAAGCTGGCCGGCGGTGTTGCCGTCATCCGGGTCGGCGGCGCCACCGAGATCGAGGTGAAGGAGCGCAAGGACCGCGTCGACGATGCCATGCACGCCACCCGTGCCGCGGTGGAAGAGGGTATCGTGCCGGGCGGTGGCTGCGCGCTGCTTTACGCGACGCGTGCGGTGGACAAGCTCGAGGGCGACAACAGCGACCAGCAGGCCGGCATCTCCATCGTGCGTCGGGCCATTCAGGCGCCGATTCGCCAGATCTCCGAGAACGCCGGTGTGGAAGGCTCGGTCGTCGTCGGCAAGCTCCTGGAGCAGAAGGACAAGAACCGCGGCTTCAACGCCCAGAGCGAAAGCTATGTCGACATGATCAAGGACGGGATCATCGACCCGGCCAAGGTCGTGCGCGTGGCGCTGCAGGATGCGGCCTCCGTCGCCGGTCTTCTGGTGACCACCGAGGCGATGGTCGCCGAGGTGCCGCAGGAGAAGGACGACATGCCGCCGATGCCTCCGGGCGGCGGCATGGGTGGAATGGGCGGCATGGGCTTCTAAGCTCGGCCCGCAAGGTGTAAGGGGAGGGGCCGCGGCGTCGTCGCGGCCCTTCTTTTTCTGACCAGATATCAAGAGATCGCAGCATGGTACCCGACATCGACCGCGTGACAGCGCTGATCGCCGAAACGGCGGCGGAAGAAGTGATGCCGCGCTTTCGCATGTTGGAGGCGCATGAGGTTCAGGAGAAGTCCGCCGGTGAGCTGGTCACCGTGGTGGATGTGGCGGTCGAGAAGCGCTTGACCGCAGCGCTCGCCGAGCTGCTTCCCGGCTCCCTGGTGGTCGGCGAGGAAGCGGTGGCGGAAACGCCGGAGCTGCTCGATGAGCTGGCCGCGCATGACAGCTACGCCTGGATCATCGATCCCGTCGACGGGACCGGCAACTTTGCCAAAGGCCGCGAGCCCTTCGCCGTGATGGTCGCGCTGGTGCGTGGGTCGCAGGCGCTGGCCGGCTGGATCCACGACCCCTGCAGCGGCAGGACGGCCTCAGGCGAATTGGGCGGCGGCACCTTCGTCGACGGCGTCCGCCAGGCCGTCAGCGGGACGCGGGAACTGGCTGAGATGCGCGGTACGCTGCACGGCAGCCAGTATGGCACTGCTGAGCTGAAAGGCCGGGTCCAGGCTGCGAGAGAGACTCTCAAGCCGATACAGTCGCTGCACTGCGCGGGGCATGAGTACCTGCGCATGATTGCCGGCGAGACCGACTATTCCTTCTATACCCGCACGAAGCCCTGGGACCATATCGCCGGCGTGCTGCTGCACCAGGAGGCGGGCGGCTACGACCGCCTGCTCGGCGGCGAACCCTACTTGCCGAGCGACCATCAAGCCTCCGGGTTGCTGCTGGCGCCGAGCGAGGAGGGATGGCAGGCCCTCCGGGAAGCCATTGTCGGAGAGTAGAAAGCCGGCTAGGACCTAGGGCGAGGAGGGCGGCACGCCCTTTCCTTCGCGCTGCTTGGCGTCCTGCCAAGCCGCTTCCATCTCATCCAGAGAGCAGTCCGGTAGCTCCCGGCCTCGCTCACGCAAGGCTTGCTCCATGGTTTGGAAGCGCCGCGTGAACTTATGGTTCGCCTTGCGCAGCGCTTCCTCGGGGTCGAGCTTCAGATGGCGGCCGAGATTGACCATGGCGAAGAGCAAGTCGCCGAACTCGTCTTCGATGCGCCTGATGGCATCGGCATCGGTGCAGTCGAGCTCGGCTGTCAGCTCGCCGACTTCCTCCGCGATCTTGTCGAGGACCTGCGTCGTCTGCGGCCAGTCGAAGCCGACCCGCGCCGCCCGCTTCTGCAGCTTCTCGGCGCGCAGCAGCGCGGGTAGGGAGGTCGCCACCCCGTCGAGCGCGCCGACGGTATCTCCGGAAGCCTTCTTGCGCTTGCGCTCTTCGGCCTTGCGCGTCTCCCAATCCACCTTCTGCTCGGCCTCGTCGGCGAACCGCGCCTCGCCGAAGACATGGGGATGACGCTCGACCATCTTGTCGGAGATGGCCTGCGCGACGTCGGCGAAGGCGAAATGCCCGGCCTCCTCGGCCATGCGGCTGTGAAAGACGACCTGGAGCAAGAGGTCGCCGAGTTCCTCGCGCAGCTCCGGCATGTCGTCGCGCGCGATGGCGTCGGCCACCTCATAGGCTTCCTCGATGGTGTAGGGGGCGATGGTGGCGAAGCTCTGCTTGACGTCCCAAGGGCAGCCGTCGACCGGATCGCGCAGCCGGGCCATGATGTCGATCAGCCGCTGCATCTCCGTGCGCGCATCCTCAGATCCCGAGTCGCGCGAAGCCGTGCTCTCGGTTTCGTTCACCATTGTCATCGAAGAATCCGTTTCCAGTTCTCGCTGCTCGCCCGTGGCGCCGGGCTCAGCCGCTTTGCCGCCCGCGTTCCAGCAAGCTGTTGAAATTGCCTATCGCAGTCAACGGCCAGATCGCCGAGACCGGCAAGAGGAAGGCTCTTGCCCGGTCGACCAAGCCGACCGGGCAAGGCGGGTCGAAAGGGTCGGCTCCTCACGGATACTTGGCGAACCCGTGTATGAAACGTGACCATAATTTAATGGTGCTCAATCCCCCCAGATCGCACCTGCAAAGCGCACCAACGGCGTCAGCGGCAATGTTTCGAGTGCTTTGGCGCAAGGTGGTGATCAAAGACGTCAACACGACGAACCATAGCCACGACGAACAAAGGGAGCTCCCATGACATCGAAAAACCTCCGCCTAGGCGTTGCCGTCGCCGCTCTTGCCGCCTTCGTTTCGGTCGGCACCGCACAGGCTGCCGACGAGTTCTTCATCGCCGACCCGCAGAAGAACATCGCAATCAACGGATATGACCCCGTGGCCTACCACAAGGCCGGTAAGCCGACGAAAGGCGTCGCGGAGTACAAGTACGAGTATGACGATGTCGTCTGGAAGTTCTCCTCGCTCGAAAACAAGAAAGCCTTCAAGGCCAATCCGGCCAAGTTTGCGCCGGCCTATGGCGGCTGGTGCACCGTGGGCGCCAGCAAGGGCAAGAAGGTCGCAACGCAGCCGCACCTGTTCAAGATCGTTGACGGGCAGCTCTACCTGAACTCGTCCGACGGTGCGCAGAAGCTCTTCCTCAAAGACGAGCAAGGCACGATCGACACGGCCGATACGAACTGGAAGGACATCAAGAGCAAGCCCGCAACTTCGCTCTAAGCACAGCATCGATCAACGCCCCGACCGGGCTGAGGGGGTGCGGAGCTTTCCGCGCCCCTTTTTTCTTGGCGTCCAAGACGGGGGCGTTCGTGCGCAAGCACGAGCCGCCGAGAGGTGGGGTTTCGATATGGTTGGGTCGTGCTTTAAAACACGGGGTCGCCGCGATTGCGCCTCTGAGATCCTGTGCGAGAGGGGGCGTCGGGCAGCGCAGCACGGCCCCAATACCGCACATAGAAAAAGACGCATAATATATATTATGGAAAATAGTGAAGATCTAGGAAAAGCAAAGCCTTACGTCGACGCGAATGGCGTCACCGTCGAGCGCCTGTCTCCTGCCGCGCCCGAGCCGGCCCCGCGGATGAATCTCTCCGAGGCGCTGGTCACCCGCCAACAGCATGAGATCGTCGCGCGCCTCGAGCCGGCTGTCACGGCTATCGTCGGACCCGACGCGACGAGCGCTCTGCCGGACGCCGTTGCGGTGTTCTTCGACAGCTACCGCACGAGCCCACTGACGGAAAACAAAGGCGGCAGCCAGTTCAACGACGGGCTGACGCTCTTCGTCCTGGCGCGGCTTCTGGCGCCCCGGCGCATCATCGAAAGCGGCACGCACCGCGGCTTCTCGTCGTGGCTGCTGCGCCAGGCCTCTCCGGACGCCGAGCTGCACAGCTTCGACATCGATCACTCGCGTCTGGCGCTGAGAGCCGAGAACACGACATACCATCTCTGCGACTGGACCGAGCGCGACTTGACGTCAGGTGCAGACGATAACACGCTGATTTTCTTCGACGATCACATATCCCATGCACGGCGGATCATAGAGGCCGCCGCGCGCGGCTTTCGCCATCTGCTGTTCGACGACAACTTCCCGGTGACGACGCTCTATGCCACCGGCGGCGTGCCGGTGCCGACCGTGGCCATGCTGCTGGACGGCGCGCTCCAGGGCGGTGAAGAGCTGACCTGGACCCGGAACAACAAGCTTTACCGCTATCGGGTCGACAGCGTGAGCCTGGCGGAGGCGCGTCGGCTGATCGCACGAACGGTCGCCTTGCCCGATGTGACCGACTTGACGGCCTATGCCTCGCCCTCGGGAATGACTTACGTCGAGTTGTCAGAGTGAAGCGATAATGCGCTGAAAAAATAGGAATTAGAGTTTCTGGCTGGCCGAGTAGAGCGCCACACCGTTATCGGCCAGGTCAGTCCCCTGCCCCGCAACGTCCGCCAGCTCCATCACCAAGCCGTCGTAGCCAGGCTCGACGCCAGGCGGGCACCGCTCCTTGATCACGTGGTAGTCGACCGAGTGGTTGAGGTGCGTCAGCACGGCGCGCTTGGGCCGGACGGCTTCGATCCACTCCATGGTGCGATCGAAGTGCGTGTGGGTCGGGTGCGGCTCGAAGCGCAGGCAGTCGACAATCCAGAGATCGAGCCCCTGCAAGGTCTCGATCGCCTCATCGCTCAGCCGCACCACGTCGGTCGAATAGGCGAAGTTGCCGATGCGGAAGCCCATGGAGTGGACGTTCCCGTGGTCCTGCACAAAGGGCGTGACGGGCACGCCGGCCGCTTCGAACGGCCCGTCGAAGGCCCGATCGTCCATCAGAGCGGGATAGAGCGCATGATCCTTATGGCTTGATTCGAAGACGTATTCGAAGCGATGGAGCAACTCCTGATGGGTCTTGCGGTCCATATAAGCCGGAATGCTCGCCTGCTGCGCGTAGCGCATCACGCGCAGCTCATCGATGCCGTGGCAGTGGTCCGCGTGCGAGTGGGTAAAGAGCACGGCATCGATGCCGCCGATGCCGAAGCGCAGGATCTGCTCGCGCAGGTCCGGCGAGGTGTCGATCAGCAGCCGCTTGCCCTGGGTCTCGACGAAGGCCGAGGCCCGCATACGGCGGTTCTTGGGCTCCTGCGGGTCGCAGTTGCCCCAGTGCCCGCCGGGCGTGCCGTTGGCCAGCGGCACGCCGGACGAGCCGCCGCAGCCGAGCAGCGTGACCTTCATTCGGCGGCGGCCCTCGCTCCGGCCGCCTTGCTGAACAGGCGGTAGAAGTTGGCCGTGGTCGCCTCGCTCAGCTCCTCTTCGGAGACGCCCTTTATCTCCGCCAGCTTGCGGGCGGTGTGGACCACGTGGGCCGGCTCGTTGCGCTTACCGCGGTAGGGCACTGGCGCCAGGTAGGGCGAGTCGGTTTCGACCAGCAGGCGGTCGAGCGGTACCTCGGCCGCCGTGGCACGCAGCTCCTCGGCTTTCTTGAAGGTGATGATCCCGGCCAGCGAGATCGAGAGACCCATCTCCAGCGCCGCCTTGGCCAGCTCCGGCCCCGCGGTGAAGCAATGGATGACGCCGGGGTAAGGCCCCTTCTCGTACTCGTCGCGCAGGATGGCGACGGTGTCGTCGTCGGCATCCCGGGCATGGACGATAAGCGGCAGGCCGGTCTCCCGCGCCGCCGCGATGTGGGAGCGGAAGGAGATCTGCTGCCGCTCCCGCGGGCTGTGCTCATAGTAGTAGTCGAGGCCGGTCTCCCCGATGCCCACGACCTTCTCGTGCGCCGCCAGCTCGATCAGCCGCGCGGGCGTATCCTGCCCTTCCGGCCCGGCTTCGTGGGGATGGACGCCGACCGAGCAGACCACGTCCGGCTCCGCTTCGGCGATGGCCAGCACCTCTGGGAAGCTGCTGAGCTTGGTGGAGATCGTCAGCATGGTCTCGACCCCGGCCATGCGGGCGCGCCTCAGGGCGTCCGGCAGGTCGCCGTCGCCGGCCAGGTAGTCGAGGTGGCAGTGGGAGTCGACGACTTTCATGGGCATCTCAGGCGGCGTCGCCCTCCACCTCGGCAAAGCGCGGAAAGACGCCTTCCGGCTTGGGCAGCGCCGTGCCGGGCACCAGCGGCGTTTCCAGGGCGGAGAACTGCCGCTGCTCCTCCGGCAGCGCCAGGAGGTCGAGCATGCGGCCGATGGAGTCAGGCATCACCGGCTGGCTCAGGATGCCAAGACGGCGGATGACCTCGGCCAGGACATAGAGCACGGTCTGCATGCGCGCGGGGTCGCTCTTGCGCAGCACCCAGGGTGCCTGCTCGTCGACATAGCGGTTGGCGTCGCCGACCACGGACCAGATCGACTCCAGGCCGCGGTTGAAGGCCTGCTTGCCGAACTCTTCGCGCAGGCTGCCGAGCAGGGCGCGGGCTTTGGACAGCAGCGCCTCGTCGGCGGCCTCGAGATCACCCGGCTGCGGCACTTGCGCGGCGCAGTTCTTGTGAATCATCGACAGAACACGCTGCGCCAAGTTGCCGAAATCGTTGGCCAAATCGCTATTGATGCGGGTCACCATGGTCTCATGGCTGATATAGCCGTCAGCTCCGAAAGGGATCTCGCGTAGAAGGTAGTAGCGCACCTGGTCCAGTCCATAGCGCTCGACCAGATCGTCGGGCCGCACGACGTTGCCCAAGGACTTCGACATC
>JANQIA010000079.1 GCA_028282405.1 Rhodovibrionaceae bacterium
CATGTCGCGCTGCTCGATGCGAGTGATCGGCATGACCTTGCCGTAGTTGCCGGTGCTGAAGATCTCGTCGGCTTCGAGGAAGTCGTCGTAGGTCAGCACCCGCTCATGCACGGGGATGCCCGACTCGCGCAGCAGCTTGGCGACCCGCTGGCGGGTGATGCCGTTCAGGAAGGTGCCGTTGGGGATGGGCGTGTGGGCCTCGCCGTCCTTGGCCATCCAGAGATTGGCGGTGGCCAGCTCGGCCACGTGGCCCATGGCATCCAGCACCACGGCGTTGTCGAAGCCGCGCTCCTGCGCCTCGCGCAGCGCCCGTCCCGAGTTGGGATAGAGGCAGGCCGCCTTTGCGTCGGTCGGCGCCTGGGCCCGGGTCGGGCGGGCAAAGCTAGACAGCATGATGGCGCTGCCGTTCGGCTTCGGTAGCGGCGCTTCGTGCAGGGTCAGGCAGAAGCGGGTGGTCTGCGGGTCGGCGGCGACGAAACCGCCCTCGGCCCAGAACATCGGGCGGATGTAGAGCTCGGCGTCCTTAGCAAAACGGGCGCGGCCGTCCTCGACCAGCTCTTCCATCTCACCGGCGCTGAGCAGAGGATCGAGCCCCATGACCTTGGCCGAGTCCACCAGTCGCTGACAGTGCAGATCGATATCCGGCGCGACGCCCTCGAAGGCGCGAGCGCCATCGAATACGGTGGAGGCCATCCAGAAGCCGTGGGTCATGGGACCCATCAGCATGGGGTTTCCCTCCAGCCACTGGCCGTCAACGTAGTGCCACGCCTGCATCAGCCTCTCCCCGGGGTTTGGCGAAGTCTCTCACGAAAGAAAAGGATAGCCGTTCGCCCGAGGGGCGCAAACCCGCCTTTCGCGCGACGGGTGACGGCGCATGTGGACAGCTATTAGGATCAGCTCACTTCCGGGCAAGATTGCGGCGCCGGACCTGGACAGTGCCCGGTTTCGCACAGTGCCGCGTCGATTGGCCGCCCCGTCGCAAAGCGGTTGAAGGAGAGACAAGCCTCTCTCAACAGCCTGCATGGCAGGGTTGCAACTGATTCTGGCTTTCGCTTGGCTCTTTACTGGCTGGCCCAGATGATGCGGGACATCCAGGCGACTTCGCCGGCGGAGAGCACGCGCTCCTCCTCTTCGGGATTGAGCGAGACCAGCTCGACCCGCCGCGCGGTCATGCGCCGCAACTGCTTGGCCATGACCTCGCCTTCCAAGGTCTTGACCACGATGCGGTCGCCGCGGCGGATGCTCGCGGCCGGCGAGACGATGATGGTGTCGCCGTCGCGGTAGACCGGCTCCATCTCGTCGCCGGCAATCTCCAAGGCGAAGGCGTTGGGGTCGCCGATCTGGGGAAAGAGCACCTCGTCCCAGCCGGTGCCGGCGGGATAGCCGGTCTCGTCGAAAAAGCCGTTGTGTCCCGCCTGTGCGTAGCTGATCACCGGAATGCGCTGAGCCAGGGCGCTGGCGTTCTCTTCCCCGATCAGGCTGACGAACTCGGCCAGGGAGGCACCCGTGGCCGAGAGAATCTTGGCCACCGACTCGGTGCTGGGCCAGCGCTGCTTGCCCTCGCTGGTGACGCGCTTGCTCTTGTTGAAGGTGGTGGGGTCGAGCCCGGCGCGGCGCGCTAGACCGGAGGGCGAGAAGCCGTACTTCGCCGCCAACTGGTCGATTGCCCGCCACACATCAGCATGTCTCAGCATGGGAAGATGATCTCATGGACTGCAGGCAAAATGCACTAGGAACAAACAGCTATTATGGGTGCAAGGTTTTGGAAAAGGATTGAGTTCCAGTCCTGTTCTGCATAGGAACATCAACCTTTCAACTCTGCGTCGACCGCCAGGAGATAACACGATCCGTGCGAAGAGACACCTATAATGTGTCGCCGATGCGGTCGATCAGCCTTTCGTTCCGCAGCTTTCAGCCCCTATTCGGTTGATAAACAACCCTAGGATCTCAGCCTGTAATTCGGATGCTCTCTCTGATCTAAACCTCGGTCGAGGGACGCACGTTGCCGCCGTCGAAAAAGCGGCTGTAGCGGAAAGGAGTCCGATCGATCGTCTCGGGGCCGCCGCCGACCATTTCGGCCACGACCTTGCCGGCGCCGGGCCCGATGCCGAAGCCGTGGCCGCTGAAGCCGGTGGCCAGGTACAGGCCAGGAATAGAATCGACCGGCGAGATGATCGGGACCGTATCCGGCGTCACGTCGATCAATCCGGCCCAACGTTCGGCCACTGTGACATCTTTCAGCACGGGATAGACGCTCTTCAGGTTGGCGAAGGCCTCGTTGAGGATGGTGGCGTTGGGCGGCGGGTCGAGCACGCGGGTTTTCTCGAAGGGGGTGACCTCGTCGTTGCGCCAATTGCTCGGCCGCAGCAGCTCGTCGAAGAACTGGCGCTTCAGGCGAATGCGCAGGCGCTTGCGCTCCATCTTGTAGGCGGCCATGAAGCGGTGGCCGTAGCGCAGCACGTTGGGGGTGACCAGGAACTCGGTGGCATAGCCGTGGGAGACCGTGTAGCCGCCGTCCTCCCGCCGCCGGATGGCGACCTGCTTCGACCAGACCGCGCCCTCGGTGACCAGCGGTGCCGGGGAGGTGCGCAGCACCGAAGAGCGGATGTTGAGCGCCGGGAGCTCCAAGCCGAGGTTGCGACAAAAGAGGGTCGACCAGGCGCCGCCGGCGAAGACCAGGGTCCCCGTCTTGATGGGGCCGCGCTCGGTGACCACGGCGGAGAGCCGGCCGCCCTCGGTTTCGATGCCGCGCACGGCGCAGTCGGTGACGATGTGGGCGCCCAGGCGCTCGGCCGCGCGGGCGATGACGGGGGCCGCCTTCTTCGGCTCCGCCCGCCCGTCGCTCGGCGTGTGCAAGGCGCCGGCCCATTTGTGCTTTGCCTCGGGCAGGAGCGTCTTCAGCTCCTGCGCCGAGATCAGCTTGGTATCGAGTTGGTACTGCTTGGCGATCTCCAGCCAGGATTCGTAGGAGGCCATGTCCGCCTCGGTCTCGGCGGCGTAGATCACGCCGGTCTGGCGAAAGCCCAGATCCTCGCCGATCTCTTCGCCCAGGCCGCGCCAGAGGCGCAGGCTTTCCATGATGGTCGGCAGCTCGGCGGGATCGCGCCCCTGCTGGCGGACATAGCCCCAGTTGCGGCTCGACTGCTCGCCGGCGATGCGACCTTTTTCGCAGAGCGCGACGGAGACGCCGGCCTTGGCCAGGTAGTAGGCGGCGCTCACGCCGATGATGCCGCCGCCGGCGATGACCACGTCCGCCTGGGACGGAACGGCCCCGCCCGCATTCCCTGTCGCCTCTGCCATGCCCCCGAGTCCTTGCTTGTCGCTCGATCAAGCTTTCAGCTTGGCCGAGCCGAACCCGTTTCGCTAGTTTCCCGTCGTCATGACAGCTTTGATTTTTCATGTCTGCAAGAAGGCGGACTGGGAGGCCGCGCAGGCGAGCGGCGCGCCTTACACGGGCTCGGCCGACGACCTGCGCGACGGCTTCATCCACTTCTCGGCGGCGGAGCAGCTCGAAACCTCGGTCGCAAAACATCGCGCCGGGCAGACGGGCTTACTGCTCTTGGCCGTAGACCCCGAGCGCCTTGGCGATGCCCTCAAGTGGGAGCCTTCGCGGGGCGGCGCGCTCTTCCCGCACCTCTACGGGCCGCTTTCGGCCGAGGCGGTGGTCTGGGCCCGCGACCTGCCGCTCGGCCCCGAGGGGCGGCACGTCTTTCCAGATTTGACGGCATGAGCCTCTATCGCTTGCTACGTCCGCTGCTCTTTGGCTTGGAGGCGGAGCGTGCCCATCGGCTGACCATCTGGGCGCTGCGCAATGGCCTGGTGCCGGGCGGCGGCGGACGCCACCGGGTGCCGGTCACGGTCTGGGGCAAGACGGCGCCCAACCCCATCGGCCTCGCCGCCGGCTTCGACAAGAATGCGGAGGCGGTCGAAGCGCTGTTCCGCCTCGGCTTTGGCCTGGTCGAGATCGGCTCGGTCACGCCGCGCCCGCAGCCCGGCAATCCGCAGCCTCGGGTTTTTCGTCTGGTCGAGGACCGCGGCGTGATCAATCGCCTCGGCTTCAACAACGAGGGGGTGGACGCGGTCGAGCGGCGCTTGGCCGGCTTTCGCGAAAAGGGAACGGCACCCGGCCTGCTCGGGGTCAACCTCGGCAAGAACAAGGATAGCCCCGAGGCCGCGCCCGACTACGCCATCGGTGCCAAGCGCCTGGCGCCCTACGCCGACTATCTCGTCATCAACGTCTCCTCGCCCAACACGCCGGAGCTGCGCGCCCTGCAGAGCCACTTCGAGCTCGAGCGGATCATCGAGGCGACCCGCGATGCCATGAGCGCGAACCCCGTCCCGCTGGTCGTCAAGATCGCCCCGGACCTGAAGCAGGCGGACAAGGAGGAGATCGCCGTCGCCGCCCTCGATGAAGGGCTCGATGGCCTGATCGTCAGCAACACCACCGTCGAGCGGCCGGATAGTCTCTCCAGCCCGCGAAAGGCCGAAACCGGCGGACTGAGCGGCCGGCCGCTCAGGCGCCCGTCCACCTCCCTCTTGGCCGAGATGCATCGGCTGACCGAAGGCAAGATCCTGCTGATCGGCACCGGCGGCGTCTCCAGCTCGCAGGACGTGGAGGCCAAGCAGGCGGCCGGCGCCACCCTGGTGCAGCTCTACACGGGACTGGTCTACAAGGGCCCCGGCCTGCCGGCTCGCTTGGTTGCCGGCCTCGCCGCCGATAGCGCTAGGCCCTCCTAGACATTACCTTACTGGGGCAAAGGAGATGTCTGCCCCACCATGCGCCTGGCCAGCTTCAATCTGGAGAACCTCGACGACGCCCCCGGCGGCGAGCCCGCCTTGGAGGAGCGGCTGGCTGTGCTGCGGCCGCAACTTCTCAGGCTCGATGCCGATCTCCTGGCCCTGCAGGAGGTCAACGGCCAAAAAGACGGCGAGGGTCCGCGCAGCCTGCGCGCCCTCGACAGACTTCTGGAAGATACGCCGTACCGGGACTTCCACCGGGCCACGACCATGGGGCTCAGCGGCAACGGGCCAGCCGACAAGCACAACCTGGTGTTTCTCAGCCGCTGGCCCATCGCCGCCGCGCGGCAGATTCGGCACGAGAAGGTGTCGCCGCCGATGCATCGCCTGCTGACAGCAGAGCCGCCGAACGAAGAGGCCGAGGCAGTGCAGTGGGACCGCCCGCTGCAGCATGTGGAGGTGGCTTTGCCGGGCGGGGCACGGCTGCATGTGATCAACCTGCATCTGCGCGCGCCGCTGGCGGCCCACATCCCCGGGCAGAAGAGCGGGCCCTTCGCCTGGAAGAGCGTCGCCGCCTGGGCCGAAGGCTTCTATCTCGCGGCGATGAAGCGTTGCGGCCAGGCCTTGGAGGTGAGGCTATTGGTCGAGGCGCTCTTCGATGACGATCCAACGGCGCTCATCGCCGTCTGCGGTGACTTCAACGCGGAGGATCGGGAAACGCCACTGCGCATCATCCGCGGCGACCTGGAAGATACGGGGGCCGGGATCCTCGCAGCGCGGGCCTTGGTGCCGCTGGGCCGTAGCTTGCCGAAGGCACAGGGTTTCACCGTGCTGCATCGCGGGCAGCCCTTGACCCTCGATCACCTGCTGGTCTCGAAGGGTCTGATGGCGACCTATCGCTCCATCGAGGTGCACAACGAATGGCTCGGCGACGAGCTGGTGGACTATGCCACGGTGAGTCACAGCCCGGAGTCCTACCACGCGCCGCTGGTCGCTACCTTCGATCTTGCAGCCCTGACAGGCGGTCTCAGCAGACCCTAGCCTTTCGGGGATTGGTCTGACCGGCGCGCGCCGCTATATCCAGGCCGTCTTCCTCCAAGCGACAGCGTGCTCATGAAACTGACCACTTCCTTCGCGGACCTGGCCCCCGACTATGACGGCTTCATAGTCGACCTCTGGGGTGTCCTGCACGACGGCGTCACGGCCTTTCCGCATGCGGTCGACTGTCTGACCCGGCTGCGCGAGGAGGGCAAGGCGATCGCCATTCTCTCCAACGCGCCACGCCGGGCCAGTGAGGTCGAGGCTAAGATGAACGAGCTCGGCATCGCCCCAGGGCTCTACGACCTGGTGCTCTCATCCGGCGAGGTTGCCTGGCGTCATCTCAAGCATCGCCAGGACCCCTGGTACGCCGCGCTGGGCAATCGCTGCTTCCATCTCGGCCCCGATCGCGACCGCGGCATGCGGGCGGGCTTGGACTACGTCTTCGTCGAGACCCCGGCCGAGGCGGACTTCCTGCTCAACACCGGCGCGCACATGGCGGAGGATACGGTCGAGACCTACGCCCACGAGCTTGAGGCCGGACACGCCAACGGCCTGCCCATGGTCTGCGCCAACCCCGACCTGGTGGTGGTGCGCGGCGGCAAGCGAGAGATCTGCGCCGGCCGCTTGGCGCAGCGCTATGAGGAGATGGGCGGCGAGGTGCGCTACCACGGCAAGCCCCATCCGGACGTCTATGACGAATGCCTCAGCGCCCTGAACGGCGTGGCGCGCGACCGCATCGCCGCCGTGGGCGACTCTCTGCGCACAGACATCGCGGGGGCCACGTCAGCCGGATTGGCGTCCATCTGGGTGCTGGGCGGCATTCATGCCCAGGAGCTGCAGCTCAGCGATGGCGCGCTGCCCTCGGCGGACACGCTCGAGGCCTGCATGGAAATCGTCGGTCAGACACCGACGGCCGCCCTGCCGTTCTTCAAGTGGTAGCGTCCCTCTAGCGGGAGGGGCGGCGCTGCCGCAGCAAAGGCCGAACCTCCGGCGCGCTGTCGCCGTCGTAGAGCACCTGATAGCGGCGCTCGTCGCAGCTGACGTACCAGAGCGTCCGGTCATCCCCGGAACGAAGAATGTCCTTCTGCGCATGGGCCACCCGGTCGCAGCGGTTGCCGGACTGCTCGATCGTGGCGCGCAAGGTGTCGTTGCGGGTGGATGAGGCCTCAGCCGCCAGCGGGATGGCGGCGGCCAGGACGACAAGGCCAAGGAACGTTCTACGCATAGCTGCACCCTCCTGAGATGACATTCAGATGGGTGGCCGCCGCCCGAGCGCCAGTCGCGGCATAGCGCGGCCGTGAAGCGCGTCACACAGCGGGCGACGGTGGATGCTGCCATTCGATAAAACGAAGCACCGCGTCACCTGCGGCATCGAGCCTGCAGTCCCTTCGGCCATGCTCGATATGGAGAGGGTGCCTGTTCTTCAGAACGGCTGATACGACCGTCCTGTTCTGTCGTGCGCCTGATGCGCAAATCTCATTCAAAGCGTGGCGGCTTCTGGCTTGTGTGCACCACGGTGATGACCTCCACGATCTCGGCGCTTTCACTAACCCGGTAGTGGATGCGGTAGGGCAGGCCGGAGACGACAAGCGCACGGGTGCGGTCATCCCACTCCTGCCCGAGCAAGGGGTGATCGGCCAGCATCTCCGTGCTCTGCCGGATGCGGTTCATGACCGTGGCGGCGGCGGTCACGTTGTCATAGGCGATGTAAGCTTGGATTTCACGCAGCCGCTGGAGTGCGCGGGGCGAGAAGATGACCTTCATTCAAGGCCGAGTTTTTTCCAGACCTTTTGGGCGGGGATGGCTTGGCCTGCGTCGAGTTCGGCGCATCCAGCCTCGATCTCGGCGGCGAGCCACTCGTCATAGCTGGCTTCGGGACGCATATCGCTCGAAGGCGGCTTGAACCACCTCTCTCCGTCTCTGGACTGCACGCGCTTGGCCATGATGGCAGTGTATCGCGAATCCCTTAATGCCTGCAACGCAGCCGATGATTCCATCTCGATCATCCCAGCGAAGCCGGCATGAGTCACGGGTCAGCGCGGCCGTGAGGCGCGCTACACAGCTAGCACCGGTAAATCTAGAGGTAGTCGAGCGGTAGCTCGGTGGTGTGCTTGACGTCCTCCATGACGAAGAAGGAGGAGACGTCGGAGAGCGGCACGCGGGCGATCAGCCGTTGATAGAGCGCGTCGTAGGCCTTCATGTCGGGCACCACGGCATGCAGCAGGTAGTCGATGTCGCCCGTGGTGCGGTAGACCCCGAGGATCTCCGGGATATCCTGCACGGCTTTCTGGAAGCTTTGCAGCCAGTCCTGGCTGTGCTGGTCGGTGCGCACGGCAATGAAGGCGGTCAGCCCGACATTGAGTTTTTCGGCGTTGAGCAGGGCGACCCGGCGCTCGATGTAGCCCTCCTGCTCGAGGCGCTGGATGCGCCGCCAGCAGGGCGTTTTCGAGAGCCCGACCCGCTCGGCGAGCTCGTTGAGGGATATCTCCGCGTCTCGCTGGAGCGTGGCCAGGATGCGGCGGTCAATCGAATCGAACGTCATTCTTTATATCGATAGAATTTGAGAACATTCTTCCTCATTTTAGCTGATATTGCAGGAAAATGGGGAAATTTTTCCGCAAATCTTATGCTAGCGTCCTCTCGTTTGGTGACGGGAGAACGCGTCGATGACCGAGATGATTTCCAAGGCCTTTACCGCACATCCGGCCTCCGTGGGCGAGACTTACGGCGAGCATTTCCGCTTCGCTTCGCGCTTCTCCTTCCGGCTGCTCGGCGCCGGGTTGGCCGCAGCGGTCCACGCGATCATTCCCTGCCTGTTCGAGAAGACGGCGAGCCGCATGATCGCCGAGATGTATCGCCAGACCCATAACCGCGGCTAAACCTCACCTCCTTCGTCTTAGGTCCCGTTTCCCGGCGGCGCGGTTGGACAGTCCCGCCGGCAAATGATTAGATGCAGCGCAGCAATTGGGGTTTGGAGCGCGCATCATGGCGGACTTCGACAAGAAGACACGTGAGGACTGGCAGGCCGCCGCCGAGGGTGAGCTGAAAGGCAAGCCGCTCGACGGGCTGACGTGGCAGACGCCGGAAGGCATTGCGGTCAAGCCGCTCTACACGGCCGAAGATCTGGACGCGATGGCCGCCGACCCGGGCTTGCCGGGTTTCGCACCCTTCACCCGCGGCCCGCGCGCGACCATGTACGCCGGCCGCCCCTGGACCATCCGACAGTACGCCGGCTTCTCGACGGCCGAGGAATCTAACGCCTTCTACCGCGCCAACCTTGCGGCGGGGCAGAAGGGCCTCTCCGTCGCCTTCGACCTCGCCACCCACCGCGGCTACGACTCCGACCACCCGCGGGTCGTCGGCGATGTCGGCAAGGCCGGCGTGGCCATCGATTCCGTCGAGGACATGAAGATCCTCTTCGACGGTATTCCGCTCGACGAGATGTCGGTCTCCATGACCATGAACGGCGCCGTCCTGCCGGTGCTGGCCAACTACGTCGTCGCCGCCGAAGAGCAGGGCGTCTCCCAGGCCAAGCTCACCGGGACCATCCAGAACGACATCCTCAAGGAGTTCATGGTCCGCAACACCTACATCTATCCGCCCGAGCCCTCGATGCGGATCATCGCCGACATCATCGAGCACACGGCGCACCACATGCCGCGCTTCAACTCGATCTCGATCTCCGGCTATCACATGCAGGAGGCGGGGGCGACGGCGGTGCAGGAACTGGCCTTCACCTTGGCGGACGGCATGGAGTACGTCCGGGCGGCCAAATCCAAGGGCCTGGACGTCGACAAGTTCGCGCCGCGCCTCTCCTTCTTCTTCGCCATCGGCATGAACTTCTTCATGGAGGTGGCCAAGCTGCGCGCCGCCCGCGCGCTCTGGTCCGAGCTGATGCAGCAGCACTTCGCGCCGAAGGATGCGCGCTCGCTGATGCTGCGGACCCACTGCCAGACCTCCGGCGTCTCGCTGACCGAGCAGGACCCCTACAACAACGTCATCCGCACCACGGTCGAAGCCATGGCGGCCGTGCTCGGCGGCACCCAGTCGCTGCACACCAACGCGCTGGACGAGGCGGTGGCGCTGCCGACGCCCTTCTCCGCCCGCATTGCCCGCAACACCCAGCTGGTGCTGCAGGAGGAGACCGGCATCACCAAGGTCGTCGATCCGCTGGGCGGCAGCTACTACGTGGAGAGCCTGACCCACAGCCTGGTGACCCATGCCCGCGCTCTGATCGACGAGGTCGAGGGCTTGGGCGGCATGACCAAGGCCGTCGAAAGCGGCATGCCCAAGCTGCGCATCGAGGAGTCGGCCGCGCTCAAGCAGGCGCGCATCGATCGCGGCCAGGAGGTTATCGTCGGCGTCAACAAATACCGTGCCGATGAAGAGTCTGAGATGGAGATCCTGGACATCGACAACAGCGAGGTGCGCCGCAAGCAGGTCGAGCGCATCAACTCAATCCGCGCCAGCCGTGACGAAGCCGCCTGCAGCGCGACGCTCGATGCCTTGAGCGAGGCGGCGCGGGAGAACAGCGGCAACCTGCTGGCGCTCTCGATCGAAGCGGCCCGCGCCCGCGCCACCGTCGGCGAGATCTCGGATGCCTTGGAGCGGGTCTACACCCGCCACCGGGCGGTCATCCGCTCGATCTCCGGCGTCTACGGTGGTGCCTACGAGGGCGACGAGGGTTTCGAGCGCATCCGCCGCGAGGTCGAGGTTTTCGCCGAGCAGGAGGGTCGTCGTCCGCGTATGCTGGTGGTCAAGCTTGGCCAGGACGGACACGACCGCGGCGCCAAGGTGATCGCCACGGCCTTCGCCGACATCGGCTTCGACGTCGATCTCGGCCCGCTGTTCCAGACGCCGGAGGAGGCGGCGCGCCAGGCGATTGAGAACGACGTGCATATCGTCGGGGTGTCCTCTCAGGCCGCCGGTCACAAGACTTTGGTGCCGGCTTTGCTGGAAGGCCTGAAAAAGAACGGGGCGGGCGACATCGTTGTCGTTTGTGGTGGCGTGATCCCACCGCAAGACTATGATCAGCTTCTGAAGAGCGGCGTTTCGGCGATCTACGGGCCGGGAACCAACATTCCCCATGCCGCACACGAGATCCTCGGCCTGCTGCAGCAACGCCGGGCCGCCGCCTGACAGAGCAACCGTTCGGAGGTTTTGTATGCGCAGCCCCAGGCGCATGCAGCGGAACGCGACCCTGGTCGCTTCCGCGATCAGCGCAGCCTATCTCCTCGCCGCGCTGTTGTTCATCGACCGCAACTTCGGTTTCGCCAACCTGAGCCAGCTTCAGATCTTCGAAGCCGGGGCGGTGATGGCCGGCCTCTTCGTGCCGATCATCTTCATCTGGTGCGTCGCCTTCTTCATCTCCCAGACGAGCAGCGTCAGCGAGTCGGTCGAGGAGTTGCTCGCCCGCCTCGATGAGCTGACCTATCCGCCCGACGCCGCGGTGGAGAAGGTGCAGGCGATCACCAACTCCTTGCGGCAGCAGGCCTTCTACCTGCGCCAGACCAGCGACGAACTGGTCGAGCAATTGGACACGGCACGGCGCGGTTTCGAGTCCCAGTCGAAGGAGCTGGTCGGGCTGAGCAGCCAGGCGGCCGAGCAGGCAGTGACCCTGGGCAGCGCCTTGAAGGAGCAGAAGGACGAGATCACCGAGGCCCACGACTTGGTGCGGGAGCAGCTCGCGGCGACCCGCAGCGCCACCGAAGAGCAGGTCGACGCCTTGGAGCAGGCGGCGCAAAAGGCGCGCGATGCCGCCGAGGAGATCTCCAGCACCCTGAGCGGGCCGATCGGCAAGTTCTCGGAAGCGGCCGAGCGGGCGATGACCGAGACATCGGAGGCCGGCAAGCTGCTCAACCGCTACGGCGGCGAGATCATTCTCTCGACCGAGCGGGTCAAGGAAGCGGCCAAGTCGCTGCGCAACGAGCTGGAGGGTGACGCCAAGGCGGTTTTCGTCGCCGCCTCCAACCTGACCAAGGAGTCGAAGCGCTTTACCCAGGACGTGCAGGAGCAGCTCGGGCAGCTCACGTCGGCTTTCGAGCTGACGGTGAACCAGGCCGACTACCTCAAGGCCACGGTGGCCGGCCAGCGCGAGGACGTCGAGAAGCTGACCAGCGAGATCGGCGACAAGGCCAACGCGGTCAACAGCAGCTTGCAGTCGGCAGCGCAGGAGGTGCGCAGCGCCTTCGATTTCTCGCAAGGCAGGGCTAAGGAGCTCGGCACGGAGTTCGAGGAGAAGGCGCTGCTGCTCGGGCAATCGACGGATGAGGCGACGGCACGCATGCGCGACGCCGTCGACAAGGCCAACCAAGAGCTCACCGCCATGGGCCAGGCGGCGGTTGAGAGCTACAGCGAGCTGGCCAACCACGCGAGCCGCAAGCTGCACGAAGCGGGCGAGCGGGTGCGCCCGCACGTTCAGGCGCTGACGGCCGCCTCCGAACGCGCCGTCGAGCGCGCGGCCAAGGCCGGCGACGTCTTCAAGACCCAGGCCGGCGAGCTCAACAAGGCCGCGGATACGGCCGGCAAGCAGATCGAAACCCTGGGCGAAAAGCTGGTCGAGCTCTCGGCGCAGATCTCGGAAAGCGCGCGGCAGGCGGGCGAGCGGAACAAGGACTTCGCGGCTTCCTTCGAGACCCACAACAGCGCTCTCCTGGAAGCGAGCGCGGCCGCGCAAAAGGCCTCCAGCGCCCTGCGCACCGCGGTGCGCGAGGAGGTCGAGCGGGCGGCCGGGCTGACCCGCGACCTGAAGCGTTTGGCCAACGAGTCCCATGCGGTCGCCAACGAGCAGACCTTGAGCCTGCAACAGGCCTCGGAGCATGCGCGGCTGAGCGGCGAAGAGTTCCGCGAGCGGGTGGTCGATCAGGTCGGCTCTCTCTTGGAGGCTTCGGACAAGTCGCTCCACCGCCTCAAGGACATGGGCGAAATGCTGGAGCACCGCTCGATCCAGATGAACCAGGTGATCGACGCCGTGCTCGGCAAGTCGCGCGACCTCGACAAGGTGCTGGCGGCGCAGTCCGGCACTTTCCGGGAGACGGTGGACTCCATTGCCGACTCCCTGTCCCAGGTCGGCACCCAGTTCATCGCCCAGACCGATGCCCTGCGGCAGGCTTCCGACGAAGCCAGCAAGCAGGCGGTGTCGCTCCGCAACAGCGACCTGGAGTCCCGGCGCGACCTCTTCCTGCGCACCGCCACGGTGATGATCGAGGACCTGAACTCGACGGCCATCGATCTCAACAAAATGCTGGACGTCGAATTGCCCGAGGAGCTTTGGAAGCAGTACCGCAAGGGTGACCGCTCGGTCTTCGCGCGCTGGCTGAGCCGGCCGCGGGAGAACGGCTTCAAGGTCAGCGAGATCTCGAAACGCTACGAGCACGACGAGCGCTTCCGCAACCAGGTAACCCGCTACATCAACCAGTTCGAGAGCCTCTTGAGCCAGGCAGCCAACTGCGATCCCGAGCACGTGCTGAGCTCGACCTTCATGACGGCGGACGTCGGCAAGCTCTACTACCTGCTCAGCCGCTCGATCTCTGAGCCGCAGTAGTCGCCAAGCTGCCCCGACAAAAG
>JANQIA010000131.1 GCA_028282405.1 Rhodovibrionaceae bacterium
GACGACTTCCAGGACATCCTGAGCTTCAATCCGGCAGGCCGGGTTCCGGCCCTGCTCACCGACGACGGCGAGACCCTGGTCGACAGCAGTGCCATCCTCGACTACCTGGACGAAGAGGCGGGCGACGATCGGGCGCTGCTTCCCAAGCGCGGCGATGACCGCCGCCGCTCGCTGCAGAGCATCAGCCAAGCCTTGAGCGCGACGGAGAAGGCGGTCTCCTCCTTCTATGAGCGGCGCATGAAAGCGGAAGACAAGCGGGATCCGAAGTGGGTCGAACGCTGCGAGAACCAGTGCCGCGGCGCCTTGCAGGAGGTCGAGCGTAGCGCGCCGGCCGAGGGCTGGTTCCTCGGCGACAAGATCTCGCAGGCCGACATCACCGCCGCCGTGGCCTACGACTTCATCGGCTTCGTCTGTCCGGGCGTGACCGACGATGCCAAGTATCCGAAGCTGGCGGCCTGGCGCGACCGAATGGCGGCGGAGCCTGCCTTCCAGGCCAGCAATCTCGACAAGTACCGGAGCTAGGCGCGCGCTGCCTGGCTTTCGGCCGGCAGCGCCTCGTCCTCCTGAGCCGTCTCCTCGGCCTGCTCTTCCGCGGCCTCGGCCATCTGCTCGCCGGCCAGGGCCGCGGCCTCCGGCATCATCGGCCAGTACTCGCCCTGTTCGTCGAGCGGCAGGGCCGCCCGGCGCGTCATGCGATAGAGCGCGAAGACCCCGAGGGCGGCGTGGGCGACCGCGAGAAAGAGGAAGAAGGCTGACGGGCCGAAGCTCTCCATCATGACGCCGACGAAGATCGGCCCCACCGTCAGGCCAACCCCGTTGGCGAGATAGAGCGTGGCGCTGGCCGCCACCATTTGCGAAGGCTCCAGGTGGTCGTTGGCGTGCGATACCACCAGCGAGTACATCGATAGCGAAAGCCCGCCCGTCAGGGCGATCAGCAGCAAGAGCCAGACGAGGTCGGATCGGTTGTCACCCAGCACCGGCGTGGCCTCGACCGGATGCGCCCCCACGCCGAGCGCCGCTTGGGTCATCAAGCCGCCGGCCAGGGCGAAGAAGGCAGCGCCGAAGGTCACGGCGGTGATGATCAGCCGGCGGTCGAAGCGATCGGACAGCCGGCCGACGGGGAACTGCACCAGCACGCCGCCGATCGCGATGGCCCCGACGAAATAGGAGATCTGGGCCACGCTGAGACCGATGCTGTCGCCGTAGACCGCGGCCATGGACATCAGCACGCTGTTGGCCAGGCCGATGGCGACCACGCCGACGACACCCAGCGGAGAAGCGCGATAGAGCGCGCGCAGGGAGATCTTGGCCGGCTCCGAGAACAGCGGCGCGGGGCTTTGGCTGAGAAGGACCGGCACCAGAGCCAAGGACACCAGGATGGAGGAGAAGAGGAAGAGCGGAAATCCCTGCGGATCCGATAGGTTGACCATGAAGGGGCCGACACCGAAGCCCAGCATCAGCACCACCATATAGATGGCCAGCATCTGCCCGCGCGTCTCGTTGGTCGCCCGGTCGTTGATCCAGCTTTCGGCGACGATGTAGAGCGTGGCGAAGCTGAAGCCCGTGACGAAGCGCATGGCCGTCCAGCTTATCGGATCGACCTGCAGCGCATGAACCAGCGCGGCGACGGAGCATAGCGAGGCCACGGCGGCAAAGACCCGCACATGCCCGACCCGCCGGATCATCTGCGGCGCCAACAAGGATCCGGCGAAGAAACCGATGAAATAGCCGGTCATCACCAGGCCGGTCAGGACAGTCGGGAAGCCCTCCATGCCGGCGCGCACGCCGAGCAGGACAGACTGCAGCCCAGCGCCGAGGGTCATCAGCAGTAAGCCGAGGAAGAGCGCCCAAGTGGGGGCCAAAGCCGCCAGCATGCTGACCTCCAAAAAAGACGGGCGGCTCTCTATGGCCGCCGCGCGCGAAGGCTATCAACCCGCCCCCGAGACGCCCGCTTATTCGCGACACGGCTGTGTCTTGCAGCGGGCAAAGTCAAACGACCGACATGTCATCCTAGCGGATCAATAAAACGCCGCATCAACACATCTTTAATTTGCAGCACGTCACCTTGTGAAATCCGGTGCCGAAATGCCTTCTGACAAGGGCCTATGCCCCACGACAGCAACACGCCAGCGCTGAACAACGCTCAGCCTCTCAGTCGGAACCTGGTCAGCGAACTGCTGAATGGCGGTCAGGAAACTTCGCGGCTTGAGATTGCGCAGGCCGTCGGCGGTCTGCTTGCCGGCGCGAACCTGAACGCGGGCGAGATGGAGCTGGCCGTCGACGTGCTCACGATCTTGGCGCGGGACATCCAAGAGCAGGTCCGCGCCGCCGTGGCGAAAAGCGTGATGAACAGCTCGCTGCTACCGCGCAGCCTGGCATGCCAACTGGCGAACGACGTGGAAACCGTCGCTCTGCCGATCTTGAAGGCCAGCAAGGTCCTCTCCGACAACGACCTTATCGAGGTCGTCAAGGAAGGCAATCTGGATAAGCAGCTCGCCATTGCCGGACGGGAGGAAGTCGGCAGCCGGGTGGTCGGCGCCCTGTTGGAAGCCGACCGCTCCGAGGTCACCAGCGCGGTGGTCGAGAATGCCGGCAGCGAAATCACGGAAGAACAGTATCACCTGATCATGACGCGGGCGGACGACCAACCGGCACTCCGCCTGGCGATGGCCGAGCGCATCCACCTGCCGGCGTCCGTGACGGCGAAGCTGATCGATGTCGCCGCCGCAGGCATCCTCGAACGGCTCGTGACCTCCCAGGGCATTCCGCCCTTCCTCGCCGATCAGATGGTCGACTGCGCGCGAGAGGCGACGCTGACCGAACGAAGCTGCGAAGAAACCAGCGGAGATTCGGTGATCGACCTGGTCCGCTACTTGCGCAGTCAAGGCAAGCTGACGGAGACCTTGCTGCTGCGGGTCCTGCTGGATGGCCACGTCCTCTTCTTCGAAGCCGCCTTTGCCGAGCTGGCGGGCATCTCGGTCAGCAATGCGAGAACCATCATGTACCACGGTGGCGCCGAAGGCCTGCGCAAGCTCTTCGCGCGGACCAAGCTCTCCGAGATGTTCTATGTGCCGCTGCAGGTCGGCACACGCTTCATCCGAGAGACGCGCGAAGACTGCGGCAGCGACCAAGGGATAAGATGGTCCCAGGACCTGACCGAGAAGCTCATTCAATTGTTGGTGAAGATCGACCGGCGCTTTCAGTACGGCACCGTCGAGCAGATCGTCTCGAAGTTCCGCTACGATCTCGAAAACGCACGCCCCGCCGAAGCGTCGTGAGCCAGGCAAAACCGGCCTCAGGTGCGGCCTGGAGCGGGTGAAGGGAATCGAACCCTCGACACGTAGCTTGGGAAGCTACTGCTCTACCACTGAGCTACACCCGCCCGCAGATCGAACAGTAGCGTCGCGCGACAAGCTTTGTCGAGTGGCGCGCGCCGGCCCGCCGCACGGCCCAATCGGCCCTTTTCAGCGCAGAGTCTCTCCCCTATCCATGCAGGCTATCCCGCAAGGGACCAAAGCCGGCCCCAACAGGAGAGGTGCCCGCCATGCTGAGATTGCTAATCGCCGGCCTCGCGTTGGCTTCGTTCGGAGCGCTGGGAGCGCAGACGAGCCAGGCCGACCAGAGCTGGGACGGCACGCTCGCCGAGGCCAAGGGCCAGACGGTCTATTGGAACGCCTGGGGCGGCGATGAGCGCATCAATGCCTATATCGACTGGGTCGCGGACGAGCTCGAGGCGCTCCACGGCGTTCGCGTGGTCCACGTGAAGCTCAGCGATACGGCGGAAGCCGTCTCCCGCGTGCTGGCGGAGAAGGCCTCCGGCCGCGACGAGGACGGCTCGGTCGATCTCATCTGGCTCAACGGCGAGAACTTCGCGGCCATGAAGAAGAACGACCTGCTGTTCGGCCCCTTCGCCGAGGCGCTGCCCAACTGGGCGCTGGTCGACGTCGAAGGCAAGCCGACGACCAAGATCGACTTCACCGTGCCGACCGACGGGCTGGAATCGCCCTGGGGCATGGCGAAGATCAATTTCATCTACGATAGCGAGCGCACCGAACGGACCCCGGGCAGCATCGCGGCCTTTCTCGACTGGTCGGCCGCCAACGAAGGGCGCTTCAGCTACCCCGCGCCGCCCGACTTCATCGGCTCGACCTTTCTCAAGCAGGTGCTGATCGAGGTTGCGGAAGACGCCGACATTCTGCAGTCCCCGGTCCGGGACGACGCCCAGTTCCAG
>JANQIA010000149.1 GCA_028282405.1 Rhodovibrionaceae bacterium
TGGCCGGCGCGGCGCTGATTGTGGCGGCGCTTTGGGCGGGGTTCTTCTGGGCAACCTCGACGCCGGGGGCGTTATGATCCCGGTCCTTGCCTTCCAGAACCTTACACTGGGCTATGACCGCCATCCAGCGGTGCATCACCTTCAGGCCGAGATTGCCGAAGGCAGCCTCACAGCTATCGTCGGCCCCAACGGCGCCGGAAAGTCGACCCTGCTCAAGGGGGTAATCGGCACGCTCCCCCCGCTGGAAGGTCGGGTCTCGTTCGGCTCGCTGAGCCGCGAGGACGTCGCCTATCTGCCGCAGCAATCGGATATCGACCGGTCCTTCCCGCTGTCGGTCGTCGATCTCGTCGCCATGGGTTTGTGGCGCGAAATCGGCCCCTTTGGACGCCTTAAGGCTCACCATCGCGATCGCGTCGCCACAGCGATTTCCGCCGTGGGTCTAACAGGGTTCGAGGCCCGACCCATCGGGTCGCTCTCGGGCGGTCAGATGCAGCGCGCGCTCTTTGCTCGGCTCCTGCTGCAGGATGCGCGGCTCGTGCTGCTCGACGAACCCTTCGCCGCGATCGACATGCGCACCATGGCCGACCTCATCGGCGTGGTCCGACGCTGGCATGGCGAGGGGCGCACGGTGCTCGCCGTGTTGCACGACTTCGAGACGGTCCGCGCCCATTTCCCTCAGACGCTGATGCTTGCGCGCGAGCTCGTCGCCCACGGTCCCACGGCCCAGGTGCTGACGGCGGAGAACCAGTTTCGCGCCCGTCAGATGTGCGAGGCTTGCGCGGGCCCACCGCATGTCTGCGGCCGGAGTGCGGCATGATCTGGGAGGCCCTTGTCGCGCCCTTCGCCGATTTCGGCTTCATGCGCCGCGCGCTACTCGGCTGTATCGCCATCTCGGTCGGCGCCACACCGGTGGGCGTGTTCCTGATGCTGCGGCGGATGAGCCTGACCGGGGATGCGATGGCGCATGCGATCCTGCCCGGCGCCGCCGTGGGCTATCTGGTCGCCGGGCTCTCGCTCGGCGCCATGACCGTCGGGGGTCTGATCGCCGGCATGGCGGTGGCACTGCTCTCGGGTTTCGTCACGCGTGTGACGGCCCTGCGCGAGGATGCCAGCCTCGCAGCCTTCTACCTGATCTCGCTCGCGCTCGGCGTGCTGATCGTTTCGACCCGCGGCAGCAATGTGGACCTGATGCATGTGCTCTTCGGCACCGTGCTCGCGCTCGACGACGCGGCGCTGATCCTGCTCTGCTCGATCGCGAGCCTGTCGGTGCTGATCCTCGCGACCCTGTTCCGTCCCCTGGTCCTGGAATGCGCAGATCCGCAGTTCCTGCGCTCGGTCAGCGGCCTCAGCGCGGTCACGCATTTCACCTTTCTCGCGCTCGTCGTGCTGAACCTCGTCGGCGGGTTTCATGCGCTCGGCACGCTCATGGCGGTCGGCATCATGATCCTGCCCGCAGCGGCCGCGCGCTTCTGGGCCGTCAGCATCGGCGGGCTTGTCTTCGTCGCGGTCGCCGTCGCCATGCTGTCAAGCCTGAGCGGCCTGCTCCTCTCCTACCACTTCAGCCTGCCCTCCGGGCCAGCGATCATCCTCGTGGCCGGCATCGCCTACGCGGTGTCGCTGGTGGTCGGACCGGTGGGCAGCCTTATCGCGCGAGCCGTGCCGCGCCGCCACCTCGAAGCCTGAAAGGAAACCTCATGAGCACCCGCAGAACGCTTCTCACATCCACAACGGCCCTCGTCGCCGCGTCGTTGGCCGTGCCTGCCTTTGCGCAGTCCAACGAGCCCCTCCCCGTCGTCGCGTCCTTCTCGATCCTCGGCGACATGGTGGAGCGCATCGGCGGCGAGCATGTTGCCGTCACAACCCTCGTCGGGCCCGGCGGCGACGCCCATGTCTATCAGCCGACCCCCGCAGAC
>JANQIA010000210.1 GCA_028282405.1 Rhodovibrionaceae bacterium
CCAGCCGGTCGGGGTCGGCTTCGCGCAGGTAGTGGGCGTTGAGGCTGTCGAGCTTCTCCAGATCGAGCCGCGCCGGCGAGCGCCCGATGGCGTCCAGCCCGAACCAATCGATCGCCTGCTCGGTGGAGATGATCTCCTCGTCGCCGTGCGACCAGCCGAGGCGCAGCAGATAGTTGCGCAGCGCTTCCGGCAGGTAGCCCATCTCGCGGTAGGCCTCGATGCCCAGCGCCCCGTGGCGCTTGGAGAGCTTGCTGCCGTCCGGTCCGTGAATGAGGGGGATGTGCGCGAAGGTCGGTAGGGGCCAGCCGAGCGATTTGAAGAGCTGGGTCTGGCGAAAGGCGTTGGTCAGATGGTCGTCGCCACGCACCACGTGAGTTACGCCCATGTCGTGGTCGTCGACCACCACCGAGAGCATGTAGGTCGGCGTGCCGTCGGAGCGCAGCAGGATCATGTCGTCGAGCTGCTTGTTGCTGACCGTGACCTGACCCTGAACTTTGTCTTCGATGACGGTCTCGCCGTCCCGGGGCGCTTTCAGGCGAATCACCGGGTCGACGCCCGCCGGCGCCTCCGCCGGGTCGCGGTCGCGCCAGCGCCCGTCGTAGAGCATGGGGCGGCCCTCGGCCTTGGCCTTGGCGCGCATTTCCTCCAGCTCCTCGGCCGTGCAGTAGCAGCGATAGGCGCCGCCGCTCTCGAGCAGGGAAAGGGCGACCTCGCGGTGCCCTTCCGCCCGCTGGGACTGGAAAACGGCCTCGCCGTCCCAATCCAGGCCCAGCCAGCCAAGCCCCTCGATGATGGCGTCGATGGCTTCCTGGGTCGAACGCTTGCGGTCGGTATCCTCGATGCGCAGCAGGAACTTGCCGCCGCAGTGGCGCGCATAGAGCCAGTTGAACAGCGCGGTTCGCGCGCCGCCGATGTGGAGGAACCCGGTGGGCGAGGGGGCGAAACGGGTGACGGTCGCGTCGGCTTGGCTCATGGTCTGCTGTCGGTCGTAGGGCTGGAGTGTCGGGCGCCGCGTGAAAGCTAGCGGCGCGGGCCGCGCGCTGTTTGCGCGATTTCGCCGACAAGGGCAAGCAGAGCCTCCAAGCCACCGTCGCCGTCGCGCCGAGTGTCCGGCCGGCAGTGGAGGGTGATCCGCGGCTGTCCGGCCGGCTGCTTGATCACCGTGAGCGTGGTGACCTGGCTGTCGTCATGCCAAACAGCGCCGTTGAGCGCGTCGAGACAGGCCTTGGCGACATTGTCGACATCGAAGCGTGTGGCCTCCGCCGGATGCTCGACCCAGATGGTCACCGCATAGCGTTCGTAGGAGGGACGCAGGCGCCGGTAGTCCTTCTGAAAGAAGGTGCGGATGGGCGCCTGGAGCTGCCCGCCCTGGGTCGAGAGCCCCTGGTACTGCAGCACGATCGCCGTGCGCGAGAGGCGGGCCAGACGCACCTTGCCGCGCCCTTCCCAGCCGTGGGCATCTTGGGTTGTTTCAATTGGCGGCGTAAGTCGCATAGAGTTGCGGCTTGGGTTCCTCCAGGGGCAGGGGTGTGTCGCAAGCCTACGGCAAGGCCGGGCAATCGGAAACCGCGGGCGCAGCATCGTGGCGTGCCGCGGTGGCCGCCGCTGTCGGGGACGCCTTTCTGGCAGAGCGTGATCGCTGGGTGCTCTGGTGCCCGGTCGGTCTCGGCTGCGGCATCGCGCTCTACTTCGCCTTGCCGGCCGAGCCGGCGCCGGAGTGGGGTATCACCGCGCTTGTGCTGGCTGTCGCCTCCGGTTGGCTTGCCCGCCGCAACGCGGCGCTGCTCGGCCTGTGCCTTTGCCTCGGATTGGTCTTCGCCGGCTTCTCTCTGGCGCAGTGGCGCACCGCGAGTGTGGCTGCCCCGGTCCTGACCGAGGAGACGCGGGCGCTTTGGCTCACCGCTCGGGTCCTGCGTGTCGAGGAGCGGCAGACACGCGTGCGTCTGCTGCTTGCGCAGCCGGTCATCGAAGGTCCGAGCGCACTGCCTCGGCTGGAGCGCATCCGCCTCTCCATGGCCTCCAAGCGGCTGGCCGTCGCGCCGGGCGATTGGCTTAGGCTGCGCGCGGTCCTGCGTCCGCCGAGCCCGCCGGTCGCGCCGGGCAGCTACGACTTCGCCCGGCGCGCTTACTTCGAGCGCATCGGGGCCGTGGGCTTCGTCCTGGGCCATGCCGAGCCGGCCAAGGCGCCCGCAGGCTTGGCCGCGCCGCCCGGCCTGTTCGCCGAGATCGGCGCCCGCTGGGAGCGACTGCGCCAGCGCATCTCGCAGCGCCTGCGCGCGGACCTCGGCGGGCAGGAGGGGGCGGTGGCTGCCGCCCTCATCGTCGGCGATCGCAGCGGCTTGAGCGAGGCGACAACCCAGAACCTGCGCGACTCGGGCTTGGCGCATCTGCTCGCCATTTCCGGCCTGCATCTCGGTCTGATGGCCGGAACCTTCTTCTTCGCCATGCGCTTCGTCCTGGCGCTCATACCACCATTGGCGCTGCGTTATCCGATCAAGAAGTGGGCGGCGGTGGGGGCGCTGATCGTCGCTTTCGTCTACATGTTGCTGGCTGGCGCCACCGTGCCGGCCCAGCGGGCCTTCCTGATGATCGCCATCGTCTTCCTGGCCATCCTCATCGACCGCAACGCCATCTCCCTGCGGCTGGTGGCTTGGGCGGCGACAGTGCTCCTGGTCCTCAGCCCGGAACTGCTGCTGTCGGTCAGCTTTCAGCTTTCCTTCGCTGCCGTCGCTTGCTTGGTGGCGGCCTACGAGCACATTAGCGACCGCCGTCGTCTGGCCACGGGAGGTTGGCTGGGGTCAGGGGAGGGTGGATGGCTGCAGAGCCTGGCCCGCTATCTCGGCAACGTGGGCCTGGCGACGGTGATCGCCACCCTGGCGACCACGCCTTTCGCCGTCTACCACTTCAACCGCCTGGCCTGGTTCGGTCTTCTGGCCAACCTCATTGCCGTGCCGGTCACCGCACTCTGGATCATGCCCCTGGCGTTGGTGACCTTGCTGCTGATGCCGTTCGGCCTCGACGGCCCGTTCGTCTTTCTCATGGGGCTCGGCATCACCCTGCTGCTCTGGGTGGCAGAGACGGTGGCAAGCTGGCCCGGGGCGATCTCGCTTTTGCCCTCCATCACCCCGCTTGGCCTCGGCCTCCTCGTCATGGGCGGACTGTGGCTGATCATCTGGCGCCGTCGTTGGCGCTGGCTCGGCCTGCCCTTCGTCCTCGCGGGCTGGAGCACGGTCGCCGTCAACAGCCCGCCGCAGATCCTGGTCTCGCAGGAGGCCAGGATGATCGCGCTGCAGGGTCCCGACGGCCACTACTACTTCAACCGCCTTCGGGGCGGGCGCTTCGTGCGCGAAAGCTGGCTGGAGGACCGCGGCCAAGACAAAGCCGCCGCCGCAGAGCGGGGTTTCGATGCGGCGGGGGAAGACTGGCTGCGCTGCGATGCGCTTGGCTGCCGCGCGCTGCTGGCCGGGCGCAGCATCGCCATCGTCCGGCAGCCGCTCGCCTTCCGGGAAGACTGCCGCCGCAACGACATCGTGCTCAGCTTCTCACCGGCACCCGCCGCCTGCGCCTCCGCGCGCAGTCCGCCGGCACGCGTGATCGACCGCGGCCGCCTGGCCGAGGCCAAGGCGCTGGCGATCTGGTTCGATGGAGAGGCGGTGAGGCTGAAGAGCGTCGCTCAGGTGAGCGGCCGGCGCCCCTGGGCCTGGTGGAGCCGGGACGACTTGGCCGACCGCTAGTAGCTGCGCAAAAGGCCGACCAGGTGGCCCTGGATCTGCACGCGGTCGGGCGGAAAGAGGCGGGGCTCGTAGTTCTTGTTTGCAGGCTCGAGCGCAATGGCGCCGCCGCGCCGGCGAAAGCGCTTCAGGGTGACCTCTTCATTGTCGACGAGGGCGACGACGATGGCGCCGTTGTCGGCGCTGTTGCTGCGCTCGATGATCACCGTATCGCCGTCCAGGATGCCGGCTTCCATCATGGAGTCGCCCTCGACCACCAGGGCGTAGTGCTCGCCGCGTCCCAGCATGTGGGGCGGCACGTCGACGTAGTTCGAGCTGTCGCGCAATGCCTCGATAGGCGTTCCGGCGGCGATCTTGCCGTAGAGCGGCAGGCTGCGGCCTTCGTTGCCGCGCACCTGTGAGGTGCGGCCGGTCAGCGCGCTGGGGCGGGTCAGACCGCCTTCGATGACGTTGGGATGGAAGCGGGAGACAGGCTGCGGCTTGCCGGTGGCGCTGTCGGGCAGGCGCAAGACCTCGATGGCGCGGGCCCGGTGGGGCAGGCGGCGGATGAAACTGCGCTCCTCGAGCGCGGTTATGAGGCGGTGAATGCCGGACTTGGAGCGGAGGCCCAGCGCCTCCTTCATCTCGTCAAAGGAGGGCGAAACGCCGTTCTTCGCCAGGTAGTCTTGCAGGAAAATGAGCAGCTCGTGCTGCTTTCTGGTCAGCATAGGTTCCGCCCCCGCGCTGCTGATAACCCTGAACTGCAAAGTAGATTATACGTGGTATGTACGTCAAGTGTTCTCTTTTCGATCTCTTTTCTGGCTCATTGTCCCATCGTTAGTCAAGGAGCAATACGGGGACAATATCGCCAGCTTGTATAGGCGGTGCGTGCGGTGCGCGGACGATCAGGCAGTCGGCGCGGGAAAGCGTACGCAGCATGGAGCTGTCCTGCTTGGGAAAGGGCGTGGCGCTGAGCTGACCACCTGGCCCGCGCGCCAAGGTGGCCCGCATATAGTCCTGCCGCTTGTCGTTGGCGGGCAGCGGTGCGGCGAGCTCGGCGCTGCTCAGGCGATGCGGCGGCCGTGTCAGGCCGAGCATGCGGTCGATAGCCGGGCGCACGAAGAGCAGGCCGCAGACCAGGGAAGAAACCGGGTTCCCCGGCAAACCGATCATCGGCGTCTTGCCGAGATGGCCGAACATCAAAGGTTTGCCCGGTCGCATGGCAATGCGCCAGAAATCCAGGGAAAGCTGCTCTTCCGCCAGGACGGCCCGCACCAGATCGTGGTCGCCCACCGAGGCGCCGCCGGTGGTCAGCAGCAGATCGGCACCCTCCGCGCCGGCGGCGAGGCGCTCCAGCGAATCGCGGTTGTCGGCGGCGATGCCGAGATTGATCGGCTGGCCGCCGCAGTCCCGCACCAGGGCGGAGAGGGCGATGGCGTTGGAGCTGACGATCTGGCTCGGCCGGCGCTGCTCGCCCGGCATCACCAGCTCGTCGCCGGTCGAGAGGATGGCGACGCGCGGCCGGCGGTGCACGGAAACCCAGGGTACGTCCATGGCGGCGATCAGGCCGACGTGCCTGGGGGTCAGCCAGCTACCGGCTTCGACTCCGGGATCGCCCTCGTTGAAGTCCAGCCCGCGTGCGCGGACATAAACGCCCTTGGTCGGTACTTCGCGGACGACGACCTCGTCACCATCCTGTTCCGTGTCTTCCTGAATGACGATGCTGTCGGCGCCCTCGGGCAACGGCGCGCCGGTGAAGATGCGCACGGCCTCGCCCGCGCCGAGCGGTTGCTCGAAGAGACTGCCGGCCGGCACCGCACCGACAACGCGCAGCCGGGCCGGCGCCTCGGGCAGGTCGGCGGCCCGCACGGCGTAGCCGTCCATGGCCGAGACCGTATGGGGCGGCTGAGTGGTGCGCGCCGTCACCGGTTCCGCCAGCACGCGGCCGAAGGCCTCGTCGATGCTGACGGTCTCGGCGGGCAGCGGAGAGAAGGCAGCAAGAATGCGCGCCAGGGCCTCGTCTACGGAGAGCACTTAGTCGGCCTCGTAGCTGCCGGACTTGCCGCCGGATTTGTGGGTCAGGCGGATGTCGCCGATGCGCATCCCGCGGTCGACCGCCTTGCACATGTCATAGACCGTCAGGGCCGCGACGCTGACGGCGGTGAGGGCCTCCATCTCGACGCCGGTCTTACCGGTCAGCTTGCAGGTCGCCTCGATGTCGACGGCGTTGCGCTCCGGGGCGGGGGTCAGTTCGACCTTGACCGAGGTGAGCATCAAGGGATGGCAGAGCGGGATCAGGTCCGGCGTGCGCTTGGCCGCCATGATGCCGGCCAGGCGCGCCACGGTCAGCACGTCGCCTTTCGGCACGCCGCCCGACTGGATGAGCGCAAGCGTCTCCGGCGCCATGGTCACGCTGCCGCGCGCCGTCGCCAGGCGCTCGGTATCCTCCTTGGGCGAGACGTCGACCATGGCGGCGCGTCCCTCGGCGTCGAGATGGGTCAGGCGGCTCACGCGGTGGCATCCTCTCGAACCAGCAGGCTTGCCGTGGCCGCGGCGACGTCGTCCTGGCGCATCAGGGATTCGCCGATCAGGAAGGCCTTGGCGCCGGCCTGGCGCAGCCTTGCAATGTCCGCCGGGCCGTAGATGCCGCTTTCCCCGACCAGCAAGCGGTCTGCGGGAAACTGCTTGGCCAGCTCGATCGTTGTCGCTAGGTCGACCTCCAGGGTCTTGAGATTGCGGTTGTTGATGCCGACCAGGGGGGAGCGCAGGAGCAAGGCCCGCTCGAGCTCCTCGGCATCGTGCGCCTCGATCAGCACGTCCATGCCGAGATCGAGCGCCGCCGTTTCCAGCTCCGCCGCCTGCGCGTCCGTGAGCGCCGCCATGATCAGCAGAACGCAGTCGGCGCCGAGCGCGCGGGATTCGACGATCTGGTAAGGCTCCAGCATGAAGTCCTTGCGCAGGACCGGCAGATCGACCGCCGCGCGCGCCTGCTTGAGATAGTCGTCGTGGCCTTGGAAGTAGGGCTCGTCGGTCAAGACCGAGAGGCAGGTGGCGCCGCCCTCGGCGTAGGCACGCGCCAGAGCGGCGGGCTCGAAGTCCTCGCGGATCAGGCCTTTGGAGGGCGAGGCTTTCTTGATCTCGCAGATCAGCGCCACATCGCCCGCGCCGGCACGGCGGCTGAGCGCCGCATGGAAGCCGCGCGGCGGCGACGCCTCTTTCAGCTCCGCCTCCAGTCGGCTCAGCGGCTTGGCGGCCTTGCGGGCGTTGACCGCCTCTTGCTTGTCGGCGCAGATCTTGGCGAGCACGTCGGTCATGGTCACTCGGCCGCGGCCGCCTCCCGACTGATGGCGATCAGCTTGTCGAGCACCTGCCGCGCGGCGCCGCTGTCAATGGCGTCGGCCGCCTGGGCTGCGCCTTCCTTCAGGTCGCTGGCCTTGTCGGCGACGATCAGGGCGGCGGCGGCGCTCAGCACCACGATATCGCGGTAGGGGCCCTTCTTGCCGGCCAGAAGGGCGTCGATGGCCGCTGCGTTGTGCGCCGCGTCGCCGCCGATCAGGTCATTGAGCCGGCTGCGCGGCAGGCCGGCGTCTTCCGGCACCACCTCGAAGCAGGTCACGCTGCCGTCCTTCAGCTCGGCGACCCGCGAGGGACCGGTGGTCGAGAGCTCGTCGAGGCCGCTGTCGCCATGCACGACCCAGGCACGCTCGTGGCCAAGGCCCTTGAGCACCAGGGCGAGGGGTTCGATCCAGGCGCTGTCGAAAACGCCGATAATCTGCAGCTTGACCTGCGCCGGGTTGGACAGCGGGCCCAGCAGGTTGAAGATGGTGCGGGTGCCGAGTTCGACCCGCGTCGGGCCGACGTGTCGCATGGCGGCATGGTGGCGCGGCGCCATCAGGAAGCAGGTGCCGGCCTCCCAGAGGGCCTTGCGCACCAGGGCCTGCTCGGCGTCGATGTTCACGCCCAGGGCGGTCAGCACGTCGGCGGCGCCGCTCTTGGAGCTTTGCGCCTTGTTGCCGTGCTTGGCCACGGGAACGCCGCAGGCGGCGACAACGAAGGCGGTGGCCGTGGAGATGTTGTAGGTGCCCGTGGCATCGCCGCCGGTGCCGCAGGTGTCGAGGGCGCCGGGCGGTGCCTCGACGGTCAGCATCTTGGCGCGCATGCTCTTAGCGGCGCCGAGGATCTCCGCGACCTGCTCGCCGCGCACCCTGAGGCCCATCAGGAAGGCGCCGATCTGCGAGGGCGTCGCCTCGCCCGACATGATGATGTCGAAGGCGCCCTCGGCCTGCGCTTCGCTCAGCACCTGGCCTTCGGCGACCAGCCGCAAGAGGGCTTTGAGATCGGGACTCTCGCTTGCCATGACCGCGTCCCTCAGGCGCTAGCCGCCTGGCGCAGGGGAGGCTGATTGTGGCCGGCGCGGCGCAGGAAGTTGCCGAGCAGCGCGTGGCCATGCTCCGAGGCGATGGACTCTGGGTGGAACTGGACGCCGTGCACCGGGCGGGTCTTATGGCTCAAACCCATGATGACGCCTTCCTCGGTCCAGGCTGTGACCTCCAGGCAGTCGGGCACGCTATCGGGTGCTACGGTCAGCGAGTGGTAGCGGGTCGCGGCCAGCGGCGAGGGCAGGTCCTCGAAGACGCTGCCCTGCTTGTGCTCGATGGGGCTCAGCTTGCCGTGCATCGGCGCCGGCGCCCGCACGACCTTGCCGCCGAAGGCCTGGGCGATGGCCTGATGGCCAAGGCAAACACCGAGGATCGGCATGTCTTCCGGCGTGGCGGCGATCAGCTCGAGGCAGATGCCGGCCCGGTCCGGGTCGCAGGGGCCCGGCGAGATGATAAGGCCCTGCGGATGCTTGGCGAGGGCATCCTCGACGGCGATCTGATCGTTGCGCCACACCTCGATCTCCGCCCCCAGCTCGCCGAGGAAGTGATAGAGGTTGTAGGTGAAGCTGTCGTAGTTGTCGATCAGAAGGAACATCGTGGTCACCCGTTCAAAGGGGGGCTGTTATAGCAACGTGATTCGGCGGGCGAAAGCGCCATCCCGCAGGGGTTTCGGAGGCCTTCCGGCCTCATATTATCCACAGTCCTCCCTATGGAGAATCACTAGGGCTTCGCGAAAAATTAAACGAGAATTGCCAGGATACTGATGCCTGCCGGCTTTGAGGGCCGACGGGCGGTGCAAGTCTTGTGGAAGCTTATTGCGAGAACGCATTGTTGTGGCTGGATTTTCTCTTAAATCGCTAAGCTTGCCTGAAGTGCCGAAATTCGGCTTCTCCCTGATCGCCGCGGTCTTCGTGGTGGGGATCGCTGCCGGTGCCGTGCTATCTCCCGAGGCGGAGGTCGAGGCGCTGCAAGCGATCGAGCCGAGCGCCGGCGTGCCCGAGGAAGCATCGACGGAGGGCCCGGCCGCCCGGGCCGAAGCCGAGGCGCGCGCCAGCCTCTCGAACGAGCGATCCAGTCTCGCGGCCCTCTTTTCGCGCGAGCGGCGCGAGGTCGGCCAGCTCGCCGAAGAAGCGAGGGGGCTGATCGGGGCCAATGGCCGCCTGTCGCAAGAGAGCCGAGAACTGCTGGCTTTGGCGCGCCAGGCGCGTGAGAGCGAGCGAGACGCGCAAGAGGCTCCCCTGGAGCTGGCCTATGCCGCGCCTTCGAGCCTTTGGGCCTTGGGCGAGACGCCGCCAAGCAGCGCATCCCTGGCGCTCCCCGGCGCCGGAACCGCGGTGCTGGCGGCGCTGACGCCCAGCGAGGACCAACCTCGTCAAGAGACGGAGCGCAAAGTCGAACCGAAGGCCGGGACGCCTTCCGCGGATCCCCGGCCCAGCGCGGACGAAACGCTGGCCTGGCGGCGCAACGCGGCCAAGCCGACGGCGCTGCGGGACTGGCCGAAGATCGCCATCGTCATCGACGACCTGGGCAACAACCGCGCGCGGTTCCGAAACGTGGCATCGCTCCCAAGCGGTTTGACGCTCTCGTTCCTGACCTATGCGCTGGCCATCGAAGAGCTGTCCGAGGAAGCGCGGGCGGCCGGCCACGAGGTGATGCTGCACGTGCCGATGGAGCCGCAAGGCGGCAGCCCAGCGGTGCCGGGCCTGCTGTCTTCGGCGTTGCCGGTCGCGGAGCTGGACCGCCGCATCGCAAGCGCGCTCTCGCGTCTGCCGCTTGCCGCCGGCATCAACAACCACATGGGCAGCCGCTTCACCGAGGACCGCGAGAAGATGCGCCGTGTGCTCTCAGCCGTGCGCTCCAAAGGACTGTTTTTCCTGGATTCGAAAACCTCGCCTAATTCAGCGGGACTTTCCGTCGCGCGAGAGCTCGGGGTGCCCTCGATCGCCCGCGATGTCTTCCTCGACCATGAGATCGACGGACGCGCCATTCGCCGGCAGCTCAAGCAGTTGGAGCGGGTGGCGCGAGAGCGCGGCTATGCCGTCGCCATCGGCCATCCCCATGCGGCGACCATCGAAGCCCTGCGCGAATGGCTGCCGACCCTGCCCGGCAAGCACCTGACCATCACGCCGCTCAGCGATATCATCGCCTCGCAGCAGACCGCCACCCAGGTGGTCGCCAGCGCGCAGGACTAGGGCACTGCCTCTGCCGTCCCTTAAACGGCCGCTCTGGCAGGGGGCGAGCCCGTGACGGCTTGCAGTCCTCTACTGGAACTTGGCCTCTCTCAGACTGTCACCCTTGGGCGAGCCACGCAGTGGCGAGTTCCGAGGGTCCACGTCGGGATTTAATGCAGGCCGAGGAGTGGATGCTCGGAACTCCGCCCCGGGCCTAACGGCCCAGTGGACTTCGCCCGAGCATGACAGTCTGTAGTGCGGCACCGCTCGGGCCATCTCTTCTTCTGTCACCCCGGCCTTGAGCCGGGGTCCAGCCGCAAGCTCGAACCGTGCCTACCGCTGGATCCTCGGGTCTCGCCGCCTTGCGGCTCGCCCAAGGATGACGTTGAGAGAAAAGCCGCACCACATACCGTCACCCTGGCCTTGAGCCGGGGTCCATATGTGGACGGCCCCCTTGTTGCAAGAGCGGGAAGTTGGTTTTGACCGGGTCGCTTGCGTCCATATGTCCGGCCTGTCTGCG
>JANQIA010000174.1 GCA_028282405.1 Rhodovibrionaceae bacterium
TGCTGTACAGCGCCGACTCTGGCTACGCCGGAGGCTTCGCCGAGGCGAGAGGCGCCTAGAGCATCAAGCCGCGTGGCTGGCGGCGGACTCTGAGAGCAAGGCGTAGAGGCCGTCGGCGCTGTCGGTGCCGCGCAGCTTCTCGCAGACGCCGCGGTCGCGCAGCAGCCGGGAAATGCGGGCCAGCGCCTTCAGATGGTCGGCGCCTGCCTTCTCCGGCGCCAGCAGCAGGAAAATGAGGTCGACCGGCTGCTCGTCGATGGCCTCGAACTCGACCGGCCGTTCCAGCCTGGCGAAGACGGCATAGAGCCGGTCGAGGCTGCCCAGCTTGCCGTGGGGAATGGCAATCCCGTGGCCGATCCCGGTGGTGCCGAGCCGCTCCCGCTCGATCAGCACGTCGAAGATCACGCGTTCGGGCTGTTGGGTGAGCTGCGCCGCTTTGCGCGCCAGCTCCTGCAAAGCCTGCTTCTTGCTCGTCACCCGCAGCGACGGCACCACAGCATCCGGCCCCAGCAAGTCTACGATCTCCATCACGTCACCGTTTCTTGTCGCTTCCCTGGCGCGTCCGCTCAGGACGTCGAGCGGTTGCCGCGCGGGTCGACCCAACCGACATGGCCGTCGTGGCGTCGATACACCATGTTCAGCCCACCGTGCGCCTTGTTGCGAAACAGCAGCGCCGGAATGTCCGCCAAGTCCATTCTCATGACCGCATCGCTGACGGTCAGGCTCGGTATCTCCGTTTCAATCTCGGCGATCACCGCCGGTTGACTGTCGGCTTCGGTTTCCCCGTCCGATTCCGCCGACTCCACCTGCAAAACGTACTGCTGGGCCGCAAGACGCTCGGCCTCGGGGCCGCTCACCTGCTCGAGGTCGCGATGGTGGTCTCGCAACCGCCGTTTGTAGCGACGCAAGCGCTTCGAAAGGCGCTCCACCGCTTGATCGAAAGCCGGGTACGGCTCGTTCGCGTCGGCACTGGCGTGCAGCTCGATACCCTTGCCGATATGGGTTGAGACCATGGCGCGAAACAAGTGCCCTTCCCGAGACAAGGTTACGCTGACATCGATCGCGTCACCGAAGTACTTACCGAGAACCGTGCCCAAACTGAGACTGGCATGTTCACGAAAGGCATCGCCCACATCGATCTGCCTTCCTTGGACAGACAGCTGCATAGATCGCTCGTGAAATTGAACCGTTGTTCGTTTTGCCGGCCCAGCGGCCCGCGAGCCCTCGGGGCCATCGCTGCCCGGGCTCAAGGGCCGGGACATTAGGTCTGCCACTGATGCCTGTCAATACACCCACAGGGCCAACAGAAGGGACCGAAATCGGCCCCCGAACAGCCTGCGAATTTCACAGCTTCAGCGGCGACTCAGGGAATTTTATCTTGTGTTTCCAACAGCTTAAGCGCAAATAAATCCCTAGAAATGCTGCTGTCTTTTCGGAGCCGATGCTCGCCCCAATTTGTCGCCTGCACTTATGCACTACGGATTTGGGGCAGTGGCCCCCAAATCGCCGCCGCGCGCCGCTTTCAGGCGGCGGCGCTCGACCGAGGAGGGGATCCGCATGGTCTCCCGATACTTGGCGACCGTCCGCCGGGCCACGGCGATACCTTCCTGCCGCAGCTGCTTCACCAGGGCGTCGTCGGAGAGAACCCGGTCGGCCGTTTCGGCCTCGATCAGGCTGCGGATGCGGTGCCGGATCGATTCGGCCGCATGGGCGTCCTCGCCGTCGCCGCCGACGGCCGTACTAAAGAAGTACTTCAGCTCGAAGATGCCGCGCGGCGTGGCGATGAACTTGTTGGCCGTCACCCGGCTCACGGTCGATTCGTGGAGGGAGACCTCTTCGGCCACGTCGCGCAGGGTCAGGGGCCGCATGTGGGCGACGCCCTTGCGGAAGAACTCCTCCTGCTGGCGCACGATGTCGCTCGCCACCTTGATGATGGTGGTGGCGCGCTGATGCAGCGATTTCACCAGCCAGCTCGCGGCGCCGAGCTGTTCGGTCAGATAGTTGCGCTCGGCCCGGTCCCGGCAGCGCGAGACCACCGCCGCGTAGTAGCCGCGGTTGACCAGCAGGCGCGGCATGGCATCGGGATTGAGCTCGATCAGCCAGCTACCGTCGGGGCGCGCGCGCATCAGCACGTCGGGGATGATGGCTTCGGCCGGCGGAAGGTCGAACTGCAGGCCGGGCTTGGGGTCCAGCGCCCTGATCTCGCCCAGCATTTCGGCGAAGTCGTCGTCGTCGACCTGGCAGAGCGCGCGAAGCTGCGCCAGCTTGCCCTCGGCCAGCAGCGCGAGATTGTCGAGCAGCGCCGCCATGCAGGGGTCGAAGCGGTTGCGCTCCTTGAGCTGCAGGGCCAGGCATTCGGCGAGATCGCGGGCGAAGACCCCCGTCGGCTCCAGGCACTGGAGGCGCAGCCTGAGCGCTTCGAGACGCTCTTCCGGCAGGCCGAGCTGCTCGGCCAAGGCCGCCATGTCGACGGTGAGGTAGCCGCTCGGATCCACCTGGTCGATCAGGTAGGCGGCGATCATGCGCTCGGCCGGGGCGGAGATCTCCACCGGCATCTGCTGCAGCAGGTGGCTGCGCAGGTCCGGCGTTTCGTCGGCGGCTTCCTCGATCGAGCGCTCACCGCCTTCGCCGTCCTGGCCGCCCGCGCCGCGGCGGCCCCAGTCGATGCTGCTCTCGCCCTCCGAGGGGCTGTTGTCGTCGTAGGCCGGCTCGCTGTCCAAGGGACGGTTGGAGTCCTCGGAGAACTCGCCGGAGGCCAGCTGGTCGAGGCTGTCCGGCACCGGCTCGCCGTCTCCGAAGTCGTCGCCCGACGCCTCCGCCCCGGCGCCTTCGGCCTCCCGGGGCTCGGCCTCGCCGTCCGGTGCCTCGTCGCGCTCGAGCAAGGGGTTCTCCGCCAACTGCTGGTCGACGAAGGCGTTCAGCTCGAGGCTGGAATACTGCAATAGCTGAATGGCTTGCCGCAGTTGCGGCGTCATGACCAGTGACTGTGACTGGCGTAGCTCGAGCCGCTGCGTTACCGCCATGGTGTTAACGGTTAGAGACTAAATCTTTCGCCCAAGTAAACGCGCCGGACGTCCTTGTTGGCGACGATTTCACGGGGCGTTCCGTCCATCAAGACCCGGCCTTCGTGAATGATGTAGGCCCGGTCGACGATGTCCAAAGTCTCACGGACATTGTGGTCGGTGATCAGGACGCCGATGCCGCGATCCTTTAGATGGCTGACCAGATCGCGGATGTCGTTGACCGCCACGGGGTCGATGCCGGCCAGCGGCTCGTCCAGCAGGATGAAGGAGGGCCGCGAGGCCAGCGCCCGGGCAATCTCGACGCGCCGCCGCTCGCCGCCGGACAGGGCGATGGCCGGTGTCCGTCTGAGATGGGCGATGGAAAACTCGGAGAGCAGGTCCTCGAGGATGGCCTGCCGCTTCTGCCGGCTGGATTCGGTCAGCTCCAGCACGCCCAGGATGTTCTGCTCCACCGTCAAGCCGCGAAAGATCGAGGCTTCCTGCGGCAGATAGCCGATGCCGAGCCGGGCCCGGCGGTACATCGGCAGGCCGGTGATGTTCTCGCCGTCGAGCGTGATGACGCCGGCATCGGGCGCCAAGAGGCCGGTGATGATGTAGAAGGAGGTGGTCTTGCCGGCGCCGTTGGGGCCGAGCAGCCCGACCGCCTCGCCGCGCTCCAGGGTCAGCGACACGCCGCGCAGGACCGGGCGTTGCTTGAAGGACTTCTCCAGATTGAGCGCGCAGAGACCCGGGTTGTCGACGACCAAGCGCGGCGTGCGCTCGATCTCTTCGATATCGGCCTCCCTAACCCTGGCGCCACTATCAGACTTGCGCCTTGTGCTCATACCCTTCCTATTCGTCGTTCCCGGCGT
This sequence comes from Rhodovibrionaceae bacterium, assembly GCA_028282405.1. Classification (GTDB taxonomy): domain Bacteria; phylum Pseudomonadota; class Alphaproteobacteria; order Kiloniellales; family DSM-21159; genus JANQMX01. Next base: position 3,875 of record JANQIA010000174.1, read on the forward strand.
CGTCTTCCGAGCGCTGGGGAACCAATAGACCCTGCACCCGCGTGCCGGAACCGGGAAGCAGACGGCTGACCCCGGTTTCGAAGTCGACTTCCGCCCGGTCGCCGTTCAACTGGTTGGGCCCTTGGGTGATCTTGACGTCACCGGCCAACACGGCTCGGTCGTCGATAGCATAGTAAATGCCCTCATTGCCAACGGCGAATTCGTTCGGTGTCCGGATCCGCACATTGCCGATGGCATCGACTCGATCCAAGACCCGTTCGCCTTGGACGTCCTCGGAGAAGCTGGCAGTCAGCGTGTCGGCCTCGATGAGGTCCTCCGCGCTCTGCATCGAGGCATCGCCGCGGGCCACCGCGACCGGGCGTCCCTCGAACTCCTCCCAGTACTCCAGGCTGTCGCGGGCGCGCACCACGTCGCCGCCGCCCATCTCCAGGCGCAGATCGTCGCCGGTGAGCACCGCGACCTTCTGGTCGCTGTAGTAGATGCCGGTATCGCCGTAGGCCACGTCCTCGGGCAGGACCACCTTCACGTTGCCGTGCGCTTCGATCTGGTAGAACTGCGTCTCCCCGGCCACCTCCCGGTAGTAGGCTAAGAGGCGGTCGGCGCTGACGCTCAGGTCCTCACGCTGGGCGACAGCGTTGCCGCGGGCGATGTAGACCTGCTCGTCGCGCCGCCATTCGATGCCGTTGTCGGCGTTGATCTGCAGGGCCGAGTTGGCCGCGCTCACCGCGTTCTGGGCGCTGCTCGGCAGCGCGCAGAGACTGGCGAACAAGAGCGCTATGACGGCAATGGAGCGGCTCACTGGGGGAAGCCCTCCGCATCGGGATAGAGCAGAAGCTCCGCCTTGCCGGTGAAATGGACGCGCAGACCGCCCTCTTCCAAACGGAAACCCTCGGCCACGATCTCGCCGAACCCGGCCTGGCCGGTCACCGGGGAGGTTCCCCAGGCGCGGTTGGCGACAAGGTCGATCTCGGCGGTCTCGGTATGCATCTCGTAGCCCTGATCGTGGAACAGGCTGACGTCGCCCACCAGGAAAAGATGCTCGCCCAGGCGATCGTAGCGGCCGTCGGTGGCGCCGAGGGTCAGCCAGGCGCCATCGCTCAAGGTGATGTCGCCCTGCGGGTTCACCAAGTCGTACTGCTCCTCCTCGCCGGCACGCTCATGGACCTGCTCGGCAGTCAAGCTATAGGGGCGCTCCGAGCTGTCCGTGCCCCGAAAGCGGGCCGAGACGAGCGCGACGCCGCCGCTTTCCGCATCCAGAAGCGCGCCCTGCCCGGTGAAAATGTCACGAAAAGGCTGCAGTTGCGGCGCGAAGAGCACGGCGACCAACAGCACCACGGCGGCGAGAGGCAGCAGGCGCCGGATAACCACGATACGCCGCTTGTAGCGCCGCGCCTCGACCTTCTGGCTCTCCGGCGCGCGGGCGTCGTAGGTGAAGTGCCGCTTCGCCGTCTCGCTCGCCGCGTCGTCGGGCGGCTGGAAATGGATATCGCCCTGGCCACTCGCCTCGCTCATGGCAGAGCTCCTAGGCGACTCCGGCGCGCAGGATGTCGTGCATGCGCAGGAAGCCGACCGGCTTGCCCTCTTCGACCGCGAACATGCTGGTGAAGGGCTTGCCGGTGTCCGGGCCGTTCATGGTCGCGAGCGCTTCCACCGCCAGCGCATCGGGCCGGATGGTGTGCGGATTGCGCGTCATGATCTCCTCGACCTTGCGGG
>JANQIA010000202.1 GCA_028282405.1 Rhodovibrionaceae bacterium
GCCGGGAAGCCCATGTCCTTGAGCGTCGCGACGGTGAGGGCCGAGCGCCAGCCCGAGGCGCAGTGAAAGACGAAGCGCTTGTCCTCGCCGAAGATCTCTTTGAAGTAGGGGCTCTTGGGGTCGACCCAGAACTCCACCATGCCGCGCGGACAGTGAAAGCTGCCCGGAATGAAGCCCGCGCGCTGCCGCTCGCGCACGTCGCGCAGGTCGACGAACACGACGGAGGGATCGCCCAGCATCGCCACGGCATCGTCCGTCTTGATCTCCTCGATCCGCTGTCGGGCCGCCGCCACCATCTCGGCGGCCGAGGTCGATAGCTGCCTCATCGTTTCTCTTCTGTTGTGCTGTTATACAGTACAGCCTTTTTAAATATTGACACAACTTGCTCTATCCATCAAGCTCGCGAGCGCAAGGCAATTGCGCCGTTTCGGCCCCTTTTCGGCGGGCCAGAGGTAAACTGGGTAGCTGACATCATGGCACAGGCAGCGGCGATATCGCTGTGGGATGCATCGGCGGAGGAGCGTGCTCTCTCTTCCCCGTTGAACGGGGACAGTGCGACGGAGCTGGCCATCGTCGGCGGCGGCTTCACCGGTCTCTCCACGGCCTTGCATGCCGCCGAACGCGGCATCGACTGCCAGGTCTTGGAGGCGCGGCAGATCGGCTACGGCGGCTCCGGGCGCAACGTCGGGCTAGTCAATGCGGGGCTTTGGCTGCCGCCCCAGGACGTGCGCAAGAAGCTCGGCGAGACCCGCGGCGCGGCCCTCATCAAGACGCTCGGCGACGCGCCGGGCTACGTCCAGTCCCTTATCGAACGCTATCAGATTCGCTGCGAGGTCACGCGGACCGGCACCATCCATGCCGCCCACTCGCCCAAGGGCTTCCAAGACCTGGCGCGCCGCGCCGAGGAGTGGCACCGCCTGGGCGCGCCGGTCGATCTCCTGTCGCGCGAGGCAGTCGGGGAGCTGATCGGCAGCAAGGCCTTCTACGGCGGCCTGGTCGATCGGCGGGCCGGCACGATCAATCCCATGGGCTATGTCCGCGGCCTTGCGCGGGCGGCGCAGAATGCCGGCGCTAAGGTCGCCACCGGCGTAACGGCCAAGACGCTTCACCGCGAAAGCGACGGCTGGGTTGTCGAGACCGACGCCGGCAACGTCAGGGCCAAGTCTGTGGTCTTGGGCACCAATGCCTACTCCGACGATCTCTGGCCTGGGCTGAAGGACACCTTTACGCCGATCCACTACTTCCAGCTTGCCACCGAGCCCTTGGGTGAGCGGGGTCGCGCGATCCTGAAAGGCGGCCAGGGCTTGTGGGACACCGGCCCGATCATGTTCTCGCTGCGCCGCGATGCCTTCGGGCGGCTCATCATCGGCTCCATGGGAACGGTCATCGGCGGGATGACCGGCCTGTCCCGCCGTTGGGCGGAGAAGACCTTGCGCCGGCTTTTCCCGGACCTGGGCAAGGTCACGTTCGAGGAGTGCTGGGACGGCCAGATCGCCATGACCCCCGATCACCTGCCGCGCATTCACCGCCTGGCCGAGGGGCTCTATACGCCGATCGGATATAACGGCCGGGGGATCACGCCGGGCACCATCTTCGGCAAGGCGATGGCCGAGCTCTTGGCGGGCGGCAAGGAAGAAGACTTGCCGCTGCCGATCACCGAGCTCAAGCCGGTCAAGTCGGCGCCCCTGATGTCGCGCCTCTACCAGATGGCTTTCACCGCAAACCAGCTCTGGAAGAGCATCTGAGAGGGGACGGAGGCGCCATGGCCAACCCCGAGATCCGCGTGGGCGTCGACATCGGCGGCACCTTCACCGACGTCGC
>JANQIA010000219.1 GCA_028282405.1 Rhodovibrionaceae bacterium
GAGCAGCAGGAAAACGGCGGCGGCATCGGTCGAGGCGACGATGGAGCCGATCAGCCAGGCGGCCATCCAGCCGATGCCGAGCAGGTAGTGCACCATGGCGGCGACCAGGCCCGCCGTGACCACGGCGCCGAAGGTGGCCAGCACCAGGGAGGGTCCCCAGGCCCGGCGGATGGTGGCCGCATCGGTGCGCACACCGCCGTCGAAGAGAATGACGGCCAGTGCCACGCTGCCGATCAGGAAGGCGGTCTCCACGTCGTCGAAGGTGAAGCCGCCCGGCCCGTCCTGCCCGGCCAGCATGCCGAGCAGCAGGAAGACCAGCAGCAAGGGCGCCCCGACCCGCGCGCTCAAGATGCCCGCCAGGATGCTGGCCAGCAGCATCAGCGAGGCAAGCAAGAGTGAGATAACGCCGTAGTCCAAGGCCTTCTTCCGCAGCCGGTGTTTCTCTAGCTTAGCAGACCACGAACCGCGCCGGGCGGCCTGCCGAGCGTCACTATACTACGGGATGTCGCGCGTCGGACTGTGGCCAGGCCGATACATCGCCCGGCCGACATTCTGCCAACCCCCTGCGTTTCCAATCTGCCGCGCAATCCGCGCCTACGGCTTCGCGAACTTGACGATCAATTCGTTTGCCGGCGCGTCGCGGTTCAACAGACGGTCCACCTGCTTGGCGCCGAGCGCCGGCAGACTCTCGTCGAGAAGCCCGAGCTGAATCAAAACGGTCGCCTGGTCCCAGTAGATGTGCTCGGAACTGATCTTGCCGCCCTCGAACGCGATGATCCCAACTGTCGGAACGGCCAAGCGGCGTCCTGTCGCTTCGACCCCAGGGACGAACCAATCCATGCGGACGCTGTGAGTCATGTGCATGATGAATTCGTCGATCACCCGCTTCTCGCCGGCCGTGCGGCTGAGCAGTTCCAGCTCGACATCCGGCGGCATGTTCGGAATGAAGACGTCTCTATAGAATCGACGCAGGGGCTCCTTGCCGCTGGCACCGGTTCCCACCGGGACATGAACCAAGACCGGATTGTCGGTCATCGTCGCGATCGCTTCGTCGGCATCCTTGTGCGCGAACTCGGCTGCCGTGTGGGTTTCCCAGACCTCGATCAAGGCCTGCTCCGCAGGACTGAAATTATCCATGGAACCTCTCTTCCTTGGTTTGTCCGGCGAGCCTATCACCGAAAGGTGCCGAGCTCTTCGATGCGGTAGCCCTCCGGATAGGTCGGGCGGCTGGCTTCGGTCAGCAAGCGCGGCTTGCGGCGCAGCGGCAGGCGGCGCAACAGACGCGCCCGGGCCCGCAATGCGCCCATGACCAAGCCTTGAAGCCAGGACGGCGCCGGCGCGAAGCCCATGCTTTCCAACAAACGCGGATCGAGAAATGCGCGGACCACCGGTCGGCCGGCCCAGAACAGCCAGCGCGGAGCGTAGAACCCGAGCAGAAGATTGCTGGTTGCCTCGCCGATTCGCCGGTTGCTGTCCGAGAAGCGGAAGTTGGCGGCTTCGTAGTCGCTGTTCCAGCGCATCATGGCGTCGACGGAGGCGGGAATGCCCTCGATGCCCATCCGGGCGCCCAGCCCGCAGTAGTAGAGGAACCAGGCCCGCTGCTCCCGGTCGGTCATGGGCCTGCGGCCGAAGCGCGCGAGCCAGCGGATCGGCTCGCAGACGAAGGTGGAGAGCACATAGAGCAGATCGTCATTGGCGATGCGGAAGCGGCCGTGCATCGCGTTCATCCGGCCGATCGCCTTCTTGCCGCGCGGGCTGTCGAGCCCGTGCTCCAGGATCTCGGCCAGGATCAGCTCGGTATCGTCATAGCGCTTGCGCGGCCGGCGCTCGAACTCTCCCGTCTTGGCCAGCAGGCCGGAGATTGAGGGCACGGCATAGGTCCGGAAGAGCGCGAACTCGAGCGAGCGCTGCAGGTCCCAGGAGAACTCGTAGGCATAGAGGAAACGGGCGATCCGCTCGAAATCCACTTCGGGATCGAGCGCTGCAATCTCCCGTTCGAGCTGCGCCCGGCTCTCAGACCTTGCCCTGCCACCTGACACACTCTGCTCCGCAAACATGAGATCAGTGCAGCCGCCGTCACTCTTGGACGGTCTGCAGCTTCCTTTCGTCGATTGCCATGACCACCAGGATGCCTAGGATCGCCAAGGCACCGGCCAGCCAATAGGCATGGCTCATGCCGGTTGCGAAGGCCGTGCCCGCCTCGGCCTGCGCCACGCCGGCTGTCTGGGCATGCATGATGGCGGTGGCGCCGGCGACGCCGAGCGCACCGATGCAGAGGTGGACCATGAACGACAGCCCGCCCGCAACGCCGGCACGTTTGGGCGGCACGGCGCTGACGGCCGCCGTGCCCGCGGTGCCGACGCAGAGCGTGGCGCCGAGTCCCATCAGCAGCATGGCGGGAAGGATGGCGAAGTAACCCCAGGCGGGCATGACGAAGATGATGGTTCCCGCACCGATGGCGACCAGAACGTAGCCGGCCAGCAGTAGGCGCTTGGGTCCGATCGGGGCATAAAGCCGCCCGCCGAGAATGGACCCGACGGACAGCAGCACCATCAGAGGCACCATGCCGAACGAAGACTGCAGCACCGACCAGCCCATCGTCTTCTGCATGAACTGCGGAAAGTAGAGGAAGGCGATGAAGAGTGAGGGGATGAGCAGCCCATTCGTCGACAGGACCAGCAGGAACTCACGGTTTCGCATGAGGCTTGGCGGCATCAGGGGCTGCTTGACACGGTACTCGACGAAGGGAAAGGCAATGAACATAACCGCGCTCAAGACGAACAGGCCGAGAAGCGTCGGCGACGTCCAGCCCCAGTCGGCCCCGACATCCAGACTGTAAAGCAAGGCCAAGAGCGCCACGCCGAGGACCGCCATTCCGGCAAAGTCGACTCGTTCTTCGACCTTGCCCGGCGTTTCCTTTTTCAGGAAGCGGAGCGCCAGGACGATCGACAGCACCGCCGTCACGCAATTGAACAGGAAGAACAGCCGCCAGTCGCCAAGCCACGTGGCCACGCCTGCAATCAGCGGCCCGATCACGTTGCCGCTGGTGATCCCGGCCAGGATCAGGCCTATGGCCAGGCCTCGCTTGTCGTCGTCGACGCTCGTCGTGCCAAGCGCCAGAACGCAGGGCCAGAGGAGCGCTGCCCCGACACCCTGGACGGCCCGCGCCGCGATGAGCCAGCCGATGCTCGGCGCAAGAAAGCAGCCTATGGAGGCAACCAGGAAGATCGCGGCGCCGATCAGAATCTGGTGCCGGTGCCCGTACATGTCCCCCAAGCGGCCGCCGGTCACCATGAGAACCCCGAAGCTCAGGGCGTAGATGTTCAGCACCCATTGGGTGGTCGTGATGTCGGCGGAGAGCTCGCGCTCGATGGCTGTGACCAGAATCAGGGCGCCGGTGAAGTCCGTGCCGATCGTGAAGGCCACGACCATCAAGGTAGCGATCACCAGCTTTGCGTCTTTTCCCATCCGTCCCCTCTCACCCGAGCCCCAACACCCGTCTTGCCGCAGATGGCAAGGCTCCGACCTGTTCGTGTGGCGAGCACGCTAACATAACGACCGCGCCGCAAAGTGAACTTGCTGACAGAGCGCAACGGGGCACGGCCGGACGGACCACCTGCCGGGTCGAGCCGGCTCGGACTCAATCGGTGGCGGAATGCCCTTCTTTGCGCATTTCCGTGTGTAGACCTTGAGCCAGTAGTCGTGGCGACCCAAGTCCTTCTGCCGGGCAACCAATTTGCCGATGAAGGCCAGCTTGTCCTTGTCGGACCCCAGCTTCTTGTACGTCTTCTTCTGTTTCTTGGTCATGGCACAGCCCAGGCACCGCTTGTTGAGCTTGAACTTGCAGACGCCCACGCAGGGCGACGGGATTTTTGCCAAGGCCGATGTCCTCGATGATGGCTTCAGATCTGGAGAGCAAATAGCGTCGAGACAGCCGAATTGCGAGTGCGTTGCATTATCGCTTGGCGCTGGGTGGCTCAAGCCCGGCCCCGGACACGGCATGTGTGGATTTCTTCCAGGCGGTAAGCCATCTTAGAATGGAGCTGTGAGAGGAGCTGAGACATGGCGACCACATTCAAAGCAGCCTGTATTCAGAACTGCGCCGGGCGCGAGGTCGCGGCCAACATCGAGGAGACCGAGCGGCTGACCCGGGAGGCGGTCGCCGCCGGAGCCGACTTCGTCTCGTTGCCCGAGTACTTCTCCGGCCTCGACGTCGAGAACGGCCGCCTCAAGGTGCCGGCCTTTCCCGAGGACGAGCACCCTGCCCTCGCCCACTTCCGGGCGCTGGCCCGCGAGCTCTCCGTGGTTCTGAACCTCGGCTCCCTGCCCATCGTCAGCGGCGCGGGCAAGGCCTTCAACCGCGGCTACATGATCGACTGCGATGGCGTGATCACCGCGCGCTACGACAAGATCCACCTCTTCGACGTCGACCTTGCGGATGGCGAGAGCTATCGCGAGTCGGACACCATCCAGGCCGGCAAGCAGCCGGTTCTGGCGGAGACGCCCTGGTGTACCATGGGGCTTTCGATCTGCTACGACCTGCGGTTCGCCCAACTCTACCGCATACTGGCGCAGGCCGGCGCCGAGGTGCTGCTGATCCCCGCCGCCTTTACCCGGACCACGGGCAAGGCGCACTGGCATCTCCTGAACCGGGCCCGCGCCATCGAGACCGGTTGCTTCGTCATCGCCGCCTGCCAGGGCGGCACCCACGAAAGCGGGGCCGAGACCTACGGCCACTCGTTGATCGTGGCCCCCTGGGGCGAGGTGCTGGCCGACGGCGGCGAGGAGACCGGCTTCGTCATGGCGGACATCGATCTGGAGCAGGTCGCCCGCGGCCGCCACATGATCCCGGCCTGGCAGGACAACCAGGCCTTCACGGTCACCCAGGTCGAGCCACTGCGCCTCGCCGGCGAGTAGCAAGCTGTCTTTCAGCACAGGCTGTCATCGCGGCCCCCGAGCCCGGGTCTGTTTCTCAGCCTGCGCTTGACGTCTGACTTCCGCGCCTGGACCAGCCATGGATCCCGGCTCAAGGTCACTGCTGTCCGGTTGAGTGCGGGACCGCCCTCTCTTGTCCGCTCCGCGGACACCCCCCACCCTGACCCTCCCCCTCAAGGGGGGAGGGAATTCTACTTTAGTCGCAGTCACTTACACCTACCCCCTTGAGGGGGAGGTCGGCGCGAAGCGCCGGGAGGGGGGTCGCGCGCAGCGCTGAAACACCTTCCTCTGACGCGGCAAGTCCCTGTCCGGCCGAAAGCCGCGATACCCAAGCCGGTGCAGAGCCTTACGGCCAACACTTCGACGTTTGGCCGGACAGCAGTGGCTCAAGGTTGGGATGACGTTCTGGGAGAAACCGCAGGCATTGCCCAACCCCTTCTCATCACCGCTGTCACGCATTGTCGGGATGGATGCTTCGAGCTCTGCCGGAAGGACTCGCAAAAACAGAGCGTCAGAAAATTTTACATATTCGAATGGAAGACCATAAAAACTGTCGAATTTTTTTACAGTTCAGTGACTCACGAAGTCGGTCGCATCGCTAACGCGTTGAAATCATGACGACCGAAAAACTGGCCTGTTTTTTGCTCCATCGTTAACCACTACAGGGAGAGATGCCTTGGGTTGGTGTTTCTCTGAAATTGGTGGGCTAAGGCCGGCCACAGGATACAGAAGCGCTGGGTCGGTCGTGGCGCAAAGAAAAAGAAGGGGTGCGCATGAAACACAAGTTGCTTGGACCAATTGCCACCGGCGCGGTCGCGCTCTGCTTGGCATCTTCTGCAAATGCTTCGCTGATCGGCGACGCGGTGAACTGCGGCATCGATGATCTTGGGGACGGTCAGGTCTATAGCTGTGCGACCACAGCGGCGACGGTGGATGCCGGACCGGAGTTCACCATCGTCAACAGCTTTGGTTCTCGCTGGAGCGTCGACATCGATAGCGACTCGATAACCTATTCACTGCTGACGTCGTTCGGTGTGATTTCGCCAGCAGATGCGATCGTCATAAGCGATCTCGACTGGGTGGGGATGCCCGCGGGCGAAATCATCGGTATCGATTTCAGCCAGACGGGCGTCACTCCAACGGCGGCCGCTGTGAGCTTTGACGCCCATTCGGTGTCACTCAACGTCTCCGGTGGATGGTTTGCAGGTTCTTCGGTCACCATTGGCCTGATCACTTCGGATGCGCTGCCGGAACCTGGCACGCTGGCACTCTTCGGTCTCGGCCTCGCCGGGCTGGGTCTGGCCGCCCGGCGCAGGGTAGGAAAAGCCTGAAGATCTTTTTGCCCGAGGCGAGGCGTAGCAGAGCTGCTGCGCCTCGCCGCCGGGTAGATCAGGCGAGATAGTCCGACAGGAACGAAGAGCGGCTGCCGTCCTCGGACCAGAGGATGGGGAAGAAGGACTCTTCCATCTCCGTCGAGCCAAAGCGCTTGTAGCGGCCGTAGATCGGACCGACGCTGCCATCGCGAAAGCGGGCGTCGGCGCGCATGCAGTGGGCGACGACGGACCGCCTTGGTGCTTCGCCGAGGTTCGGGCCGGAGCCGTGCCAGGTGCGGCCGTGGTGAAAGGCGACGCCGCCCTTGCGCAGCACGACGGGGACCAGTTCGCAGTCCCCTTCCCCCACCTCTTCGGCGGCCTGGCGGAACTCCAGGGTGAAGTCGTCGGGGGCATGGAACTGGGCGATGGGCGGGGCGACGGGCCAGCGGTGCGAGCCCTTGGCATAGAGCAGCGTGCCGCCCTCGGCCGTGGTGTCGTCGAGCGCCACCCAGGCGCTGACCATCTGTGTGGGCTCGACCCAGTCCTGGTAGCTGTCGTCCTGATGGAAGCCCAGCGCCTTGGCGCCGGGCGGCTTCCAGATCACGTTGTCCTGGTTGATGCGGGCGCCGGGCCAATCCATCAGCCTGGCGCAGGCGCGGCCGATGTCCTCGCGCAGGACGATGCGGGCAACGGCTCGGTCCGCCTTCCAGCCGTTGCAGATCTGCCGGGTCAGCTCCGGGTTGTCGCGGCCGGCCCGCCAGTTCCACTCGTCGGGTTGCAGCCCGGTCTCGAAGCTGCCGTCGAACAGCCCCTCGAAACACGCGCCGGCCTGCTCGACCAGGGGCAGCTCGACGAAACCCTCGACGAAGAGGAAGCCGTCTTCGCGGAATTGCTCGATCTGTGCCTGGCTCAGCTCCATTTTTCTTCACCCATAGGCCGACAAGGTCGCGACACCGCCGACGATCACCCCGATGCCGACCCACTGCAGCCAGTTCATCGGCTCCTTCAGAATGAAGCGGGCCAGGAGCGCGGTGATGGCGCTGAAGGTCGAGGCGATCACCACCGCATGGACCGCATCCTCCCCCCGGCTGGCAAACAGCAGGGCGACGTAGGCGCCACCGTCGAGCATGCCCTGAAGCGTCAGCACCGGCCACCAGCGTCCCGGTATGGCGGGCGCGCGCCGCAGGTATAGGAAGAAGTAGA
>JANQIA010000257.1 GCA_028282405.1 Rhodovibrionaceae bacterium
AGATGGCGACCAGCACGTTGGCGCCGGTCACTTCCTCACGCCCCGATGACTGGACGTGGATGGCGGCGCGCTGCAGAACGCGCTGGAAACCGGAGGTGGGGGAGGCGTCGCCGCTTTGTGCGGTGATCAGAGAAGAGAGATCGTTGTCGATGTAGTCGGAGATTTCCTCGCGCAGCTTCCCGATATCGACCCCGCAAGCCCGCAGTACCGCGACGGCATCGCTGTCCTCAGTCAGGGCCAAAAGAAGATGCTCGAGGGTTGCGTATTCGTGGCGCCGTTCATTGGCGAGCGCCAGGGCGCGGTGCAGGGTCTTCTCTAGGTTGCTGGATAGCATCGCGCGCGACTAGTCCTTTTCCAGGGTGCACTGTAAAGGATGTTGATGCTTGCGGGCATAGTCTATGACCTGCGTCACTTTGGTCTCTGCGACCTCGTAGGTGTAGACCCCGCAGACACCGACACCCCGCCGGTGAACGTGCAGCATGATCTGCGTCGCTTCTTCTCGGCGCTTGCCGAAGAACTTCTCCAGGACATGAACGACGAACTCCATGGGTGTGTAATCGTCGTTCAGCATCAAGACCTTGTAAAGCGACGGGCGCTTCGTCTTGGGACGCGTGCGGACGATTACGCCGGTTGCACGGCCATTGCCGTCACCGTTTCGTCCGGAGCCGCCGTTGTCTTCGTTCGCCAACCGCATGCCTTGCATCTCACGCCCTACGGGCGGGCGACTCGGCCCGCCATGTTTCCAATTTAATACTAGCATGCTCTACAATATTGTGAATCAGCCTGGGGGCGGGAAGTGCCCGGCGGGCAGCTTTTTCCGCTGGGCTGCTCTGTGGAGGACAGGCCGAGTGTTTCCCGCAATCGCGCCCGCATTATGGCGAAGCGGCGGCACGTGCAGCGAAGTGCACTGAGCCGCCCAAAACGCCATCGGGTGGTGCGCGCAGCACGCCAATCAGCGAGACGCCTCGTTGGTCCCGGCCTCCCGATCCAACCGGTCCACCTCCTCCCATGCTTGCCAATTCTCCTCCAGATGCACGGGCGAGGTCGTGCCGGGAATGACGATGATGTTAGGCGCGCGCCGAAGCAGCCAGGCGAGCGCCTCGCGCGGTGCCAGCCTGGCGCCTTGCTTCATGGGGTTGGCCCCGAGCGGCCCATAGGGAATGAAGGCGATGCCCCGCGCCGCCGTGAAGTCGACCAAGTCGTCGGCCTCCTGCTCCGCCATGTTGTAGCGGTTCTGAACGCTGGCGATCGCCGTAACCGAGAGCGCGCGTTCAAGCTCTTCCCGCGTGACGTTCGAGAGGCCGATATGCCCGATGCGGCCGTCGGCTTGCGCTTCGGCCAAGGCTGCTACGGAGGCTTCGATCGGTGTGGCGGGGTCGACGCGATGAAGCTGGAAAAGATCGATCTGCTGCCGCCGCAAGTTCGTCAGCGCCTTGTCGATCTGACGCAACAGAGTGTCGCGGGTTCCATCGACGGTGATGCGGCCGGGCTCCGGCTTATCGACACCGCCCTTCGTGGCCAGAGCGACCCTGCGTCCCTCCAAGGCTTCGCCGACGATACGGTCGGCATGCTCCGGACCGTAAGCCCAGGCGCTGTCGAAGAAATCTACGCCAAGGTCTGCGCCGCGGCGTAGCAGCCGCAAGCCCTCGTCCCACTGTGGGTAGGGGCCGAAGTTACCTGGTTGGCCCGTCAGGCGCATGGCGCCATAGCCCAGACGGTTGACCTCAAGTTCGCCGCCAATCCGAAAGCTGCGCTCTGTCATGCCTTGTCTCCTTGGTTCGTTGACGTTGTCGCTGAAGCCAAGGTGGCAGGGCGCGCGCTCTTTCTGTAGACGGATGAAGCAAGATATTATTATACGTATTACGTATGAGTAGGTCACTCGATCGCCTCACTCTGCTGGAGACCTTTGTCCGCATAGCGGAGCGTGGCTCGATCAGCGCTGCTGCGCGCGATCTCGGCTTGTCGCAGGCGTCAGCCAGCCGCCAGCTCAAAGAGCTGGAAGACCGCCTGGGTATTCAGCTCGTGCGGCGCACCACCCATGCGCTTGCCGTCACCTTGGCCGGGCAAGAGCTGCTGCGCGATGCGCGGGCACTGCTGGCGGACTGGTCGGTTCTGGAAGAACGCCATGGCGCGGGTGACGATTTTGCCAAGGGGCCTTTGAAGATCGTTGCACCCGTTGCCTTGGGCCAGCGGCACCTGGTCGACTTGGCACTCGACTTCCAACTTCGTCATCCGCAGGTCTCCTTGTCTTGGCAGTTGCAGGACGAGCCGATCCGCTTCGCGGAAGTCGGGTGCGATTGCTGGATCAAGATCGGACCCGTGCCGGACGAAACGCTGGTGGTGCGGCCGCTGGGGCGTGTGGCCCGCTCGCTCGTTGCCAGTCCTCTGTTGGCCGGCCGTGACGGCCTGGCTGAACCGGCGGATGCGGAGGCCTTGCCTTTCGTCGCCCTGGAGCCTTTCGAAGGCGGGCGCATCGCCTTGGCTGACCAGGGCGGTGCCGTTCAGGAGCTCAGGCCGCCTGTGCGGTTTGCCACCAACAACATCTTCGCGCTGCATCGTGCGGCTCAAAAGGGTGCGGGGGCAGCCATCTTGCCGCGGTGGTTCATCGCCGATGACTTGGCGACCGGGAGGCTGATCGATCTGCTGCCTCGGTGGCAGGCAGCATCCTACGCCGTCAATGTCGCATATCTTCCGGCTCGGCATCAGCCCAGACGCCTCGCGATGTTCCTCGAGGCTCTCAGGAAGGGCCTCGGCGAGATTGCGGGTATGGAGGCTATGCCGACAGAGCTGGATGAGACCTGATCGACGGATAAAACATGAGAAAAGGCCCAGCCAAGTGGCCGGGCCTTTCAGGCTACTCTGATCGGCAGGTACTAGGCAGCCGACTTGATCATCTTCTCGACCGTGACGTTCAGACGCGACTGCAGCGGCTGAAAGGTCTCGTTGGCGACCTTGACGGACATCTCGGTCAGCTTGGCGGTCTCGGCCAGGGTCTTGTCGAAGTTGCTCTTGGCGACTTCACCGCTGACGTCGAACCACTCTTGAACGTTCTTGGCGCCGAGCATCTTCTTGGCGACGGCAACGTTCTCTTCCATGGAGCCCTGCGCGAAGGTGAAGATCTCCTTGGTCATCAGCTCCATGCCTTTGGCCATGACGTTGGAGGCCTCGACGAAGGCCTGGAGGTTGTCCTTGTTGACGGAAGCCAGCTCGTCATAGCCCTTGAAGATCGCGCTCGAGGTCTTCTCGATGTTCTCCTTGGTCATGCTGACGGCTTGCTCGTACTGCTTGGTAGCGGCTTCGCTACCGGCCTTAACGACGGCCTCGACGGTCTCCTTGCCGGCATTGACGGCAGCTTCGACCGGCTTCATGGCGTCCTGAGCGGTGGTGGTCTTCTTGGCGGTCATCTCTCTGTCCTTCCATCACTGAATTCGGATCGGTTGCGCTTGCAGGGTGGGGACCCGCGCACTCCTTGCCGCTGGCTCAATCTCTCCGGTCGAGCCTGGAAATTGTGCACTGCAACATGACCATTAAGTAAGGCCTGGAATGGAGTGTGTCAAGAAAAATTGTGCACTGCACAAATTCCTCGAACCCCTTGCCGCGCTGGGCTTTGGGACAGTGCGGACTAGCGCTGACCCACCAATCCGTTCGCGCCGACCTCGACTTCGAAATCGACGCCGGCGAACTCGCTGGAGCTGAGACCGCCGCGAGCTCTCAGGCGCCCGCTGGCGTCGACTTTCTGCGGCGGCGGCATCGCGATGCCGGTGCGGTCGAAGCGTGCCAGGACGCTCGGAAAGCTGATCTTGTCGTAGCGCTCCGAGGGGTAGGACCAGGCATTGAAGACCATCCGGCCCCCAACGCAGGCGACGGCAATCCAATAGTAGGCACGGGAGTCGAGCCAACGACCGACCGGGGGCTCCTGTCCGAAGCCACTGTTGGCGAGCGCCGTCGTCAATTGGCCGACTTCCTGGGCGGTGAGCGCGGTCGTTGCGCTGTTCCAGGACCAGGGGCTCAAGAGATCGCCAGGGCTGTCGATCACCACGCGGCTGAGATTCTGCGGTAGCTGCACGCGGCTGAGCAGGGTCCCGGCGCCGTCAGGCTGGACCGTCAGGTCATAGACCCGGACATGTTTGGTGTAGCGGGCGTTGTAGATGAAACGATAGCGATCGTCCGGGCTCGCCCCTGCAGCGGCACCGCAGGTCTCGCGCAGGTCGTCGCCGTTCAGCAGGCTGAACCAGGCGAACTTCTGTACAAAGGGGGTTTCCAGGTCGCCGCGGTAGGTGCAGGCGGCCAGGACAACCGGAACCAACGCCACTAACACTATGCGCAAGCGGCGGCGCATCGCGCGTCCATCAAACATTTTCAGACTTTACCGTGATTTAAGCTCGAAATGCCAGGCTGATGGGGCGTGCCGAGAACGGCCCGCCAAACGACTGGACAAGAAATCCGGTCGTTTGCTAATTCTTGAAGAGATTCAATAGTGTTGACGGGTAGAGTTAAGATGGGGTCCACAAAAACCCACCGCTGCGGCGGGGTATTCGGATGATCTCGCGGCGCGGCGCGTTTCTTGTGCTTGCCTGGGCCGTTTTCGCGGCTGCTTGCCTGACGACCGCGCCTGCCGAGGCCCGCAAGTATGCGGCGATCGTGATCGATGCTCAAAACGGCTCCGTCCTGCACAGCCGGCACGCCGATGCCAGACGCTACCCGGCCTCGCTGACCAAGATGATGACCCTCTACATGGTCTTCGAGGCGTTGGAAAAGGGGCGTATCTCGCTGGACGACGGTATGAAGATATCGCGCCGTGCGGCGGGCCAGCCAGCCTCGAAGGTCGGCTTGCGAGCGGGCCGGACGATCAAGGTCCGCGACGCCATCCTATCCCTGGTGACGAAGTCCGCCAACGACGTCGCGACTGTGGTTGCGGAGAATCTGGCAGGAACAGAGGTCGAGTTCGCGCGGCAGATGACCAAGAAGGCGCGGCAGCTCGGCATGACCAAAACCACCTTCCGCAACGCCTCGGGCCTGCCGCACCGCAAGCAGGTGACCACGGCGCGGGACATGGCGCGCCTGTCGCGGGCGCTGTTGCGACACTATCCGCAGTACTACGACTATTTCTCGACCCGGTTCTTCCAGTACGCCGGACGCCGCTTCAAGAACCACAACGCCCTGCTGCGCAGCTATGGCGGAACCGATGGTATCAAGACCGGCTACATTCGTGCCTCGGGCTTCAACTTGGCAGCTTCGGCGGAGCGCAACGGCCGGCGGGTGATCGCCGTGGTTTTCGGAGGTCGCTCAGCCCGCACCCGCAACAAGGAGGTGGAGCGGCTGTTGAACATCGGCTTCTCCCGGAACCCGCGGGTGTTCGTCGCCTCGCCGGTGAAGCTGCCTCGGCGCAACCCCCTGCGGACCGTCCAGGCGCCCCTGCGCCCGTCCGTCCAGGCGGAACCGGCGGCCGGACCGCCCGCAAACATTGCCACCGGTATCAAGTTGCCGCGGCGCAATCCCTTCTTTTCGCGGGGCGGGGAAGCGCAGGCCGTGGCCCTCAGTTCCATGGAGCCCGCCGCGCCGGGCCCAGCGCAAGCGGCGGTCGCCGGATGGCAAGTCCAGGTCGGCGCCTACTCCGGCTTCGCGCAGGCCCATGCCGCTGCGGTGCAAGCGGCCGAGCGTCTGACCGACGATACGCGGTTTCGCGGCATCTTCGTCGACAGCGACGGCCAGCGCGAGATCTATCGCGCCCGCCTGGTCGGCTTCCAGGAGATGTACCAGGCCGCCCAGGCCTGCGCCGAACTGCGCCGCCGCGCCTTCGACTGCTTCGTGACACGCGACGACGAGGGCTGACAGAGGGGCCAAGCCCTAAGTCTCTCGATGCTCGTCGCTCGGTAGGTTCTCGGCAATCGTCAGCAGTTGCCGGCGCGTGCGCCAGGGTATGTCGAGCGATTGCAGGTTGGCGGCGCCATAGTCGGTCATCCATCGCGGCACCTGGCTCAACAGCTTCCTCTTTTCCAGCCGGCGCCAACGCTCGAAGCGCCAAGGACGGCGTCCGACCACTCCTGCGTAGGCGGCGAGGAAGACCCAGGCGCGACAGCGCTCGCCCGCGGGTAGCCGCACTTCCAGCTCTTCAGGATGGTAGATCTCAGCCTCATAGTGCGCCATGCGGGCGAGGCCGCGGCGGTCGAGACCGATCACCAGCTCGCCGGTCACCCGCCGTCCGGCCTGCGGCGTCAGGACGGGGCAGCGGTAGGCGTTGGAGTAGGCGAGGCGGTAGCCGGGAAGGTGCGCCGCCTCGATCTGAAGACGCCCATCAAGGTGCGGAAAGACCGCCCTCCGAACTTGGGGATCCCGCAAGCTACCGTAGAAGAAGAAACGCTCCACCATGCTCGGCGAACCCTGACAGGCTCAGTCGAGGTCGGGGCGCAGGCCCTGGTCGGAAAGGTAGCTCTGGACCTCGGTCTTGAGTCTTTCGAGTCCGGCCTCGCTGTCGGCTTCGCAGCGTACGACCAGCACGTCCTGGGTGTTGGAAGCGCGCAGCAGCCACCAGCCGTCCGAGGTGCGGACACGCACCCCATCGACCTCGGAGACCTCCGCTCCTGCTTCTTTGAGCGCTTCGCGCACCCCTTCCACGACGGGGCTCTTTTTCTCGGCAGGGCAGTCCACCCGGATCTCAGGGGTGGCGAAGCTGGCCGGCAGCGATTGGCGAAAGTCGCGCAGGCTGCCGGGCCGCCCTTCAAGGGCCTGCATCACCCTGAGGGCGGCATAGAGGCCGTCGTCGAAGCCGAAATAGCGGTCGGCAAAGAAGAGGTGGGCGCTCATCTCGCCAGCGAAGGGGGCGCCGGTCTCCTTCATCTTCGCTTTGATCAGCGAGTGCCCGGTGTTCCACATCAGCGGCTTGCCGCCCATGGCGGCGATGCCGTCGAAGAGGGTCTGGCTCGCCTTGACGTCGGCGATGATGGTGGCGCCGGGCCGTTCCTTCAGAATGTCCTCGGCGAGCAGGAGCATCACTTGGTCACCCCAAAGGATACCGCCCTCGCCGTCGACCACGCCGAGGCGGTCGCCGTCGCCGTCGAAGGCGAAGCCGAGATCGCAGCCGTTTGACCGGACGGTCTCCTGCAGCTGCACCAGGTATTTGGGCACCGTCGGATCGGGATGGTGCGCCGGGAAGGTGCCGTCGATGGTCCCGTTGATGACGTGATGCGCGCCGGGCAGGCGTTTGACGAGGGCCTGCACGGCCTCGCCCGTGGCGCCGTTGCCCGGATCCCAAGCCACCTTGAAGGGCTTGGTGATGGGCGCGCGCTCGAGCAGGACGTCGATATAGCGGTCAGCCAGGGTGTGCTGCTCTTCGTTCGCCGTGCCGGTCTCGAAGTCGCCGACCGCCGCCTGCTCGCCAAGTTTCCGAATGTCCTCGCCGAAGAAGCTGCTCTTGCCCAGCATCATCTTGAAGCCGTTGTACTGCGGCGGGTTGTGCGAACCGGTCACCATGATGCCGCCGTCGGCATCGAGCTCGTAGACGGCGAAGTACAGCAAGGGCGTCGGCCCGCATTCCAAGCGCAGCGGCGTCACGCCGCTCGCGCGCAACCCCTCGCTGACGCCGGCGGCGAGGTCGGGCGAGCTGAGACGGCCATCGTAGCCGAGCGCGACCCGGTTCCCGCCGCGCCGCCGCACCAAGGTGCCGAAGGCGCGGCCCAAGGCGACGGCATCGGCGCGGTGCAGGGTTTTGTCGACCAGCCCGCGCATGTCGTACTCGCGCAGGATAGAGGGGTCGAAGTGATGGCCGGTCATGATTGAAGCGCCTCGCTGTAGGGACGTCCGACGGAGGTGTAGTGGAAGCCGCGGGCCGCCATGTCGTCGGGCCGATAGATGTTGCGCAGATCGACCATGGCCGGTGCGCGCATCAGGCTCTTGACCCGATCGAGGTCGAGATTGCGGAACTGGTTCCACTCGGTGACGATGACCAGACAGTCGGCGCCAGCGACGGCGTCGTAAGGGTCTTCCAGCCAGTCCAGACCGTCCATCAGCTTCTTGGCCTCATCCATGCCGACGGGGTCGTGGACGCGAAGCTTCGCACCGGCCTCCTGCAGGCGGGGCACGATGACCAGCGAGGGCGCTTCGCGCATGTCGTCGGTGTTGGGTTTGAAGGTGAGGCCGAGGACGGCGATGGTCTTGCCGTCGACGCTGCCGCCGCAGTGTCCGATGATCTTGTCTGCCATGGCGTGCTTGCGCTGCTCGTTGACGGCAACCACGGCTTCGACGATTTGCGTCGGGGTGCCGGCCTGCCGCGCGCTGGTAACGAGCGCCAGCGTATCCTTCGGAAAGCAGGAGCCGCCGTAGCCCGGCCCGGCGTGAAGAAACTTGCCGCCGATGCGGCCATCCAGGCCGATGCCGCGCGCCACATGCTGAACGTTGCCGCCGAGCTGTTCGCAGATGTCGGCCATCTCGTTGATGAAGGTGATCTTCGTGGCGAGGAAGGCGTTCGCGGCATACTTGATCAGCTCCGCCGTTTCGAGATCGGCGAAGAGGATGGGCGTTTCGTTGAGAAACAGCGGGCGGTAGAGCGCACGGAGGACCTCGGCTGCACGCTCGCTTTCGCAGCCGATCACGACCCGGTCGGGGCGCATGAAATCCTCGATCGCCGAGCCTTCGCGCAGGAATTCGGGATTGGAGGCCACGTCGTAGTCTTCGCCGACCGTAAGGTCCGGGCGCTGCTCGGCCAGCAGCCGGGCGATGTGGCGCCCGCTGCCCACCGGGACCGTCGACTTGGTGACGATGACGCTATAGCGCTTCAGCGCCTTGGCGATCTCGCGCACGGCAGCTTCGACATAGGAGAGATCGGCCTGGCCGTCGCCGCGGCGAGTCGGTGTGCCGACGGCCAGGAAAACCGCGTCCGCCTCCGCGACCGCGCTGGGCAGGTCGTCGCTGAAGGTCAGGCGGTCTGCGGCACTGTTGCGAGCCACCAGGCTTTCTAGGCCCGGCTCGTAGATCGGAATCTCGCCCTGGCGCAGGCGCGCGATCTTGTCTCGGTCGTTGTCGACGCAGATGACCTCGGTACCGAACTCGGAAAAGCAGGCACCGGAGACCAGGCCGACATATCCGGATCCGATCATGGCAATGCGCATGGCGCAGGTCTCTCCTTGGCCTTACCGCTCTGCTGGTGCTGAAGGGGGTTAGTTTGCGTCGCCGTTGCGCGCGATGATGTCACGCATGGCATCGCCCAAGTCGTCCCGGGCCAAGGCGAAGGCGACGGTCGCCTCGAGAAAGCCGGCCTTGTCGCCACAGTCGAAGCGGCGGCCTTCGAAGCGAAAGCCATGGAAGGGCAGGCGGTCGATGGTGCGTGCCATGGCATCGGTCAGCTGAATCTCTCCGCCTGCGCCGACCTCTTGACGGTCAAGCTCCTGCAGCACGTCCGGCTGCAGGATGTAGCGTCCGATGATCGAGAGGGTGGAGGGGGCCTCTTCGGGAGCGGGCTTCTCGACCAGTCCCTTGGCCCGGACCAGGCGGCCGTCGCCTTCGACCACGTCCAGGATGCCGTAGCGTTGGGTTTCGTTGCGCGGCACGTCCATCACCGCCACCATGTTGCCGCCGAGCTCGGCGTGCGCCTCGACCATCTGGGCCATGCAGGGCGCCTCCGCCTGGATGAGGTCGTCGGCCAGCAGCACGGCAAAGGGCTCATCGCCGATTGAATGCCGGGCGCACCAGACCGCGTGGCCAAGGCCGAGCGGCTCCTGCTGGCGCGTGTAGGCGATTTGTCCGGGCGGTGGCATGAAAGCGAGGGCCTGCTCCAGCAGCGCCAGCTTGTCCCGGCTTTGCAAAGTCTGTTCCAGCTCCCAGGAACGGTCGAAGTGATCCTCGATCGCCGTCTTGCCGCGGCCGGTCACGAAAATGAACTCCTCGATGCCAGCGGCCCGCGCCTCTTCCACCGCGTACTGAATGAGCGGCTTGTCGACGATCGGCAGCATTTCCTTGGGCATGGCCTTGGTGGCCGGCAGAAAGCGGGTGCCGAGGCCACCCACGGGCAGGATGGCTTTCTTTACTTGGGGCATGGTGCGGCTTGCTGTTCGCCTGTGATTTGGTGCGATGGCTAGAGACTTAAGGCTCTAGCTGATTTGCCGCGTTTGGTCGAGCCTTGCGGCGACGGCGGCGGGCCTAGCCGCGCCCTGTGATCTTCAGACGCGGCCGCGATGGGGCGCTTCGGGGCGCTGCGGCCGGCGCAGGCTGGTCGCGTTCGACTTCCATCAGAGGCTTATAGGGATTGATCGTGCCCTTCTGGCGGTACTTGACGACCTCGTGGACGACCTCGGGCGTGATGGCCTTCTGGTCGTCTGCATAGCCGTAGACCAGGGCCATCTCGCAGAGCGTGTTGATCAGCCGCGGAATGCCGTGGGCGTAGTGGTGGATGGCCTGGCAGGCCGCGTCGGTGAACAGCCCCGGGTCGCCGCCTGCGGTGGAAAGGCGGTGGCGGATGTAGTCGGTG
>JANQIA010000222.1 GCA_028282405.1 Rhodovibrionaceae bacterium
TGGTGTCGGTGGCGTAGCGGATGTTGATCGGGTCGAAGAGCAGAATGCCGGCGTAGTCGCGCGCCTTGAGCTGCTCCCTCAGGCGCGCCAGCCGGTCGCTGCGCATGCGCTGCCGATCCGGCAGAACCCTCGCGCTATCGCCTGCGTCCAATGGCGCCATGACCGTCAACTCCCGCTCTTGCCACGTCAGGAGCCTATGCTGAGGTCAGGGTCGGGAAGGGATCTCGCCGATGGGCGACAAGGGACAGGGCGCAAATCAGGGGTCGCGGCTGAGGCCCTTGGCAGCCAGGTTGTCGAGGTAAGTCGCCCAGAGGACATCCTGCTGCTCGCCCAGGCGATAGAGGTAATCCCAGGAATAGATGCCGGTGTCGTGCAAGTCGTCGAACTTGATGCGCAGGGCGTAGGTGCCCACCGGCTCAAGGCCCATGATGCCGACGTGGCGCCGGCCCGGGACGGTCTGCTTCTGCCCCGGCACATGGCCCTGCACCTCCGCCGAGGGGCTTTCGACCCGCAGGTACTCGGCCGGGAGCGAAAACGCGCGGCCGTCTTCGAAGACCACCTCGAGGCGCTTGTCGGCGCTGATATAGCGGATCTCCTCGACGTGGTGCTTCATCGAGTGGTCGTTCGGGGACTCTGCCTCGATCGTCGTCATGGTGGCTCAGCGCGCCTCGTCGCCTTCGTCGAGGTGCCGGGCCTCTTCGGTCAGCATGATGGGAATGCCCTCACGGATGGGATAGGCGAGCCCGGCCTGATGGCTGATCAGCTCCTGGCGCTCGGCGTCGTACTCCAAGGGCCCTTTGGTCAGGGGGCAGACCAGGATCTCCAGGAGCTTGGGGTCCACCTTCTGCACGCTTTCGTTCATCGTCCCTTTCCTCTCGCCTGCTCGCGCTCGCCCTGCGTCCTGTCCACAGCGTCCGTTCCCTGGCCGGCTCAGTTCGCCGGGCCGCTCTCCGGCGCGGCGCTGGCCATCTCCATGATGGTGACCATGGTATCGGAGCGGTCGCGCAAGGTCATGGCCTCCAAGAGCGCCTGCTTCTCGCGCGGCTCGAAGGGACAGATCATGGCCAGCGAGGTGACCAGGCGCTCGTCCGGCGTCCGCTCGATCGCCTCCCAGTCGCCCTCCAGACCCTCGCTGGCGAAATAATCGCGCACGGCGCTCAAGAGACGCGGACGGTCGATCACCTCCCCCGCCGGCTCTTCCAGGTCGCAGCGATAGGGCGCCCAGTCGGGCCGCACCCGGCGATAGCCGTGGCAGTCATCCAGGCACTCGGGAATGCCGAAGCGCAAGAGGCCGGTCAAGGTGATCAGGTAGCGGCCGTCGTCGGTCTCGCTGAAGGCCGTGATGCGGCCCGCGCAGCCGGTGCCGAAGGTGGCGCCGCGCCCCTTGTCCCCGGCCGCCTTGTCGGTGCCGGCGTCGCTCTCGTCGCTCGGCTGCACCAGGCCGATCAGCCGCGGCCCCTGCAGCACGTCCCGCACCATGGCGAGATAGCGCGACTCGAAGATGTTGAGCGGCAGCTTGCCGCCCGGCAGCAGCAAGACGCCCAACAGGGGAAAGATCGGCAGGCTGTCGGGCAACTCCTCGAATGCGGGGTCGAAGGGATGACGGCCCATCAGGTCCTCATGAAAACAGAAGCGAAGACAGCCGGCGCCGGGTCTCGACGGTCAAGGGATCGGTCGGCCCCCAGGCTTCGAAGTACTTGACCAGCTCCTTGCGCGCGGCCTCTTCGTTCCAGCCGCGCTGCCGCGAGACGATATCGAGAAGCTGATCCACCGCCTCCTCGCGGCGGTTGGCGGCATAGAGCGCCTGTGCCAGGGCGAAGCGGGTCTCGTGATCGTTCGGCGCATTCTCAAGCTTCTGCGTCAGCTCGGGTATCTCGCCTTCCTCGCTGCCGCTCGCCGCCAGCTCCAGCGCCGCCGCGAAGGAAGCAATCTCCGGCTTCTCCTTCATCTCCGGCTCGAGCGCGTCGTAGATCTCCCGCGCTTCCTCGACCTCGCCCTGCTCCAGCTTGCAGCGCAGGAACTTGCCCAGGGCCACGTCGTTGACCGGGTCCTGCTGCAGGATCTGCATGTAGATCGCCGAGGCGCTGTTCAGGTCGCCGGCCTCCTTCAAGCCGTCGGCTTGCGCCATCGCCTCCTCGATCAGGTCCGCGCCGGGATGCTTGGCGCCGCTCTGGTCGATCAACCGCTGCACGAAGCTCTTGAGCTGGCTTTCCGGCAGGGCGCCTTGGAAGCCGTCGATTGGACGGCCTTGGAAGAAGGCGTAGACCGTCGGAATCGACTGGATGCGGAGCTGCGCGGCAATCTCCTGGTTCTCGTCGATGTTGACCTTGACCAGGCGGACCGCGCCCTTGGCCTCCAGCACGACCTTCTCGATCGCCGGGGTCAACTGCTTGCAGGGCCCGCACCAGGGGGCCCAGAAATCGACAATGACCGGGCGCTCCATCGAAGCTTCGAGGACGTCCTGGCTAAAGGTCTCCAGGTTGCTGTCCTTGATGATGTCTCCGGCCGGGGTCGCTTCGGGAGCCCCGGGCGCCATGCCAATAATCGGTTCCATACCTACTCCGATCGCTCGTCTGACTTTCGCTGCGCCGGGTCCGCTCCGCCATGAGCTATCTCAGGCGCCAAGCGGCCTTCCCGCGCTGTCTATGTTACCTGGACTTTGCACAAGAGCGCTGCAAGACGCTGCGGTGCCA
>JANQIA010000270.1 GCA_028282405.1 Rhodovibrionaceae bacterium
TATCCCGCCGAAGGTCGGCTCCAGCGCGGCCACCACGTCGACTAGGCGGTCGACATCCATGGCATCGACCTCGATGTCGAAGACGTCGATGCCGGCGAACTTCCTGAACAGCACCGCCTTGCCTTCCATCACCGGCTTGGAGGCGAGCGGCCCGATGGCGCCGAGCCCGAGCACGGCGGTGCCGTTGCTGACCACGGCGACCAGGTTGGCCCGCCCGGTAACGCTGGCGGCTTCGGCCGGGTCGGCGGCGATGGCTTCGCAGGCCGCCGCTACGCCAGGCGAATAGGCGAGCGCCAGGTCGCGCTGGTTGCCCAGCGGCTTGGTGGCAGTGACTTCCAGCTTACCGGGCTTGGGATAGCGGTGGTAGTGGAGCGCACTGTCCTTGATTGTTTCTTCCGTCACGGGATCCCCTCTTGCGGGAGCAGCATGCTTGCGGGGGCGCCATCATGGCGCCCGGCCCCCAGTGCGAAGGTTTGTACCTAACGCCTAAACGGCTTACTTGGAAGGGCAGTAAGACAGCAAGCGAAGGCCTGCGAGCTATGCAACAGGCAGTCCCGGTAGACTTGGAAGACCAGGCGCCACGCGTGGCCGAGCCGCACGTAGCCTGGGGCCTTTCAGAGGCGCCTGTGCCCTACGAGGAGGCTGTGGCGGCGATGGAAGAGCGCGTCGCCGCCATCCGCAACGGCGAGGCGGAGGAGCTTGTCTGGCTGCTGGAGCATCCCCCGCTATACACCGCCGGAACCAGCGCCGAGGCCGCCGACCTGATCGAGCAACGCTTTCCCGTCTATCGGACGGGGCGCGGCGGCCGGCACACCTACCACGGCCCGGGGCAGCGGGTCGCCTACACCATGCTCGACCTCAAGCGGCGCCAGCCGGACTTGCGGGCCTACGTCCACGATCTGGAAGAGTGGCTCATCCGCACCCTGGCATCCTTCAACGTGGTCGGTGAGCGGCGTGAGGGTCGGGTCGGCATTTGGGTGGTGAACGGCGGCCGCGAGGAGAAGATCGCGGCCATCGGGGTGCGGGTGCGGCGCTGGGTCAGCTACCACGGCATCGCTTTGAACGTGGAACCGGACCTCTCCCACTTCGCCGGCATCGTGCCCTGCGGCATTCCCGACTACGGCGTCACCTCCCTCGCCGCGCTGGGCCTGCCGGTCACCATGGCCGATGTGGACGTGGCGCTGCGACAGGCCTTCCAGGAGGTCTTCGCCTGCTCAACCGAGCAGGCCGAGGGCATCGACCCCGTAGCCAATGGCTAGGGCCCCGATGAGCGATAAACCCAGGTAGCAAAAGAACACTGGGAGCCGCACCAGGGCGAAGACCGCCATGGCGGCCGGCAGCGAGGTCACGCCACCGGCAATCATGAAGGCGATGCCGGCACTGGGGCTCATGCCCGTGTTGATCAACTCACCGATCAGGGGAATGGCCGCGTAGCTGTTGAGGTAGGCCGGCACACCCACGGCCACCGCCAGCGGCACGGCCAGGACCGAGCCCTCGCCCAGCCAGGTGGCGACCTGCTCCGGCGGCAGCCAAGCCACCATCAGGCTCTCGAGCGCGAAAGCCAGGAGCAGCCACTTGGCGAGGAAGAGGAAGACCGACTTGCTTTCGTCGATGAAGGCGGTGCGCCGCTCCCCGCTTTCCCAGAAGCGCCAGACCACAGGACCGTTGGACAAAGCCGAGCCGCCGCAACCGCCGCAGCCCACAGCCTTCAAGGAGCCCTCGAAGGCGTAGACCCGCTGCATGGCCAGCATGGCGAAGCCGGCGGCAAGACCGAGCAGCAGAGCCGAGCCGGCCTTCACCACCGCGAAGTCGACTCCCAGGATGGGCACCATCAGCACGAACTGCTCCGGGTCCATCAGCGGCGAGGCAATCCAGAAGGCCATCACCGCCGGCAAGGGCACGCCGGCCGCCAGCAACGCCGCGACCAGCGGCACCACGCCACATGAACAGAAGGGCGAGAGCGCGCCCAGCGCCGCCATCACCAGGATGGCATGCACCGGTCGCTCGCCGACCGCGCGGCCGATCAGGCCATCGGCGCCGGCCGCCTTGAGCCAGGCCGCGGTGATGGTGGAGAGCAGCAGGAAGGGCAGGATCCAGACGAAGGCGTCGACGGTGAAGCGCAGGGTCTCGGGAAACTGCGCCGGCAGGAAGATCGCCAAGCCGAGCAGGAGCGCGATCAGGGTCAGCCAGACGCTCTCCCGCTTCGCTGTCATGCCGGTCCAACGCAGCGACTTAAGGGCAATGGTCGTCATGGTTTTCTTATCCTGCTAGAATTATCGAAATATTGTGTACAAGATAGAGACTTCGCGTTCCACGTTCACGGCGTTCAACCGACGGGTTCGAGTTCGCCGTCGCAGGTCGCGACCTGACCGGGGAGACCGCGGCAGCATTCGGCCTGGAGGAAATCGATCAGGGCCTGCATCTGCCGGTAGTCGGCGCGGCAGCGCAGGATGCGGCTCTCCCGGTCCTGCGTCACCAGGCCCGCGACCACGAGCTTGCCGATGTGGTGCGACAGGGTCGAGCCGGGAATGCCCAGCACCTCCTGCAGGGTGCCGACCGGCGCCCCCTCCGCCCCCGCCTTGACCAGCAGGCGATAGATCTCGAGGCGAGTCGGGCTGCCGAGCACGGCGAGCTGGCGAGATGCGTCTTCAACGTTCATGGCCGCAAGATAGGCCGGCCGAGAAGTTGAGTCAACGATATTTCTAGATTTATCGAATTAATGGTTTTGGCCCGCACATCCCATTGGACGCAGGCCTGAAAGATGGCTCAGCAGACAGACGGCAGCGCTAAGCCGCTTCGTCCTGCACCAAGTCATCCAGAATGCCGTGCTCCTCCAACCGGCGACGCCACTCGGCAGCGGGGGCTTCGGTCATTTCGCACATCGGTGCCCGGAAGACCGGCGCGATGTCGCCGCGCCAGGCCAAGGCGGTCTTGATCGGGATGGGATTGGTCTCCAGCCCGCAGCCGCGCATCAGCGGTAGGAGGCGGTTGTGCTCGCCGCGCGCTGCCTCCCAGTCGCCACCTAAACCGGCCTCGACCAGACGCTTCATGGCGGCCGGCAGCAGGTTGGAGAGGGTGCAGATCACCCCTGCCCCGCCCAGTGCCAGGATCGGCAGCGTCATGTCATCGTTGCCCGAGAGCACCGCGAAGTCCTCCGGCACGGCGGCCATCAGCGAGAGGATGTGCGTCATGTCCGTGCTGGCTTCCTTGACGCCGACGATGTTCGGGACCTCGGCGAGACGGACGATGGTCTCGGCCTCGATATTGACCGCGGTGCGGCCCTTGATGTTGTACAGCACGACCGGACAGGAGACGGCCTCGGCCACGGCCCGGTGGTGCAGCAGAAGGCCCGCCTGGGTCGGCTTGTTGTAGTAGGGGCAGGTCACGAGCAGGCCATCGACCCCGGCCGCCTCGACCTGCTTGGCTTGAACCACGGCAAGGGCGGTGTCGTTGCCGCTGACCCCGCCGATCACCTGGACCCTGCCGCCCACCCGCTCCCGCACATGGCGGAACAAGGCCTCGGCTTCCTCGCCGTGCACCGTCGGGCACTCGCCTGTGGTGCCCAGAACCACGATGCCGTCGACTCCTCCGGCCAGTTGCTTGGAAAGCAGCCGGTCGAGCGCCTGCCAATCGATCTCTCCGGCCTCGGTGAAAGGAGTCACCAGTGCGGTGAACAGCCCTGAAAAGCTCCAACTCATGCCTCTGTCTCCTCCTGCGACGCAGATCACAACGCGTCGAAGTCCCAATTGCGTCCCTAGACCGCCCTTCACCTGCACTCAAATTTCCTGAGAAAAACTTGGAAAACCCTACTAGTATGTTACAAATATAACATGATTTCGATCGCCGATGCCTTGCATGACATGGTCCGCGGCAACCCTCTACTGGCCTTCGGGTTCCGGCACGGCCTCTTCAATCTGACCAAGCTCGCGCGCTTTTTGCGGCCGGCGGTTGCGGCCCGCACCAAGAAGGATGTCCAGGAAAGCGCCATCACCATGGCTTTGTCGCGGCTCAAGCGGGACGAGTCCGCCGAGGTGCCCGACGTCAAGCGCTTCGTCGTCGACAATGTCACCATTCACTCCGGGCTGTCGGCCCGCAGCTATCGGCGGAGCCCAGGGCTGCAGCAGCGCCTGACGGCCTTCTCGCAACAGGTTCAGGCGCGCAATGACTTCTGCAGCCTGACCCAAGGCATTCACGAGCTGACGCTCATCTTCGACGCGCGCCACCAAAAGGCGTTGGACCGGGCCGTGCGAACGGCGCCGCGCTATCGCCACGAGAGCCTCGCCTCGATCACGGTTCAATTCGATGCCCGCTACGTCGAGGTCCCGGGCATGCTCTATCTGCTGCTGCAGCAGGTGACGCTGCAGAACGTCAACCTGGTGGAGATCTCCTCGACCTGTACGGAGATCATGCTGTTCGTCGCGGAGAGTGACGCGCGCTTGGTCTTCGATACCCTGTTCGAGCGCTTTCTGATCAGATCGGACGTCCGCCCGTGATCGCCTATGGAATCCGGGCAGAGGCAAGCCCCTCCCGTCACGCCAGCATAACATCGCGGTGAGTAACTCTGGCGATCGCGGGAGGCGACCCCACGTGTCCGGGGACAGTCCTGCAACTGACCAACGGAAAGCCACATGCCCGCCACCAGACGTAGCGCTCTCTTGCTCCTCGCGTCCCTCCCCGTCGTTGCCGTGCTCGCACCCAGCGTGCGCGCCAGCAAAGCCAGCATCTATGCCAACGACGGCATCGCCATCGACGGCACGGACGCGGTCGCCTACTTCACCGAAGGCAAGCCGGTGGCTGGCTCTCCAGAGTTCTCCCACGACTGGATGGGCGCGACCTGGCACTTCTCGACCGCCGAGAACCGAGACCTCTTCGCCGCCGACCCGGAAGCCTATGCGCCGCAGTACGGCGGCTACTGCGCCTACGCCGTCAGCGAAGGCTACACGGCCTCGACGGTGCCGGAGGCCTGGAAGATCGTCGACGGCAAGCTCTACCTGAATTTCTCGCGCCGCATTCAGCGCCGCTGGGAGCGCGACATCCCCGGACATATCGAGTCCGCCAACGCCAACTGGCCCTCGGTGCTGGAGTAAGCTGCCGCCGCGGCCCTCCCCGCTCACGGCCGTTCAGGGAAAGGTGATCACTTTCTGAGGCTTAGGTCACAAAGGCCGGGACCAACCCGGCCCCACGTCTCCGTCAGCTTGAAACGAGGTCCGATCAGGGCCGCAACACAGAGACATCCATGACCGGCGTCGCGATCAACCAAGAGACCAAAGGCTTCCAGACGAGCGCCATCCTGCGGGTGGCCTCCATCGCCTCGACCTACCTGCTGTCGCTCTATATCGCCCACACCTTCATCAAGTACCTGCCGTTCAAGTTCGCGCCGGCCGCGGACGTGAACCCCATCTTCAAGACGCTGGAGGCCTGGAGCGGCCTGAACTGGGTCGAGCCGGACTTCCGCTTCTTCACCGGCGGCGTCGAGACCCTGGCCGCGGTGCTGCTCTTCGTGCCTGGCCTGCAGCTCATCGGCGCGCTGCTGACCCTCGGCATCACCGGCACCGCCTTCCTGCTGCACCTGGGTCCCATAGGCTTCGAGGGCTTCTACGGCAGCCTCGCGACCGAAGCCGCCATCTGCTTCACCATCGCCGCCTGGATCACCTGGGTGCGGCGCCGGGAATTGCCGGGTCTGCTCCGCACCCTTCTGATCGACCGGACGCTGACGGCCCGGTAACGAACCACTGCCTACACGGTCGGACGCTGATGGAAGCCGGGCGCGCCCTGCCCGGCTTCGAGCGCCGGCTGCTCCTGCCCTTCGATGCCGGTGACCTGGGCCAGCCGTGGGCCTTCGCGACAGGCTTCGAGCATGGCTTCGACCGCCTCGTTCGGGCCATCGAACAGAGCTTCCACGGTGCCGTCCCGGCGATTGCGCACCCAGCCCTGCAGCCCGAGCCGCGTCGCCGTTTCCTCGGTCCAGGCGCGGAACCAGACCCCCTGCACCTTGCCGTGAATCCGCACCAGGACGCGGCGACGCCCGTCCTCTTCGGGTGCGGTCGTCATCGCTTGCCTCCGGCCGACTTCTCCGCCGGCCGCTCGGGGTAGACCACCGCGAGCGCGATGCCGACCGCGCGGCGCGCCGCCTTCTCCCAGTCGCCACGGGTGGTCCAGTGATCCTCGATGGTCAGCACCGGCTCGCCCGGCGCTTCGTGCAGCAGGCGGTTGCGCAGGCTGCGCAGCCAGCGCAGGTCCTCGGCTGGGGCAGCGCGGAAGGCACGGGCCGCATTGGCCTGAGTCTCGACGATGATGGCGGAGAGGATGACCGTGGCCGCCCAGGCCCCGGCGCAGAAAACGCACTGCAGTTCGACCATCAGGGCGCTGGCCTGCTCCGACAGGCGGCCGACGCCACGGGCGGACAGCGCCGCCTCCTGCTCCTCGAACCAAAGGCGTCGCTCATCCCAATCCAGCGAATCCGGCGGGTCCAGATGCTGCACGGCGTCCTGCCTTGAGCGCTGTGGTGGCTACTCGAACTCTATAATGATTTCGTCGACGGCCAAAGAGGCGCCAGCCGGCGCATGCACCTTGGCCACCGTGCCGTCGCGCTCGGCGCGCAGAATGTTCTCCATCTTCATGGCCTCGACGACGGCCAGCTCCTCGCCGGCCTTGATGTCCTGGCCTTCCTCCACCGCCACGGAGATCAAGAGGCCCGGCATGGGCGAGAGCAGGTACTTCGACATGTCAGGGGGCTGCTTGATGGGCATCAGCGCCGCCAGCTCGGCGATGCGCGGCCGCAGCACCAACGTTTCGACGGTGGTTCCGTCGTGGGTCAGGCCGCAAGCCGGCCCGCGCGGGTCGATCTGGACGGTGATGTCCTGGGCGTTGACCTGGCCAAGAAACAGCGGCTCGCCGCGTTGCCAGTTGGACAACACCTCCATCTCGCCCTCGCCGTCGCGCAGCAGCAGGTAGCCCTTCTCGAAGTGAACGTCGAAGGCGTAGTCCCGCTCGCCGATGCGCACCACCGTGCGATCGTCGATGCCTTGGCTGCGATAGCCGAGGAAGGCGGCGACGGCGGCCAGCCGGCGCACGGTGGCCTCTTGCGGGACGTTGCCGCCGAAGCCGTCCGGATACTCTTCTTCGATGAAGTGGGTGGTCAGCCGGCCTTCCTGGAAGCGCGGGTGCGCCAGCACCGAAGACAGGAAGGGGATGTTGTGGTTGATGCCGCGGATGTAATAGGCGTCGAGCGCGGCCCGCATGCGGGCGATGGCTTCGTCGCGGGTGCTGCCATGGGTCACCAGCTTGGCGATCATGGGATCGTAGTACATGGAGATCTCGGAGCCCTCGACGACGCCGGTGTCGACCCGCACCGCCTCTCCCTCTCGCGGCTGGCGATAGTGCACCAAACGGCCGATGGAGGGCATGAAGTTGCGCAGCGGGTCTTCCGCATAGACGCGGGACTCGATGGACCAGCCCTTCATCTTGATGTCGGCCTGGCCGAAGGTGATCGGCTCGCCGGCGGCGATGCGGATCATCCACTCCACCAGATCGAGCCCGGTGATCATCTCGGTCACCGGATGCTCCACCTGCAGGCGGGTGTTCATCTCCAGGAAATAGAAGTTGCGATCCTTGTCGACGATGAACTCCACCGTCCCGGCCGAGCGATAGTCGACCGCTTCCGACAGGGCCACGGCCTGCTCGCCCATGGCCTTGCGGGTGGCTTCGTCGAGGAAGGGCGATGGCGCCTCCTCGATCACCTTCTGATGGCGCCGCTGGATGGAGCATTCCCGCTCATGCAGATAGAGCGTGTTGCCGTGGGAGTCCGCCAGCACCTGGATCTCGATGTGGCGCGGCTCCTCGACGAATTTCTCGATGAAGACCCGGTCGTCGCCGAAGCTGGAGCGCGCCTCGTTCTGGGCCGAGCGGAAGCCGTCCCGCACCTCCTCGCTGCTGCGGGCGATGCGCATGCCCTTGCCGCCGCCGCCGGCCGAGGCCTTGATCATCACGGGATAGCCGATGTCGTCGGCGATCGTCACCGCCTCTTCACCGTCGGCGATGACGCCCATGTGACCCGGGACCGTGTTGACGCCGGCCTTGGCCGCCAGGCGCTTGGACTCGATCTTGTCGCCCATGGCGGCGATGGCGCCGGTCGGCGGGCCGATGAAGACCAGGCCCGCAGCCTCGACGGCGCCGACGAACTCGGCCTTTTCCGAGAGAAAACCGAAGCCGGGATGAATGGCCTGGGCGCCGGTGCTGGTCGCCGCCTCGATGATGCGGTCGATCTGCAGGTAGCTTTCGGCCGCAGGGGCAGCGCCCACCCGCACCGCCTCATCCGCCATCTCGACATGCAGCGCATCGCGGTCCGCATCGGAATAGACGGCGACCGTCTTGATGCCCAGGCGCCGGCAGCTCTTGATGACCCGGCAGGCGATCTCGCCGCGGTTTGCTATGAGAATCTTGTCGAACACGCCTCTGGCCCCCTCTCCTCTGCCGCTAGGTAACAAACCGGTCGCGGCCCGCTTGTCAATTAGACAGGTGGAGAAGGGTCTTTTCTGTCACCCAAGTTCAGCGAGGGCGGCCTCGATGGCACCGACGACGTCCTGCGACTTCCGGGCATCGAGCGCATCGGGATGGGGGTCGGCGAAGCGACGGTTGTCGTTGTCGTAGTATTGGCCCGAGGCGTCAGCGAACTCGTCGGTCAAGGCCGCGCGGATCAGGATATCCGCACCGATTCCGATGTCCGCGCCGGCCACGCCGAAGCCTTCCTTCACCATCTTGCTGGCCAGCAGCGAGCCGGGGTTGACGGCGATGAAGGCCGGTCCGCTTTCCTTCCGCGCCAGCCCCATTTCGCGCGACCACATGGTGATCGCCAGCTTGCTCTGGGCATAGGCCGCCATGTCGGCCAGCCGGCCCTTCCCGGCCAAGGCCTCGATATCGACTGGCGCCTGGGCGGCGGAGGAGACGTTGATCACCCGCCCCTCCGCCCCGAGCAGCGGCAGAAGCCGCTGAGTCAGCAGATAGGGCGCCAGCGTGTTCACCACGAAGCGCACATCGAGGCCGTCTTGCGTGATGGGTTCGGGCGTCTTGAGGATGCCGGCATTGTTGATCAGCACATCGAGGTGGTCGTGCTTGTCGGCAATCGCCTTTGCCAGTGCCTCGACATCGGCCATGCGCGAGAGATCGGCCAGGTAGCTCTCGACGCGCCCATCTCCCGGCAAGGCGGAAAGCGCCCGCTCTGTGGCCTCCAGCTTCGCCGGACTGCGGCCGTGGATCAGAACCTGGTGCCCGGCCTGAACCAGCCTCTTGGCGGTTTCCAGCCCGATGCCGTCGGTCGCCCCGGTGAGGAGAATGGTTTTGCCCATGGGTCTCAGTCCTTCCAACAGCTCGCCCCCGCCACCCTCACCGATGAGAGAAGCGGAAGGGCAAGGCCCGCTCGGTCCAGCAGGCGACGATCAGCGCCGCAAGTCCCAGCATGAAGAACCCGCCGACCAAGGGCAGCACCGTGCCGTCGAACATGCGGCCGATCAACCAGCCGAAGGGCAGCGAGATCAAGGTGGAAATCGAGCCGATCAGGGCGGCGCCCAATCCCGCCATGCCCCCCAGAGGCTCCATCGCCAGGGCATTGAGATTGCCGAAGAGAATGCCGATGCAAAAGAACGCGGCCAGTTGCCAGCACATGAAGAGCGCGATGGAGGGCAGCCCGCCGAGGGCATGAAACAGGGCAAAGAAGCCGCCGCTCAAGAGAACCAGTCCGATCAGCGCCGACTGGGTCAGGAGCCGCATGCCGAGGCGCATCACCAGGAGCGAGTTCAAGAGCGAGGCGGCGCCGATCGCCAGCGCCGCCACGCCGAAGTAGATGGCGAACATCTCCCCGGCGCCTAGCGCATCCTGAAACACCTGGCGAGAGGCGCTGAGGTAGGAGAGGAAGGCGCCGAAGACGAAGCCCATCGCGAGCGTGTAGCCGAGCACCGTCCGCATCGAGAGGATCTCGCGACAGCCGGTGACCAGGCTGCCGACCGAGAACGGCCGGCGGTTTTCCGGCGCCAGCGTTTCCGGCTGCCGGGTTCCGAACCAGAAAAAGGCGCCGACCGCCATGGCCAGCAGGGCGACGAAGGTGAACTCCCACGGCAGAACGAAGATCAGGCCTTGGCCGATGGAGGGGGCAATGGCCGGCACGAGAATGAAGACCGCCATGATCACGGACATGATTCGCGCCATTTCCCGCCCCGCATAGCCATCGCGCACCAGGGAGGTGCCGACCACACGGGGGGCCGCGGCGCCGACGCCTTGCAGGAAGCGGCCGATCAGCATGGCGGTCAGATCGCTGGCGACGATCGACAGGATGCAGCCGGCGACGAAGAAAAGATAACCAAAGAGAATGACCGGCCGGCGGCCGTAGGTGTCGGACAGCGGGCCGACGATCAGCTGCCCGATGGCGAAACCAACGAACAGCGAGGAGACGATGAGCTGGGTATCGTTCGGGTCGGCGACCCGCAGGTCCTCCCCGATCAGCGCCAGGGCCGGCAGCATGATGTCGGTCGCCATGGCGACGATGGACACCATGAAGGCCAGCATGACGACGAACTCGGCGAGCGGCAGGGGTTTGGTCGGGCGAAACATGCCGCCAACAGACTCGAAAGCACCCGCGCTGACAACCGACTCGGCGCTGACCCGCGTAGTGTTGGGGTCCGAACTGCCCTAGGCTTCAAGCGTTGGAAGACGCATTCATGCCGGAGGCCGGTTCATTGGACGCGCGACGTAACTCGCATTGGCGGAGGCAGAATTGAGCATACTCAGCGACGGAGAGATCCGAGCGTTCATCGCAAAGAACGAGCTCATCATCGACGGTGAGATCGGGAATGCTAAGCAATGTGCCTACCACTGCTTTCCGGGA
>JANQIA010000346.1 GCA_028282405.1 Rhodovibrionaceae bacterium
ACCAGCTCTGGAAGAGCATCTGAGAGGGGACGGAGGCGCCATGGCCAACCCCGAGATCCGCGTGGGCGTCGACATCGGCGGCACCTTCACCGACGTCGCCTTGGAGCATCCCGGAGGGATGGCGACCTGCAAGGTGCTGACCAACTACGCCCAGCCTGAGCAGGCCATTCTGGACGGCATCGAAACGGCGGTCCGCAACGCGGGCATCGCCATGGCCGACATCGGCCAGGTGATTCACGGCACCACCCTGGTCACCAACGCCTTGATCGAGCGGCGCGGCGCCAAGCTCGCCTTTATCACCACCGAAGGCTTCCGCGACGTGGTGGAGATGCGCTCGGAGAACCGCTTCGAGCAGTACGATCTGAACCTGGAACTGCCCAAGCCGCTGGTCGCGCGCGAGCACCGCTTTACGCTGAACGAGCGCATGGCCGCCGAAGGCAGCGTCCTGAAAGCGCTCGACCCCGCGGAGCTGGAGGCGCTGGTCGAAAGCATCGCGGCGGGCGGCTACGACGCCGTCGCCGTGGGCCTCATCCATGCCTATGCCAACCCGGCGCACGAGCGGTTGGTCGAGCAGGCGCTGCGCCGGGCCATGCCCGATCTCTCGATCTCGCTCTCCTCGGTGATCTCCCCGCAGATGCGGGAGTTCGAACGCTTCAACACCGTGATCGCCAACGCTTACGTCCAGCCGATGGTCGCGGCCTACCTCGGCCGGCTGGTCGCGCGCCTGCGCGAGCACGGCGTGACCGCACCGGTCTTCATGATGCACTCCGGCGGCGGGCTGATCAGCGTCGAGACGGCGGCCGAGCAGCCCGTTCGCCTGCTCGAGTCGGGCCCCGCCGGCGGCGCCATCTTCGCCGCCGACTTCGCAAGAGCGCATCGGCTTCCCAAGGTGCTCTCCTTCGACATGGGCGGGACCACAGCGAAGATCTGCTTGATCGAGGAGGGCACGCCGAAAACCGCCAACACCTTCGAGGTCGCGCGCACCTATCGCTTCAAGAAGGGCTCGGGCATGCCCGTCTCGACGCCGGTGGTCGAGATGGTCGAGATCGGGGCGGGGGGCGGCTCCATCGCCCACGTCGACAGCATGGGCCAGGTGCGGGTCGGGCCGCGCAGCGCCGCCTCCGAGCCGGGGCCGGCCTGCTATCAGCGCGGCGGCGACAAGCCGACGGTGACCGACGCCAACCTGACCCTCGGCCGGCTCGACCCGGAGAACTTCGCCGGCGGCGCCATCCCGCTTTCCGGCGACCTGGCCTGGAACGCCCTCGACGCGCACCTTTCGAAAGAAACGGGATTGGAGCCGGATGCCGCCGCCTTTGCCGTCACCGAGATGGTCGACGAGAACATGGCCAACGCGGCGCGGGTCCACACCGTCGAGAACGGCCGCGACGTCGAGGCCTTCACCATGATCGCCTTCGGTGGCGGCGCGCCGCTGCATGCTTGCCGCCTCTGCGAGAAGCTCGGCATCACCTCGCTCATCATCCCGCCCGCCGCCGGCGTCGGCTCGGCCGTCGGCTTCCTGAAGGCGCCCTTCTCCTACGAAGCGACCAAGGGCTTCTTCCAGCGCCTGGATGCCTTCGATGCGGAGGCGGTGAACCACGCGCTTGCGGCCTTGGAACGGGAAGCCCTCGGCTTCGTCACCGCGGCCCCCGGCCGCTTCACCACCGAGACCAAGATGACGGCGATGATGCGCTATGCCGGGCAGGGCTGGGAGATCCCCGTCGTGCTGCCCTACCGCCCCTTCACGCCGGGCGACACGGCGCAGCTCCGCGCGGCCTTCGAGGAGAGCTACCGGACCCTCTTCGGCCAACTGATCGACGGCTTGGGGATTGAGGTCACCAACTGGTCGGTGACGGTGGCCTCGAAGCTGCCGGAACGGCCGGAGGTCTCCCCCATCTTCGAGAGCCAGGACCTGCCTGCCAACGGCGCCCGAAGCTTCTTCGATGCGGCCCTGCGCCAGACGGTCGACGCGGCGGAGATCGAACGCAGCGAGCTCGTACCCGGCATGACGGTGGCTGGGCCGGCCGTGGTCGTGGAGGACGAGACCTCGACCATCGTCACTTCGGGCTACAGCGTGACGGGACAGAACGACGGGTCGCTGCTCTTGCGACGCAAGGAGGCCGTGCAATGAGCGCCGAGACGATCGACTACCAGATCATGTGGAGCCGCCTGATCGCCGTGGTCGAGGAGCAGGCGACGACGCTCATCCGTACGGCTTTCTCCACCTCGGTCCGCGAGGCCGGCGACCTCTCCGCCGGTCTGTTCGATCTGCGCGGGCGGATGATGGCCCAGGCGGTGACCGGCACGCCGGGCCACGTCAATGCCATGGCCGAAAGCGTCCTGCATTTCGTCGAGGAGATCGGCCGCGAGAACGTGCGGGAAGGCGACGTCTACCTGACGAACGACCCCTGGCTCGGCACGGGGCACCTGCACGACGTGACCATGGTGACGCCAAGCTTCCGCCACGGCCGTCACATCGGCTTCTTCGCCTGCACCGCGCATGTGGTGGACATCGGCGGGCGCGGCTTCGGCCCGGACGCCAACGACGTCTACGAAGAGGGCCTGAACATCCCGATCACCCGCTTCCGGGACGCCGGCACCATCTCGACCATCGTCGTCAAGTTCATCCGCGCCAACGTGCGGGCGCCGGACGCCGTGATCGGCGACCTTCACTCGCTCGAAGCCTGCAATGCCGCCGGCGACCGCCGGCTGCAGGAGATGATGAACGAGTTTCGCATCGCCGATCTCGAAGGGCTCTCCGACTTCATCATCGAGACCAGTCGCAAGGCGACGCGGGAGCGCATCGCCGCCTTGCCGGACGGCAGCTACGACAACGACATGCATGTCGACGGCTACGATGCGCCGGTCCACATGAAGGTGAGGCTGCAGGTGGAGGGCGACAGGCTGGTCGCCGACTTTGCCGGCACCAGCGGGATGAGCGGGCTCGGCGTCAACGTGCCTATGGTCTATACCCGCGCCTATGCCTGCTATGGGCTGAAGTGCGCCATCGCGCCCGAGGTGCCGAACAACACCGGCTCCCTGGAGCCATTCGAGATCACGGCGCCCGAGGGCTGCATCCTCAATGCCCGCCGGCCGGCGCCGGTCTCGGTGCGCCACGTGCTGGGACACTTGGTCCCCGACGTGGCGCTGGGCGCTCTGCACAAGTGTCTCCCCAACGCGGTCCCGGCGGAAGGCGCCAGCGCCCTCTGGAACATCCAGATCAGCGCCCGTCCGCTGGACCGGGACTCCGGGCGTCCCGGCGCCGAAATGCTGCTGTTCAACTCGGGCGGTACCGGCGCGAGGCCCAGCCTGGACGGGCTCTCGGCCACAGCCTTCCCCTCCGGCGTCAAGACCATGAGCATCGAGGCGACGGAGCACACCGGCCCCATCGTGGTCTGGCGCAAGGACTTGCGCGAGGGCTCCGGCGGCGCCGGCGCGCACCGCGGCGGCCTCGGCCAGACCATCGAGATCGAGCCGCGCGAGGGCTACGAGTTCTTCTTCAATGCCATGTTCGACCGTATCGAGAACCCCGCCCGGGGGCGCAGTGGCGGCCAGGCCGGCGCGGCCGGGAACGTGGCGCTGGCCGACGGCACCAAGCTGCGCGGCAAGGGGCGCCAGAAGGTGCCGGCGGGCGCCCGCCTGGTCCTCAGCCTGCCCGGCGGCGGGGGCTACGGCAGCCCCGCCGAGCGGCCGAAGGAGAAGGTGCGGGCCGATCTGACGGCCGGCTACATCAGCCCCGAGCAGGCCAAAGCCGACTACGGCCTCGACGACGTTTGACCAACGGATAGTGCCATGACCGAGAGACCCATCGCCCTTGTCACCGGCGGTGCCCAAGGCATCGGATACGCCTGTGGCGAAGCCATCGCCGCAGACGGCGCCCGGATCGTGCTGGCGGACATCAACGAAGACGGCGTCGTGGCCGCTGCGGAGAAGTTGGGCGGGGGCGCTGTCGGACTGGCCTGCGACATGGGCGATCCGGAGCAGATCGCGGCCCTGTTCGACCGGGTCGAACGCGAGACCGGCCCAGTCTCCATCCTGGTCAATAACGCCGGCATCGCCGCCCCAGGCGATTTCCTGGAGACCTCGCTGGAGCAGTTCCGCAAGGTCATCGACGTCAACTTGGTTGGCACGTTCCTGGCGCTGCAACGCGCGGCCCAAACAATGGTGGCTAACGACATCCAGGGTTCGATCGTCAACATGTCCTCGGTCAACGCCCAGGTCGCCATTCCCAGCATCGCGGCCTATTGCGCTTCCAAGGGCGGTGTCATGCAGCTCACCAAGGCGACGGCGCTGGCGCTGGCGCCGCACAACATCCGGGTCAATGCGGTCGGTCCCGGCTCGATCGACACGGAGATGATGGCCGGCGTCAACGCCAACCCCGACGCCATGAAGATGGTGATGTCGCGCACGCCGCTGAAGCGGGTCGGCACGCCGCGCGAAATCGGCGACGTCGTCGCCTTTCTTGCCAGCCCCAAGGCGAGCTATATCACCGGTGAGACGATCTATGTCGACGGCGGGCGCCTCGGCATGAACTATACCTGTTGAAGGAAGTCGGCAGAGCAGCCGCCGGCATCTCAGGGAGGAAGGGAAGCATGTTCGATCTCGAGAGGTTCATCGAGGATTGCGTTCGCGCCAGAGCCGAGGACGACAGCCACAAGGCCGTGCGCGAGGTGGTGGCCGCGGCCGTATCGGACCCGGGCCGTGTGGCCACCGCGCTCGGCGAGCCGGCCGGCGCCGGCTTCGAGCCCCTCTATCAGAGCGACGAGCTGACCATCCTGAACTTCACCTGGGCGCCGATGATGACCCTGATGCCCCATAATCATAACATGTGGGCGGTGATCGGCCTCTACAGCGGCCGTGAGGACAACATCTTCTGGCGCCGGGAAGAGGGCCGCATCGAGGCGGCCGGCGCCAAGGCCCTGATGCCGGGCCAGGCGGCGGCGCTGGGCAAGGACATCATCCACTCGGTCACCAACCCGATCGAACGGATGACCTCGGCGCTGCATGTCTACGGCGGCAACTTCTTCGCCCCGGGGCGCAGCGAGTGGGACGCGGAGACGCTGGAAGAGCATCCCTTCGACTTCGACAAGAGTCGGCGGATCTTCCGGGAGGCGAATGCCCGCTTCAATTTGACCAAGGGCCAGGAGACGGCTGCTTAGCCCCCCGCACCTGTCCACACCGGCGCGCGCCAGAAAAAGGAGTGACCATGCTTGCCCTCGAGGGAATTAAAGTCGTCGAGTTCTGCGAGATCGCAGCCGGCCCCTTCTGCGCCATGCTGCTGGCGGACATGGGCGCCGACGTCATCAAGGTCGAGCGCCCGGCCGGCGACGCCATGCGGAGCTGGCCGCCGGTCAACGAGGGCTACAGCGAGAACTTCGCCTCGATCAACCGCAACAAGCGCTCGGTGGTGCTCGACCTCAAGACGCCGGAGGGGCTGCATGCGGCAAAGGCGATCATCCTCGACAGCGACGTGGTGGTGGAGAACTTCCGGCCCGGCGTCATGGCGCGTCTCGGCATCGACTACGCCTCCATGTCGGCCGAGAAGCCCGGCCTGATCTACTGCTCGATCTCGGCCTTCGGCCAGGAGGGCCCCCGGTCCAAGCAGGGCGGCTTCGACCTGACTATGCAGGCCATGTCCGGCATCATGAGCATCACCGGGGAGCCGGGCGGGGACCCCATCAAGTGCGGCCTGCCGCTCTGCGACTTCGTCGCCGCGCTCTATGGCGCCTTCGCCGTCACGGCGGCGCTGCACCAGCGGCAGGTCACCGGCAAGGGCCAGAACGTGGATGTGTCCATGCTCGGCACCTCCCTCGGTGTCGCGGCGCTGCAGACCAGCGAGTACTTCGGCACCGGCCGGGATCCGCGCAAGCTCGGCTCGGCGCATCCGCGCAACGCGCCCTACCAGGCCTTTCGCGCCAAGGACGGCCACTTCGGCATGGCCGCCGGCAACAACAGCCTCTGGCACAGTGTCTGCGATGTGG
The DNA here is from genome assembly GCA_028282405.1 of Rhodovibrionaceae bacterium. Classification (GTDB taxonomy): domain Bacteria; phylum Pseudomonadota; class Alphaproteobacteria; order Kiloniellales; family DSM-21159; genus JANQMX01. The sequence goes on from JANQIA010000346.1 coordinate 5,979, forward strand.
TGGCGCTGCCCGAATTGAAAGAGGACGAGCGCTACCTGACCCCCAGCCTGCGGGCGCAAAACCAGGATACGCTCCGGGTCACGCTGGAAGAGGTTTTCGAGACCAAAGAGGTGGCGCACTGGCTGGCCGCTTTCGCCGAGGTCGGCGTGCCTTGCAGCCCGATCAACAGCTACTCCGAAGCCTTGAGCGATCCCCAGGTCGAGTACATGGGCTGGGTCCAGGAGATCACGCTGCCGAACGGCAAGGTCACCAAGACCTTCGGCTCGCCATTGCGCATTAATGGCGCGACCCTGCCGATCGCCGCTAGTCCGCCGGGTCTGGGCGAGCATACCGAGGAGGTTCTCGGCAAGCTCGACGCCGCCAACCTCAGCACGCCGGTGATGTCGGCTTAGCGCTATGGACGAGGGGGCTTCTGCCGAGCCGGTGCTGCAGGTCGAACGCTCGGAGGGCCTGCTGGCCCTGACGCTGAACCGGCCCAAGCAGGGCAATGCCTTGAGCCCGGCGCTGGTCGAGGCGCTGATAGAGGTCTTTGAGGTGGCCGAGAACGTGCGCCTCTGCGTGTTGCGCGGCGAGGGTCGGCACTTCTGCACCGGCTTCGATCTCTCGGACCTCGAGGCCTTGAGCGACGGCGATCTGCTGTGGCGCTTCCTGCGCATCGAGACGCTTCTGCAGACGGTGCATCACGCTCCCTTTCCGGTGGCTGCTTTCGCGCAAAACCAGGTGGGCGGCGCCGGCGCCGATCTCTTTGCCGCCTGTTGGCAGAGGATTGCCGCGCCCGATGCCAAGTTCCGCATGCCGGGCTGGAACTTCGAGCTGGCGCTCGGCACCCGCCGCCTGACCAACCTGATCGGCCAGGACGCCGCGCGCGACCTCCTGATCGACACCAAGGTGCTGCCGGCGGAGGGCGCGCTGTCCTGCGGCCTGGCGAGCGAGATTGCGGAGCCGGATGCCTGGCCGGCCATGATCGACGCTCTGCTGGAGCGCGCCTCCGCCCTGCCGCCCGATGCCCTCAGTGCTCTGTTCCAGGTCACTGGCACGGACACCCGCGACGCGGACCTGGCCGAGGTCGTCAGGACGGCCGGCCGCCCCGGACTGAAAGAGAGAGTTGCCGCCTACCGCAATAGGGTGTTAGCCGCTAAGGCCGAACGCGCCGCCGGCCGGCGCTAGTCTCGACACCAAGGTTGTTCCGGTGAGCTCTTCCTCAGGCTCCTCTTCATCGCGCCTCTCAGAGATACGCCGGCGCGGGGCGGTCTTGGCGCCCGGCCTGCTGATCTCGGCGGTGCTGGCCATCGCCGCCCAGTTCCTTTCCGACCACTACGGCGCGCCGGCCATGCTGATGGCGCTGCTGCTCGGCATGGCGCTGAGCTTCCTGGCGGAGGAGGGCCGCTGCGTTCCAGGCATCGAGTTCTCCGCCCGCAGCGTCTTGCGGCTCGGCGTCGCCTTGCTGGGTGCCCGCATCAGCTTCGATCTGCTGGCCGGGCTCGGCTGGCAGGTCATCGCGCTGGTGATCGGCGGCGTGATCGCCACCGTGCTCTTCGGCCTGATTGGCGCGCGGCTCTTGGGGCGCGGCTGGCGCCTTGCGCTCCTGACCAGCGGCTCGGTCGCCATCTGCGGCGCTTCGGCGGCCATGGCCATCGCCGCGGTGCTGCCCAAGAACCAGCACTCCGAGCGCAATCTCATCTTCACGGTGCTGAGCGTCACCCTGCTCAGCACGCTGGCGATGATCGTCTATCCACTCGTCGCCGGCGGCCTTGCGCTCGATGATCGCGCCACGGGCATCTTTCTCGGCGCGACCATCCACGACGTGGCCCAGGTGGTCGGCGCCGGCTTCTCGGTGTCGGAGGAGGCGGGAGAGACCGCGACGCTGGTCAAGCTCATCCGCGTGAGCCTTCTGGCGCCCATGGTCCTGATCTTCGGGCTGGCCATCGTCGCGCTCGGCATCAGGCAGACGGCGGAGGGCGGGCGCCCGCCGCTCGTCCCTGGCTTCATTCTCGCCTTCCTGGCCCTGGCGACCCTCAACTCCTTCCAGGCTATTCCCGCGGTGATCGCCGACGAGCTTGCGGCGGTCTCGCGCTGGGCGCTGCTCACGGCGATCGCGGCGGTCGGCATGAAGACCTCGTTGAGGCGGATCCGCGACATCGGCGGCCAAGCCATCGTGCTGATCGTCGCCGAGACCCTCTTCCTCGCCGCCCTGATCCTCGTGGGGCTGCTCTATCTGGTGTAGCGCGCTGCGTTGCACGGGTCCGGCGCTGAGGAAGACCTGCTTGCGCAAGCTGCCTGGCGTTCGCCGAACGGCCTGAAGGAAAAGTCTCATCAGCGTTGCGCAAATTAGTATTGCGACTGACTCTCATTTGCAATACTGAGGAACCTGTTCGGCGTTTCGGCATCTCGTGACCCTGATTGGACGGGGTGCGGCAGAGCGATGCCGGCGGACGATGGACCAAAGGTCGATCGCATTCGCTGCCAGCGCCGGACGGAGATGAAAAGTGCAATGAACGATAAAGACAGCGGCCCGCGCGTAAGCCGGAAGGGCGATGGGGTGCAGATACCGCAACGAACATCCGGTCCTATGAAGACGATCAAGAGCGTCGAGATCCTTGCCGACGCGCAGGAGGTGATCATCGAGCACGAAGGCGACCAGTACCGCCTTCGCCAAACCAGCAAAGGAAAGCTGATTCTGACGAAGTAACGGCAAGCGGGCGGCGCGATCGCAGCTCGCCTTGCCGAAGAACCATACGAAGCGAACCGAAAGAGTCCTAGCCAGCCACTCAACGCCAACGCGCTTACGGCCGCCAGCCCGGACAGAACGCCAAGACGGCACAACTGCCTGCGGGTTGAGAGGGGACAGCGTTGATGGCTGTAAAGCACCTGTTATGTGGGGCGACTGCCCTTTGCATTCTTTGTCTTCCAGTTGGTACCGGCTATTCGGCTGAGCGTGAGGCTCAGTTGTCGCAAAGCGGACAAGCGGCCGATCCTGCGCCAATTCAGCCGGCGCAAGACAGCTCGGAAGATGCGCCGAACGGCAGAACGCTCGGCAAGATTTCGGTCACCGCGACCCGGAATCCCATCGAAGCCTTCGAGTATCCCGGCATGGTCACGGTGATCGGCCGAGAGGAGATTAAATCCCGCCAAGCCTCGACACCGGACGACGTGCTTCGCTTCGTGCCCAACGTCGAGTTCATCGGCGGCCCGCGCCGTACCGGAGAAGTGCCGAGCATTCGGGGCTTTTCGGGTCCGGACGTCATCGTCACCTTCGATGGCGCGCGGCAGAACTTCGGATCGGCCCACGACGGGCGCTTCTTTATCGATCCCAGCCTGCTGAAGGAGGTCGAGGTGCTGCGCGGCCCCGCGTCTTCGCTCTATGGCAGCGGCGGTACCGGCGGCGTGATCGAGTTTCGCACGATCGACGCAGCCGACGTCCTCGGGCCGGAGGAGACCATCGGCTTGGAGCTCTCCGGCGGCTATCAGAGCGTGAACGACGAGCCCTTCGGGACCGCGACTGTCGTCAGCACGCCGTTCGAAGGGCTGGACCTGGTGGGCAGCCTCACAAAGCGGACTTCCGGCACCATCCAGCTCGGCGACGGCACCGAGCTGGAGAACAACGACGACGATATCATCGCGGGGCTGGCCAAGGCAGGCTACGCCTTTGCCGACGTCCACCGCATCGAGGGCTCGTTCATCACCTTCAACAACGACACGGAAGAGCCCAACAACGGCCAGGGCGCCGGCGATAGCAACTTGGTCGACAAGGAGATTCGCTCCAACACCTTTCGCGCGGCCTATAGCTACAAGAACCCTTCGGACAGCCTCTTGGACCTGGACGTCGTGACCTACTACACCGACTTCCAGGTCGATGAACGCCGCCTGGACGATCAAGGGGCCGGGCCCGCCGGCGAGCTGCTGAAGCGCGACGTGGCCACGTTCGGGACCCGCATCGACAATCGGTCGCGCTTTCTCTTTTCCGACGACATCTCCACCACCTTCACCTATGGCGGCGAGTTCTACAGGGACGTGCAAGACGGTGCGGCGGGGGATGGCGATCGCGACGGCGTGCCGGACGCGGACTCCAACTTCTACGGCCTCTTCTCACAGGCCGAGGTGATCGTTTCGGAGCCTTTCGGCGTGGTTCCAGGCGACGTGCTGATCATCCCCGGCCTTCGCTTCGACAGCTACGAGTCCTCGAGCGATGTGGCGGACGGCAACGACGATCAGAAGCTCTCGCCGCGCATTGGCCTGAGCTATCTGCCGAACGACAACCTGATGCTCTTCGCCAGCTATGCCGAAGCCTTTCGCGCACCGAGCTTCGACGAGCTCTTTCTCACCGGCGTGCATTTCGAGATCCCGATCGGCGCCGGCGTGATCAACAACTTCGTGCCCAATCCCGATCTCAAGCCGCAAACGACGCAGACCGTCGAGTTCGGCGGCGGATTGACGTTCCAAGACATCGCCCAGCGGAACGACATCTTTCAGTTCAAGGCCTCGCATTTCCGGATCTGGGGCCATGACTTCATCGATTTCTCGGTCGACCAGCCGAGGCCCTTCGTCGACTGCAACCCCAACATTCCCGGGAACTGCGACGGCACCTCGAACTTGGTGAACGTGCCCGACGCCAAGCTCTGGGGGACGGAGGTGGAAGCCTCCTACGAAAGCGACCGCCTTCTCATCGGCCTGGGTTTCTCGGCGATCAACGGCAAGAACGAGGATACCGGCGAAAAGCTCGGCGTGCTGACGCCGAACCAGTACACCGTCAACACCGCGCTCAAGCTACCGGAGATCGACTCCGTCATCGGCTGGAACATGCTCGCCGCCGCGCGCTTCGAAAACGTCAACGACCCGGACGAAGAGCGCAGCGCCTACTCGGTCCACGACTTCTATTTCAGTTGGCAGCCCTCCGCGGAGCTGCTGCGAGGGTTCCGGGTCGATCTCGGCATCGACAATGCCTTCGACGAGAACTACGAGCGGGTCTTCACGGGCGTGTCCGAGGCCGGCCGCAACTTCAAGGCCATGGTCGGCTACTCGATTAGCTGGTGAGCCCTTCGCCCCTGAGCTCGGGCCGGCGCGGCGTCGATCTGCGGGCGGGGGCCCAAACAGGCGCGACAAGCGCTGGCCTGGGTTGCCCCGCACGCGCAAATTCTTGATCGGAGACTCGTCAATTCAGAAGCTCTGCCACCGGGATCGGCTCCGAGATCGTCCACTCGCCGACGATGCCCGGCTTGCCGTCCTTGACCTCCGAGATCAGCATGCGGGCCCGGTTCTGATGATGCAGCTCGCTG